>CAINRC010000059.1 GCA_903852495.1 uncultured Geobacteraceae bacterium | reverse complement strand
CCGATCTGGCAAACTGTAGAGCCTGTTGGGAAAGTGCCGCTAAGTCCTTCCCTTTATTTACCCCCATCTGTCCTGACATTTGTTTTATCTGGCTCTGCGCATCCGCAAACCATGTGAGAATCTGATTTTCACCCAGCGGCGCACCCCTCAGGGGGTGGCTGACTTCATCGGAATACCCGGCCGACTTCGTAAGAATACCCATGTGTGACTGGTTTCAATTGTAATAGGAGGGGAAAATATGAAGAATTTGACATGGGTTTTTCTGGTTTTTCTGGTGATAGCCGTAGTGACAGGATGCTCATCCGTTTCGCTACACAATTCCTGGAAGGATTCCGGAGTGCCGGCAAAGCAGTACCGCACGCTTTTGGTTGTAGGAATCTCAGAAAAACGGCAGGTGCGCGAGGTCTTTGAGGAGGTATTTGCTTCAGAAATTGTTAAAAAGGGGGGTGTCGCTGTTGCCAGCTACACAATTACTGCTGACAAAGACAAACTGACACGGGCCAACCTGGAAGAAGCGGTGAATAAATCCAGCGTTGATGGTGTTATCACTACGCGCATGGTCGGTATGAAAAAAGTTTCTGATGTTCGTTCCGGCTTTATCATGACGGATCGAGGGTACACCAATACCGGCTATATCGGGTCAAATATCTACCCCACCGACCTTTTCGATTTTTACGGAGGCAGTGCCGAATATGTAACTTTTGAGCATGCATCGGTGGAGGTCACCACGTCAACGGAGGCAACCATCGAAATAAATCTCTTCGATTCCGGAACAGGTCGTCTGGTCTGGTCGGGCACCTCAACTGCTGTTAATCCTGAAGGTGTTATCACCGTCAGCCGGGATCTTGCTGACACAGTGATCAAGGCAATGACCAAAGACGGGTTACTTTGAGGGCTGCAGCAGGAATATTATTCTGAACTGATTGAAATTGGAGGAAGTAATGGTACGCGCACAACTACGCAAACACACAAGGCTCGTATTCTACAGTATGGCCGTCATTATGCTGCTGTTCTCTGGAGGCTGTTCGTCCCTGAAAGTCGTCGAATCGTGGCATAAGCCTGCGGTGGAGGGACGCCACTACCAAAAAGTGATGATCCTGGGAATTGCTCGCGATGAGGGCAAGCGCAGCACCTTCGAGAACCTTGTTGCTGACGAATTGAGCAAGCACCACGTGGTAGCGGTGCCGGGCAATATGGTTATTCCGCTTCTGAACATGGACAAGACTACCCGTGCGGCAATAGTTGCCGCCGTTAAGGCATCCGGTTGCGACGCCGTGCTAACCACGCGTGCAACAGCAGTCGGGGAGAGCGTTGTTAATCAGGGGGGGGCGGCTGCCGCTGTCTATGGGGGCGATGGGGCTTTTGGAGTCTTTGGAGCCAACATTATCTCTTCACACAATGATTTCCTCCGGGCAACGCTTCAGGCAAGCCTGTTTGATATTGCAACGGAAAAACTTGTCTGGAGTTCAACGGTCACGACCTCCGATGCTGACGAAACAGCCCAAGTCAGTCGGGAACTGGGGCGATTCTTTTTCGATAGCCTGCGTCGTGACGGTCTGCTCTGATGGCTGTGCTCTAAAGCAGTTGCGCCTGCTAGCTGAGCACAAACGGTCATTTGTACTACATCAGAAAAACTGTATTCAGCGTTGACTGTCATTCCTTTGGCGGTAGCCTCTACCTTAATTTCTGGTTTCTTTGCAGATCTACTATTGTGATATGATTTGCATGAAAAGGTGATACCCCCAGTTGGTTCGATTGGCGTCTAACTTCTATGGAATATGACCTTTTTCTTTATCTAAGTGCCACATTTTTCAATAGATTGAAGGATTTATGGCTCATATTTCAAGGTTACTACTTTGGCGTGATTGGCCATATGCCGGTCCCGAGTACCATAAAAACAGTTTGACAACAGTAAAATATCAGGCTAGGTGTGTATACAGCGGATCAAAAGAGATAAACCTTGAAAAGACACCTGCGGGAGACTGCGTGTGGTAAAGCCGCCGTCCGGGCAGAAGGGGTACGAAAGTGTCTGAAAGCAGTAGTGAATGGTACCATTGCCGTAACTGTTACCCACCGGTTTGTTCTTGCCGAGCTACTGACGGTAATTATGTTGTGGATACGCTTCAATATCAAAAGTTCATTGAATATTAATGCCGTTTTTCCGGTGCAGTTCCGGGGAAACGGCATTTTCATTTTAAGCGGGCGGTCAACTCTGAATTTCCGAAGAGGTAGTAACTGTAATGTATGCGTAACCTCAGACCAATCTATTTTAAGAAAGGACTAAAATGATGATGCGTAGCAGACAAATGTGGCAACATATGATCATGTGTACTGTTCTTATCAGTCTCTGCTTGGCCGGTTTTTCCCAAGCCTCTGAAACTGACAAGAAAAACGAAAGTACAATAGAGCGTCTTGTGAAATATTCTGAAGGTATGGCTGGTATTTACATTAAAGGCAGGTGGGGTTTTATTGACGCAGTTGGCAAGCATGTAATCGAGCCGATCTATCACGAAGTAAAGCATTTCCGGGAAGGTTACGCTCCTGTTAAGCTTGATAAAAAGTGGGGGCTTATTGACAAAAAAGGACGTTACGTTGTGAACCCCCGCTTTGAGGAAGGCATGGGTGAGTTTTCGGAAGGCCTTGTTGCTGTCAAGCAAGACGGCAGTTGGGGGTATATCAATAGTGATGGCAAGATGATTATCTCTCTGCAATTTGATGAGACCAAGGCCTTTAAAGAAGGAAAAGCGGCAGTCAGAATCAAAGATAAATGGGGTTTTATCGACACGCGAGGACATTTTGTCATCAATCCCCGCTTTAGTGATACCGGATCCTTTAATAACGAACTCGCTCCTGCCAGGATTGGTAAAGACTGGGGCTACGTGAAGAATGACGGCAACTGGAGTATTGATCCTCAATTTGATCTCGCCCTAAACTTCAGCGAAGGGGTGGCGGTGGTGCAGGATGACTCCAAGTGGGGAGTGATCAACCGGGATGGTAAGTTCGTAATTAACCCGCAGTTCGACGGAGGCAGTCCGTTCGTTGGTAAGCTGGCAGCCTTCAAACAGGGTGACAAATGGGGGTATCTGAACAAAAAGGGGGTATTTATCATTGCCCCGGCCTATACAAATGCCTCTGATTTCTCCGAGGATGGAATTGCCCTGGTAGAACAGGCCGGTGAAAGTTTTTACATAGATACCGATGGGAAGAAACGTGAAGGCATCTCTGCTAGAAAGCTGATAGTTCCAAAAGAGCCAACAATTGCCTCGCTGACAATATACGACCCTGCCAAGGATCGTGTGACTGACAGACCGGCAGCACCACGGATCATTCAAAATCCATTGAATTCAGGCGCGGTTGCCCCGAAAGACAGTCGGCAGCCGCTTATCATCAAGGCCCAGTAATCAAGGGCAAAAAACAGGAGAAAATTATGCCTACAATCTGTTCACGAATTGCCAAGTCGTTACTTACTCTCTGTGCCGCTGCCGTTCTGTTTATAGCTGATGGGACCGCTATGGCCTGCACCGGCATTACGTTTAGCGCCCCCATGGAGGGAGCGGGAAGCGCTTTGCGGACCTTTGCCGGTAGGACCATGGAGTTTGGTCCTGATGTGGCCTACTGGAAGTTGATGTACGTACCCCAAGGGTTTGTGTACGACAGTTGCAGACTGACCTCCCTTGACAGCTCGGTGCTGGATACCTGTATCAGAGAGATTGACAACAACCCGGAAAAAACGGAGAGCGTCAAAGGATACAACTGGCCGGTGAAGTATGGCTACGTCGGATTTACGCCGATGCGTTTGGTCAAGAAACCGCGTAGCGAGGGTGAAAAGTTTGAGTACAACCTGACCGAGATCAATGACGGCATTAACTCACAGGGGCTTTATTGCGGCGGGCTGTACCATATGGGCTTTGAAACCTATTCCAACATGCCTTCCAACCTATTGGGGCAGAATAATATCTCCAATATGGATTTTGTCGGTTGGGTGCTGGGGCAGTTCAGCACAGTTGAAGAGGTGGAGAAGGGGCTGAATAATGTTGTGGTGCGGATGTTCGACGTATCCCTGCTTAAAAAGCCGTTCAAGGACCCGACCAAAATGCCGCACCTGCATTACCATGTGGTGGACAAGAGCGGCAAGGCCATTGTGATTGAGTTTGTCAACGGTAAGGCCAAGGTATTTCCATCGGTGGGGGCTATTACCAATAATCCGACTTACGACTGGCAGGTGATGAACTTGCGTAATTACGTAGGCCTGCAGACCAAAAACTTTACGGGCACCTCTTTTATGGGCAGCCCTTACACTATGCTGAGCAACGGCACCGGCGGCATAGGCCTGCCCGGTGATTTTACCTCTACATCGCGGTTTATCAGGGCGATGTACTTCCTGAACGCAACCGTAACCAATAATACTATCCGCACCTCTGATGAAGCGATCGCCCGCTCTTTCAAGATACTCAATCAGTTTGACATACCTGAAGGCTCTGTGGTGGAAACCAGTCCCACAGATCCTGCCGTGATAACTACGAAGGAGGCCACCAGCTGGACTTCCATGGCCGACCTAAGCAACCTGCGTTACTACTATCACACCATGCTTAACCGGACCGTCAGAATGGTTGATCTGAATGAATTGCTCAAGATACCGGCAACCAGGCCGGTGATGATTGAGTTGCCGCAGAATGAACTGATTGTTGATGAAACAGGGAGCTTTACGCTCCTGCGTTCTGGAAAGTAGTTTTCAATAGGTAGATTTGGGCTTGCGTCGCACCATTTAAACCGGTTATACGTGACACCGTAATCTGTACGTAAGAACACAACTCATGTTAGATGGTGGTTAATCATGTGTATAAAATTTTGCGCATATAAAGTTATTACTCTATGCATTATTTGTTTCCTGATGGTGAGCGGGATGGCCTGTGCCCAGACAGATGCCATCCGGCAGCTTTCCCAATCATTAGAACCGGAGCCAGTAAAGATCTTCATAGCCAAAAAGATTATCACTATGGAGCATGCAAACCCGGAAGCAACCGCTGTTGCAATCTCGGATAAACGTATTATAGCTGCCGGTACCTTTTCAGAAGTAAAAGCGGCGCTTGGTGACAAGCGCTTTAGTGTTGATCAGACATTTAAGGATAAGATTATCCTTCCAGGCTTGATAGATCAACACTTACATCCGATTCTGGGCGCCCTGACTCTTTCTACGGAGGTCATTGCCACTGAAGATTGGGTGCTGCCAGGGCGTACCTTCAAGGCAGCCAATAGTGCTAACGAGTATCTGGCAAGACTGAAAGCAGCAAACGCCAAAATAACAGATCCGAAAGAATGGCTTTTTTCATGGGGCTATCATGTTCTCTGGCATGGCAAGATAGATCGCAAAACTCTTGATGCCATAAGTACTACGCGGCCAATCGCGATCTGGCAACGTTCGTGCCATGAATTCTACCTCAATACAGCTGCAATCAAAGCCTTGGGCTTGACCGAGGAGGGTATGAAAGGCAAGGGGCGCGCCAGTGAAATGGTGAACTGGCAAGAGGGTCACTGGTGGGAGACAGGTATCAACCTGATGGTCGTACCTCTGTTGAAAGTATTTGCCACTCCCCAGCGTATAACGTTTGGTCTGAAGCAGATGGTCATGTATCTGCATGCCAACGGCGTGACCGCCTTTAATGAGCCGGGGGCTGTTTACACGCCTGAAATCTGGGAATCTTACAAACAAATACTGGGAGCAGGCGAGACTCCGTTTTACAGTTACTTCCTACCCGACGCCCGTCAGCAGGTGGATAAGGGGCTGGGGCTGACAGAATCACTTGCCGATGCTGAAAAACAAGTGGCTCTGGCGCCGACGGGTAAGGTTTCTTTCTTTCCGAAACAGATCAAACTTTTTGCGGATGGTGCTATTATTTCGCAACTGATGCAGATGAAAGAGGGCTATCTGGACGGACACAACGGTGAATGGCTGATGACACCGGAAAAGCTTGAGGAAAGAACAAAGCTGTACTGGGACGCAGGGTATCAGTTGCATATCCATGTAAACGGAGACGCTGGACTGGAGACCTTGCTTAATGTTCTTGAAAAACGCATGGCTGAAACTCCACGTGCCGATCACCGTACCGTTATTGCACATTTTGCTAACTCATCAGAAGAACAGATTGCCCGCATAGCTCGTCTGGGGGCCATTGTAAGCGCTAACCCGTATTACCCTGTCGGATTTGCTGATAAATACAGTGAAGTCGGCCTTGGACCAGCCCGTGCGGATGTTATGGTTCGTGCTGCATCAGTGCGTAAACGTAACATTCCACTTTCCTTCCACTCGGACCTGCCGATGGGGCCGAGCGACCCGCTCTTCCTTGCCTGGTCTGCAGTCAACCGCATCACACCATCCGGACGGGTAGCAGGACCGGAACAGCGCATTTCTGTAAAAGATGCTCTGCGGGCGGTTACGATTGAATCAGCCTATTCCTGGCGCAAAGAAAACGAACTGGGCAGCATTGCTCCCGGCAAGATTGCCAACTTCACGGTACTTGAAGAAGATCCCTTTACCATCGCGCCCAAAGAGTTAAAAAATATTCCGGTGTGGGGCACGGTCTTTGAGGGACGGTTATTTCCGATTCCCGATAAAGACCGAAAAATGACGGGGTCCGGCCGTAATGTTTATGAGAAGCATACGGCACTCCACTCATCTGACGATGAGCACGAACAAGAACATGGCGGGGATTCCTGCGGGGTCGCCCGTTTGATAATGAGTGCATTATTAAACCGCGAAGAAGCCCGACCCGCTATGCCATCCAGCATGTTTGGGCACTAATCCGTTTGTTTTACATCAGCGCTGGAGGTGGGTGCTCCCACATACGGTGATAATCCGAAGGCTTAATTCACATATTTCTCATTTCAAATCCGGATTCCGGATTTGAACCAGTGGCGTTAAAAAGTTCGAAGTGCGTCCGCCAGGGGACGCCAAACACTATTGGAATTGAGTACCTCACCAGGGGTACTCAATTTCTTTTTTTGGGCCGTAAATTTTATTGCTCCTGCCAGTGACGCATATCCGCCTTTGATCTTCTCACTATCGCCATCCAGCACGATCTCCTTCACCAGCAGTTGCAAATATTCTTTGCTGAACGGCTTAGATGTATCCAGCAGACGCTCCCTCAGCAGCTTACAAAACGTGGCTACTTCATCCCTGTCAATAGAATCAACCATTGCCTGGGGTGAGTGTTCATAGCTTGCGATTCTTGCCGAGACATCCGCCTCCAGTTTCTTGAGTCCGTTCAGATTTTTCCGGAACTGATCATCCAACTCAACTCCCATTTCAATCGACTTATAGATGTTTGCCAACCTGAAACGTACTGCTTCCAATTGTTTCATGAGGTCTTGCATGCTTACCGGCTTGTCCCCTGCCATCTGCTGCTTCAGTTCCGCCAGCATTGCCGCCACCCGCGCCGGAGTAAATACCTTGTCGGCCAGTGCTTCAAGTACCGCCTGATCCAGTTTTTCCATGGGAGCCGCTTTGGAAGTGCACAGTCCCAGATGCTTCTTAACCCTGGTTGAGCACTTGTAATAGCGGTAACGGTTCTGCTTGCCGGTAGCCAGAATCATATTTGCACCACAGATGCCACATTTGAGTACCATTGTCAGTAGTCGCCGGGATGACGTCAGTCGCGGATTCGACATGGCAGGACTACGCGATTTCAGCTTCTTGGCTACCAGGTCAAATATTTCAGGTGCAATAATGGCTTCCATCTCTGCCCGAATCCATTCTTCTTCCGGCTTTTCCACGCCGCTTTTAAAGTGGTGCTGGTTAAAAATACGTTCCCCGCGATATATGACATTATTCAGGACATGATGGATCGCGTTCGTACTCCATACTCTGTCCCGGCGCAGTTCCCCCTTGCCATTCAGGTCCGATGCTACCCCCTTGAGGCCCCCGCTTCCCTCCAGGTACATTGAAAAGATGCGGCGGACAACAGCGGACTCGTCGGAATCGATAATAAGCCGCTTCTTGTTCTTTTTGCGTCCCGGAGCCTCCACTTCCTCCAACCCATAGCCGAATGGCGGCTGTGAGCCATTATGGAAGCCTTGGCGTGCATTCTCGTTCATGGCCCGCAGGGTATGCTTGGCATTCTCCAGACTTGAGAACTCGTCGAACATGGCGATAACCCTGCGGGTCATCTCGCCTGACTGGTCGTCTGCCGTCAGTTGGGTGATTGACAACAGAGCGACCCCATTCTTCCGCAGTTTGCGTTCGTAGTTGCACAGACTGATCTGATCGCGGAAGAACCGGGAATACGTGCCGAAATATTCTTCTATCAAACTACATCGAAATGTGATATACCACTGATATATACCTGAAGGAGGCTTACGATGAATAAAACTGCTAAAATATTTCAGAACGGTCGTAGCCAGGCAGTGCGTTTGCCTGCTGAATTCCGGTTTTCTACCCATGAAGTTTTCATTGAACGCAAAGGCGATTCAATTGTTCTTAGGCCTAAGCCCGAGAGTTGGGATGACTTTTTCTCACAACCTTCAAAGGTACCTACGGATTTTCTTTCTGACAGAAACGATGTCCCTCCTGAAACACGGGAGTTGTTTTGATGCGCTATATGCTCGATACCAATATCTGTAGTTACATCCTCAAAAATCATCCAGCAGTAGTAAAGCAGAAATTCGAAGAAGTTGGCGTCGGGAATATATGCATTTCAGCAATTGTACTCGCTGAATTGTATTACGGAGCAGCTCGCCATCCTAAAGGTGTTGTCATACGGCGCGAAATTGATAACTTTGTATCGAGATTGGTTGTTATTCCTTGGGATGAGTTTGCCGCAGATCATTATGGGGCGATCAGGGCCTCTTTGGAAAAGGTTGGCACTCTTGTAGGCGCCATGGATATGTTGATAGCTGCCCATGCCAGGAGCTGCGGTGCCACACTTGTAACCAACAACCTGCGGGAGTTTGACCGAATAAAGGGACTGACGTCGTTAAACTGGGTATAAATGAATATTTTCACCATGCTTTCCGAATAGCCGAATTATACTAAACCTGCCTATATTAAGACACATGGTCTTATTACCAATGCAGAATATCAGCATACTGTTGGTGGTCCTCAACGAACAGCTACTCGGGATCTCAATGAACTCGTTCAAATAGGGATAGTCGAGCTAGAAGGTAAAGGCCGAGGCTCACAATACAAGCTTAAACGGAATCGCGCCATAATTGCGCCAAATGCGCCATCAGAGAATGAATAAGAGTTGGTTTACGATTAGGCCATAAATGCGCCAAATGCGCCAAATGGGATCACAAATGACTCAAAGGTTCATTCAAGCTGGACTTTTCCATTACGGAGCTTATGAATGACGACCGCAAATCTGGATACATCCATGGAACAACGCCCCATGGATGAACTATTAGCCGACCTCGACTTCTGGACCGGTCGGACAAAAATTGAGCTGGTCGATGAAGCCATCGAACAATGGGGCGCAATCGTTCCCCACCTGCTGGCGCATCTGGAAGCGGTTATTGCAGATCCAGAAGGCTATCTTGCCGAAGACCACGACCTGCTCCCCTATGCTCTCCTGTTGCTGGCCCACTTCCGAGAGGAGCGTGCCCACCCACTGATGCTGTCGCTGTTCAGCCTGTCAGGAGATATTCTTCATGAATTGCTTGGCGACATAAAAACTACAGTGCTTCCGGCCTTTCTGCTCCGGACCGGTGGTGGCTCCCTTGACGGCGTCAAGGCGCTGATACTCGATCGCAGCGCCGATGAATTTGTTCGCTGGGGTGCCATAGAGGCGCTCTGCCTTGCCGTGGTTGCCGGAATGACTGACCGTGAGGAGACCATAGACTTCCTAGCTGGATTGCTGACCGGCGATGAAGCTGACCCCGGCTCATATTTCTGGGCCGGCGTTGCCAACTCCCTGTGTGATCTGTATCCAGACGAAGTTATGGACGTAGTCCGGAAATCCTATGAAGACGGGCTTATCATACCGGGTGCGATCACTCTGAAGGATTTTGAACGCACCCTGGATCTGGGACTCGAACACTCCCTCACCAATGTGCGGCGGGAACTGTCCTGGCGCGTTCCTGAAGATATCGAACAGCTTCTGGCAATGTGTGAAGAGGTTGATGGCGGCCCTGATGTCATGCCTCGTCAGGTTCCGCACATCGACAAGAAAGCGAATGTAAAACGCAAAAACAAGAAGAAAATGGCCAAGGCATCCCGGCGGAAGAACCGTTGAACAGTGCGGGTATCAAGGAGGAAATGCGGATTGAATAGAAAACTGAAAATCAATAAGCGCTTCACGCCATGCCCTGAAGAAGATGGTGACGAACTCTATCCTAACGGCATCTTCGTTTTCAATGTCACCAAACTGGCCGATTACATTCAGCTAACCGGCATTGTTTGCGAAGAGGTGCTTGTAGAGGATTTCAACAGGGGGGCATCAAAATTCAATGAAGAACATCTCCCATCAGTCGATGTGGCCAAACCGGTTATCATTGCAGAAATATCGCCCGGCCGCTATAACGTGATCGATGGCAACCATCGGATGGAAAAAGCTCGTCGGTTGGGGCTGAAAAAGATGCCAGCTTACAAAATTGCTCCTGAACAGCATATTCAGTTCCTCACAACTGAAAAAGGTTACTTGGCGTACGTCGAATACTGGAACGACAAACTGAAGAGCCTATAAGATTTCTACTTTGCGCAACTGAGCACTCGGCTTACTGATTTTGCCGTCCATCGTCCACCGCGGACAGTAACAACTTTCTGCTGATTAAGTATCCTGGCCGTCGCATTTAGACTGTAACCAGCTTCCAGATGTTGTTGAATAAGCGGGATAACATTTGCTGAATATTCCTTTGCTTTGATTTGTCGAGCTGACAAAGCATTCCGCCGTATTTCATCAGAAAGTGATGTCCCCCGGTAACCGCCTAGAGTTATTCCTTTTGACTTCGCGGCTGCCAGAGCTTCCCGAGTCCGCCGGCTGATCATCTCTCGCTCATGTTCTGCTATAGCTGCAAGAATGTGGATAGTCAGCTTGTTGGCAAAGGGATTGTCACAGGCGATGAAATCGATTCCGGCATCCATGAGGTTCGCGATGAAGGCCAGGTTCCTGGACAGCCGATCAAGCTTGGCAATGATCAATGTTGCACGGGACAACTTGCAGCGGCTGATGGCCTTCTGAAGTTCAGGTCTCTCATTCTTTTTGCCGCTCTCGACTTCGACATATTCCTCCAGAAACTCACCGCCACATGCGACCAGGTAGTTTGCAATTGCCTGTCACTGGGCATTGATCCCGTGACCTTGCTCGCCCTGCTTGTCGGTGGACACCCGTAAATATGCAATGTAATTTTTCATCTGTCCCCCCTTGTCATTTCAGGCAACCATCGTTGACTGAAATGACACAGCTTCAGAGTACAGTTTCGTTACCCAAAAAACAGGCCCGAATTGCTTCAATGTCAACAGGCGAAACCGTTTGTTGTGACGTAAACTGTTCCTCCCACGTAGCAACGTGTACCTTTATTTCTTCAATGGTAAATTGTGCCTCTTTTTGTGACAAGCCAAAGCGTGTTGATACGCTGATTGCATTTGCAAGTGTCGCTTCTCTCCCCCGATCGCCCAGAGACATAGAGAGCGAAAAGTCTGTGCCAACACCAAGTCGTGTTGGAGTCGGAACTATGTCGTACGCGGGAGATAATGCAAACCCTTTTACACCCCAAAGAAAGCCATGATTTCGTGGATGGTCGTCAGTATTCCTGCAGAGGACATTAAACACCATGCGGCGGAATAGTTCTTTGAGATCTGCCGGCTGCGCCAACACAGTGGCCCGCATCTTGTCGGCCAATGCAGGGTAACTCCATTGGGTACGATCACGTTCATCCCATTCCATCAGTGACAGGGCACTCAAAAATCCAAAGCGTTGATAGCCCTCGGCAGTTTTTAATCGATCAAAGCGTTTTACTAACAGTACATCCTTATCGCCAACGGTAATGATGCGAATCTCCGGAATCGTTATGCCGCAGGTTTGCGCCAACAGCATGGTGGCATATTCTATCCGGGGAAAGTTGACAGAATCACCACAAGCCGGAAATTTTGCAATCCAGAGTGCATTATCCAGTTCCACAGTACATTTTGGCCTGGCACCACCAATACTACTTCCCTGTTCGAGCAACTGAAGCAGGTCGTGCCTGACCGGTTCACCATGTTGCAGTTGCTTGGCCGCTTCCAAAATGTCTGCTAACGACTGAAAAGAGGGTGGTCTTGCTTCAGGTTCTCCCTGTTCCAGTGAGACACTGAAATCAAGACAGCCGACTCGGGAGGCATTGCCATGCAGCAGGAAGTCCATTTCTCCCAAAGATTCAGGGGCAGCCTTCAGTTCAGTAGCAATAACCAGGCGCCCCCAATAATCGGGAGAAGCGTCCCGGAAGGCACCATACAGACCGCCGTTTGTACCTGCATCTTTGAGATCTGCTCCCAGTTGCAGTGAAACAGGATCCACTGCCAGAGCATCTAAGCGTTCCAGATAGCGGAGCCCATAGGCAAAGCGACCGATGCCATCATCGGGATAGTGGGTGAAAATACCGGCAGGGACGGCAACAGTCTCGCCGGGGAGGTAGATAAATACATATACTTTTTGCTCTCGAGGCATGGCTAGAAATCCAGTTCGTCTTTATTGAGTAATTTTTTCCTGACCCTTTGCGGCAGGCGTTGTTTTTCGGAAAACAATCCTACGGCATCGTTTTCAGGGGCAGCGACACTCTGCAAGTCATTCACTACACCGAGTGCATGGAGAGCTGCGGCTAATACCGATAGCCCGACGGATGGGTCCCCGGATTCCAGGCGGGAAAGGGTTCTTCTGGTAACCAACATGCTGCCAGCCATCTCTTCTAAAGTCCAGCCTCGGCGTTTTCGGGCTGTCTGGATGTTAGCGCCCAACACCGTAATCGCTTGATATGCAGAAAGGGCGAGGCCTTCTTTTCCTAATGAATTACGAGCCATATAGTACCCACTAAAATATTTAATGGGTACTATATGACACATATTAAGTGAATATACTATTATTTTTTCAGGCAGGATCTAAAACCTGACATTAAATGGTTGTGCAAGGGAGGAAAGATACGATCCTTTTAGGAGCAAGCCATTTATCCACGCTCGGAGTAGCTTTAGATCACCAGATGTGATTTTTGTTTCGTTCGCAATATGCCAATCCGGTATCATTTTCAGCTCAAACACTACGTGCCCGGCACGCTTAAGAGCTTTTATTTTGGAAGGTCCTGTAGCATGAGTGTCGGTTACTTCGATCCCAATTCTCCCCCCAGTCTCTGCATAAAGGTCTGATTCAGGTGATAAATTCTGCACGCAGTCAACATAATAGTTTTTGTCATACTTAGAATCTTTAACGCACCACTCATCTTCTGAGGATTCGATCTGTAGCAAGTATTCTGTCCTCAATCAGCCCGCTCTCCTCGAATTTTGAGTACGATCACCTACGCTATTCAGTACGTAGCATGTTTCCAATATTTCACAATTCAGTATCTGATAATATTATGTTGTAACATTAATTATTGACGAGACGCCTTTTTGTTGTTACGTTAAGTCCATGATCATCGAGTTTGATACTGCAAAAAGAGAAAAGACCCTGTTGGAGCGTGGTCTTGATTTTGCTAACTCCAGCAAGGTTTTCGATGGCCTTCACTTTATCGCCCGCGATGATCGTTCAGACTACGGCGAGGAGCGTTTCATCACCGTTGGGTTATTAGCCCGGTGAATGGTTGTGATTGTCTGGACGACGAGAAACGATGCCCGCCGAATAATTTCTATGAGGTACGCTAATGACCGCGAAATCAGCCGTTACGAAAAACATCTTGGTTGATCCTGATGATGCACCAGAATTGACCGCTATTTGGTTTGAAAAAGCTGACCTTATGCAAGGCACCAAACTTGTCCGTCGCGGTCGTCCGCCTGGACAGACTAAAGCTTCGCAAACAGTCCGTTTTGATTTGGACGTTCTCGCTGCATTTAAGGCCACGGGCAAAGGGTGGCAGACCCGCATGAACGAGGCGCTTCGGGAGTGGATGAAAGAACATTCGATGAAGCACGTCTGAGTTAGTTTCTTTCCAATACCGTAATACGGATTTGAACTGAATCCGTTAAAAAGTTCGAAGTGCGTTCACCAGGGGACGCCAAATAAATAAAGCACTTGCGATAATCTCGCAGGTGCTTTTTAATTTGTGGGTATCACATGGGTTGCAGCTGACAAAAATCTTTTTTCAAATGATGTGGAAGTTGAGTCGGTCATTTGTGAAACTGCTTTCCAATCGAGAACGCCTGACCAAGACATGACCCAACGCTATGATACCCTTTATGCGATGTATCGAAAATGAGTGGCTGAATTTTCATTATGTCGAGTTGCCCATTGTCGTCAAACAGGTCAGCATCTCCTTTGACGTCGATGATCTCGCCAATGAACTGGGTGTGCAGGCCGATTTCAATGGTATGCAGCAGACGGCACTCCAGCACCACTGGTAGTTCTGCGGCATACGGAGCATCCACCAGTTCACTTTTGACCGGGGTAAGTCCGGTGACGGCAAATTTGTCGACATCACGCCCGGAATAGATACCGCAGTAGTCGATCTCGGCCATTTTTGTTTCGCACGCGATACCAATAGTGAAAGCTTTACGTTCGACAATGCAGTTGTAGGAATAGGTTGCTTTACGCAATGACACAGCAACGCACGGTGGCTGTGAGCAGCAAATTCCTCCCCATGCGGCATTCATAAGATTGGGTTTGCCGTTCTGGTCATACGTACCGACCATAAGAACCGGGGTTGGAAACAGTTGCGTTTTGGCTCCGATTGATTTTTTCATTTCATCGTTCTCCTTTTGCAAGATCAGCTATGCTTCGGTTCTGTGCAAGTTTTTTCAAAGGCTCGGTTGCTTGGGTCAGATATACCTACTGCATTCGGCGAATCCGTACTTCAATATCCCGATCCTCCTTGAGCAAAGTGACCAGCCGAGTAGTGTCTGTCTCCCCATAATGGTAGGGATAGAGCACTTTAGGCCGAAAAGATCGGGCTGCATTGACAACCATTTCCGGCGTCATCGTAAATGGAAGATTCATCGGCAAGAAAGCAATGTCAATTTGCTTCAGCAGGCCCATTTCGGGAACGTTTTCGCTATCTCCGGCAATATAGAGCCGCGTATCAGCAAATGTAAGTATATACCCGTTGCCATCCCCCTTGGGGTGATACGGCTGTCCATTGTCGCGCTTGTGCACAAGGTTGTACGCCGGAACGGCTTCAACAGTTATACCCTCAACTTTCCTGATGTCTCCATTCTTCATGACGATGCCACCCGCTACCTTCTCCGCGCATTTTTCAGTTATGACTTTAACTGTTTTCGCGGTAGTCACTCGCTGCAGGGCTGCCATATCAAGGTGGTCCTGGTGATCATGGGTGATGATTACGAGGTCAGCCTTGGGCAACGTGGCATAATCAGCCAGCTTGCTGTACGGATCGACATGGACAACTTTGCCGCCGAACTTCATCATCATGGAACCGTGACCAATGAAGGTAATTTCAAGATTCCCAGCCGTAGTTTTAAATACATCCTTCTCGAATAATTCCGAGGCATTGGCCAAACCGGAACCACAAATGCCCAAGATCAGGAATAACAGTGCTGCTTTCATCATGACACCTCCTCGTAGGGTATGGCGGTTACAAATCGGCCGCACATCCCTGTTACCTACTGGCACTATTTTACCAGTTTTGCTCCAAGTTCGGAAGCTTTCCGACAGTCTTCAGGAAATACAGTCCTACATCGTTTCTTACGTTCTTCTGGGTCGAAATAATTGAACACAACCGTATCGTACCCACTCCATCCTCGGTGCCCTATGGAATTATCAGTATTGCACCCTGAGTTGCTCTGGATTCAGCGGCGGCATGTGCCGCACCGATATTGTCAAGAGAGAATTCGGCACCGATGCGCGCCGTTACCATACCGGCTGAAAGGGCATCAAAAAGGTTCTCTGCGTTGGCACGGAAAACAGCAGGGTCGGCAATGTGCGGAAACAGGGAGGGACGGGTAAGGAAGAGGCACCCTTTTTTATTGAGCAGATCCGGCTCGATCGCCGGTGCTAAACCAGAAGCAGCACCGTAGAGGACAACAAGCCCGAATTGAGCTGTGCAATCGAGCGATTTGAGAAAGGTATCCTTGCCGACGGAATCGTACACTACGTCCGCTTTTTTACCTCCAGACGCTTCGAGAACTGCAGCCGGCCACTGTTCATCCGAATAGTTTATGGCGACATCACACCCAGCCTCACGGGCAATGGCGCACTTTGCCTCCGTACCGGCAGTCCCGATAACAAAAGCTCCGAGGCCTTTTGCCCACTGAGACAGTATCTGCCCGACGCCTCCGGCTGCGGCATGTACCAGAATAATCTCGCCGGGCTTGACCTCATGGGTTTTCTTCAACAGATAGTGTGCCGTTAATCCCTTGAACAGCAGCGCAGCCGCCTGTTCATTGGTAACTCCGGCAGGAATGCCGACCAGCCGGTCCGCTGGCACATTGCGGTAGTCGGCATATGCGCCAACCCCGGCATTGATGTACGCCACCCGGTCTCCGGGACGGTGTTGATCAACTCCGGGACCGACAGCCTCCACAATTCCGGCGGCCTCATACCCGAGACCGGTAGGGAGCGGGAGCGGATAAATCCCTTTACGCTGGTAAACATCAATATAGTTGAACCCCACTGCCGTTTGCCGGAGTAGTACCTCACCATCTCCAGGAGGTGGCAGTTCGACCGTGGTTAGCATCATCTTCTCGGGACCGCCACATTCCTCTATCCGAACTACGCGTGCCGTCTTCATGGCTGCATTCCTCCCGTTTTTTCATCTCGAGTTCATTGTGCTTTCTCATTCCGCGACGAAAAGCTCATACGGATTGATGTAGTTTTCATAATTTATGACCAATTTGTTGTCATGATTGGCGTGCTGTCAGTGAATGGCTTGATCTAAGGAGTGGTTAAAACTGAAGAGCATGATTGAGGGAAATCAACACCCACGTTTTGCCGGGAAGCACATATTGTCATTTGTGCCAATCCTGCTTTTACCTGGGGTTTGCTGGTGGCGGTTATACTTTATGCAATCCGGGTCATTTTATTAACGACTTTGCCCTCCAACTTTCCGTCAAGAGCTGTGACGTAAGCCTTGTAATGATCCGTATTTATGTGCTTTTGAATAGAATCTGCGCTCTCCCAGGTTTCGTAGAACAGGAATATTGAGGGGTCACTGTTATCCTGATGCAGATTGTACTCGATGCAACCGTTCTCCTCCCTCGTCGGGGGGATGAGCTTGAACAATTCGGATTTAACGGTTTCAACGCAATCTTTCTTTGCCACGATCATGGCTACTACCGTTACTTTAGACACCACTGGCTCCTTTTCCGGAAACCGGAATCACTCCTGGATCGACTGAAGAACAGCCCTGAGATTATCGGGCAAGGATACCGGCCTGCGTGTCTCGCGGCTGACGTAGACATGGACGAAGTGCCCCTGCGCCGAGACCTTTTCTTCATCCTCCCGGAAGACACCGACTTCGTACCGCACGCTCGAATTTCCGAGTTTTGCAACACGGATTCCGATGGCAATCCGATCCGGAAATGCGAGAGGTGCAAAATAATTGCACTGAGTTTCGATGACCAAGCCGATTACGGGGCTGTTTTCGATATCAAGCACTCCATTCGCAATCAGGAACTGGTTAACTGCCGTATCGAACCAACTGTAGTAGATGACATTGTTTACGTGCCCGTAGCTATCGTTGTCCATCCAGCGCGTTGTAACCGTGGAGAACCATTTAAAGTCACTTCGAGTTGCTGAGCCAACTCCCATTTTTTTACCTCTCCCAATACAATTGCAGTTCAAGCATTGACTCAACCAAGAATCCGGCCACCATCAACAGTGATGATAGTACCGGTACTGAAAGTGAGATATTTGATTGCAGCTATCACGGCGGAGGCTACGTCTTCCGGTTCCGTGAGACGCTTGAGCGGCGTGCGGGCAGCCTGTTCATTCCGCCAGGCCGGATCCATTGATTTTACGAACTCGGTGTCGACCAGGCCGGGTGAAACAGAAAGGACGCGGATTCTAGGTGCAAGCGCCCGGGCAAGCGACTTGGTCATATTATCTATGGCGGCTTTTGAAGCGCAGTACATGACGTTACTGCCGACCGCAGTTTGTGCCGCTATGGAAGAAATGTTGACGATCACACCCCCTCCGGGGATCTGACTCGTCTCAAGCAGCGGTCGCAACGCTCGTATCGCGGCAAACGGGCCGCGGACATTAGTCGCCAGAATAGTGTCAATCAGATCATCATCAAGATCGTCCAAATTGTGATGCGACACGAAGCGTGTTGTGCCGGCGCAGTTAACAAGGACGTCGCAGCGGCCATAACGTGTGCGGATCTCATCAGCCAGAACCGACAACCCTGCACAGTCGGTGACAGGTGCAGGCAGCGCGATGTGCCCCTCGCCCGGCAGATTTTCTGCAAGTGCATGAGCCGCATCAGCCGAACTGTTGTAGCCAACGACCACCTGCATTTCCGAAGCGGCAAGAGCGCGGCAGATGGCGGAACCGATCCCCCCTGCTCCGCCCGTGACGAGCGCTACTGCTCTATCTGATTGTTGTTTCATCTGCTATGCTCCCTTTTTGCCGTACCGCCGTACCCGCAGATCCGCCTGTTCCTTGTGGCCGGCAAAACCTTCAACGGCGCAAAGACGTGAACAATATTCGCCAACCAGCACAGAAGCCTCGTCAGTCAGCACCCTCTGATAAGTGCAGGTCTTTATGAACTTGCCCACCCAAAGACCGCCGGTGTAACGTGCCGCTTTCATCGTCGGCAGCGTATGGTTGGTGCCGATTACCTTGTCGCCGTAAGCAACGTTGGTGCGATGGCCCAGAAACATTGCGCCGAAGTTTGTCATATGCCGGAGGAAGTAATCCGGATCCCGCATGAGCACCTGCACGTGTTCAGACGCTATCCGGTCGGCTTCCTGAACCAACTCGTCAAGCGTATCACAGAGGATGATCTCGCCGCACTCCTCCCAGGCTTTGCGCGCGATAGCAGCCGTGGGGAGCCAGGCCAGCAGTTTTTCAATCTCGCCCGACACATCATTGGCCAGTTTGGCAGAATTGGTGAGCAGAATTGAGGGACTGCCGGGGCCATGTTCCGCCTGGCCGATCAAATCGACGGCGGCCATTTCGGCGTCGCAACTGCCATCAGCAATAATCAGCGTCTCGGTGGGACCGGCCAACAAATCTATGCCGACTCGCCCGAACAACTGGCGTTTGGCTTCTGCAACAAACGCATTACCCGGCCCGACAATCATGTCGACCGGCGCGATGTTCTCCGTGCCAAGCGCCATGGAGGTGATGGCCTGAACGCCGCCGAACGCGTAGATTTCATCGGCGCCGCCAAAATGCATAGCCGCGACAATGGCAGGGTGAGGCGCACCGTCGAAGGGCGGCGCGGTGGAGATTATTCGTTTGACACCGGCCGCCTTCGCGGTGACGACGCTCATGTGCGCGGAAGCCACCATCGGGTACTTGCCCCCCGGAATGTAGCAACCGACGCTGTTGACCGGGATGTTCCTGTGACCGAGCACGACGCCAGGGAGGGTCTCTATTTCAATATCTTTGAGAGCGTCGCGTTGGGCGAGGGCAAAGTTACGGATCTGAGTCTGGGCAAACTTGATGTCGCTGATGGTGTCCTGAGGCAACTTTCGCACGCAGTCGGCTATCTCGCTATCAGAGAGCCTGAAGGAGGCCGGTGACCAGTTGTCGAATTTCTCCGAATATTCGCGCAGTGCACGTTCACCACGCGCGCCGATGTCGGCTATGATTGCCTCAACCGTAGTGCGGACTTGGAGGCTGTTTTCAGCCTTGGTCTGAGCGGTTTGCCCCGCTTTAAGATAACTGATCATTGAAAATCATCCTTTCTGAAGTCCTGCAATGTATCGAACGACCTGTTATTCCAATTCCAATTCAAATATGATCTCCAGGCGGCGAGGAGATCGGCGACGGAGGCGTACAGATAGTTCGTTGAGGAGCCGATGACGAGCAAACGAAGAGAGGGCTTTGAAATGAAATTGGAATTATCAATAAACGCTCTGGTATATGCTGACGGCATCCGCAAGAGTGATCTTGCGCGGATTGTTTGCAAGCAGCCTTGTTACCTTCATAACCCCTTCCGCCATGCCTCCGATAGCCTCTCTGGGGACATTCAATTCCCTTAGTGTTTTAGGAAGCTGCAGATCCGCAATAAGCTCCTCCAAAAATAGTATCCCACCATTTGCCAACACTTTATTGTCAGTTGAGCTGATGTCCGGGCACAATACTTTACCAAGGGTTCCAAATTTGGACAGGTTGGCCAGAAGATTGAATCGCAGCACCGTGCAGAGCATAACCGCGTTCGCCACGCCATGCGACACATGAAACTCTCCTCCCAGAGGGTAGGCAAAGGCATGAACCGCCGTCACCCCGGCATTGGCAAAGGCCTGACCTGCCAAACAACTCCCTTCAAGCATTTTCATACGGGCTTCAATGTTGTTACCATTGGCCCAGGCGCTGCGGATGTTGGATACTATCAACTCTATTGCACGCAGAGCAAGATGGTCCGTCATGGAAGTTGCATTCACCGATGTATAGGCCTCGATGGCGTGAATCAAAGCGTCAATGCCGCTGGCAGCCGTAGCGAGTGGGGGAAGGGAAATAGTCAGTTCAGCGTCAAGAATAGCGACTTCAGGAAATAGATAGTCCGAAACAATCCCTTTTTTGAGATTTTCAGAGCAATCCGTCAGGATGGCAATTGGAGTTACTTCGCTCCCTGTTCCTGCGGAAGTTGGGATGAGTATTTTTGGAATCCCTCTCTTTTCAACCAGATTAATCCCTATTAGATCATTTAGTGGTTTTTTATTTGTCAACAATACGGAGATGACTTTGGCAACATCCATTGATGAACCGCCGCCTAAACCAATAATCAGATCACACCGGGCTTGACGTGCCTGCTCCAGGCAATCTGCGATTGTTTCCAGTGGAGGTTCGGGCGGTACGCTGCCGTACACTGAAACCGCCTTGACCGAGCCTTTCAAAATTTGTATAACCTGATCGCAGATTCCCGCCTTAATGATTCCTTCATCTGTGATTATAAAAACATTCCTTCCTCCAAGTTGCTTGATCTCTTGAGGTAGGGTTGTGATCGACTTTGCCCCGGTAATAATTTTTGCGGTTGTCTTGAAATAATTTATTGCAGCCATGGAATTCTCCTTGAAAGTATCAGACGGAAAGGTACTTCATCTTTATCTCATCATCTTTCCTGAAAGTGTCCACATCAGCCTCGTAAACCATATGACCCCTGTCAATGATCGCCACCCTGTCGGACACCGCCATGGAAAACTTGATGTTCTGCTCGGACAGAAGAATCGTTGTATTCAGTTCCTTGAGCTTAAGTACCAGATCTTTTAGAACTTTTATCATCACAGGACTCAAGCCTTCCGTAGGTTCGTCAAGTAGCAGTATCTCAGGATTTCCCATCAGGGTTCTGGCAATTGTAAGCATCTGCTGCTCCCCGCCGGAGAGCGTTCCCGCCATCCTTTCCTGGTATTCTTCCAGAGCCGGAAAATAGCTATAGATCAACTCCAGATTCCAGTGTCCCAGCCTGCCGGTGGAGGTTCCGAGCTCAAGATTGTCTTTGACTGAGAGGAGGCCGAATATCCTCCGATCCTCCGGAACCAGACCCAGGCCTAACCTGGCCGTATGATAGGGTTTCATACCGGTTATTTTTTTCCCGTTGAAGATCACCTCGCCGCTTTTGGGCGGGACCAGCATTACGATATTTTTGAAGGTCGTGGTCTTGCCGGCTCCGTTCCTCCCCATAAGGCAAAAGGTCTCACCCTTCTTTACACTAAAACTGGCCCCAAATAGAATGTGGCTCTTTCCATAATAAGAGTCGATGTTTTGCACAAGCAGTATATCACTCATATTTACAGCACCTCGTAGCCAAGATAGGCCTCAATGACCGCAGGGTTATTCTGGATATCAGCGGCGTTTCCCTCGGCGATCAACTCACCCCGGACCAGTACACGAATAATATCGGCAATGCCGAAAACCATATCCATGTCATGCTCGACAAAAAGGGTAGTCAGTTCGAATTCTTCGTGAATGGCTTTGATCAAACGGGTCATTTTTACACGTTCATCAGGTGACATTCCGGCGGTCGGCTCATCCAGCAGGAGGAGCGTCGGTTTCATTGTAAGGGCAATAGCAATATCAAGAACCTTCTGGTCGCCATGAGACAGCTCAAAAGCCTTTACCTCAGCCTTTTTACTGAGACCCAGTCTTTCCAGAATAAAGCGGCAGTGATCCTCTATATCGCGGGAAGCGTGCCGGTTAGAGAAGAAGTTCCAGTTTTTCCCATGGTATGAAAGGGCCGCAAGGTGAAGATTGTTGTACACCGTTTCGTCATAAAAAAGACTGGCAACCTGGAAAGCTCTCACAATTCCGGTTTTGACCAGTTTTTCAGGATTTGAACCGGTAATCTCTTCACCTTTATAGAAGATTTTACCGTTGTCCGGGCTTATATAACCGGTAATCTGATTAAAAAGGGTGGTCTTGCCTGCTCCGTTCGGTCCGATGATGGCGGCTATTTCGCCTTTCTTGATTGACATGGAGATGTCATTTGAAACATGCAGGCCGCCAAAATGCTTGCTCAGGTTTTTTATTTCAAGGGTTGTCAACC
Source organism: uncultured Geobacteraceae bacterium (assembly GCA_903852495.1). GTDB lineage: Bacteria > Desulfobacterota > Desulfuromonadia > Geobacterales > Pseudopelobacteraceae > JACRCG01. The sequence continues at coordinate 79,283 of CAINRC010000059.1, read as the reverse complement.
TGGCCTCCCTTTCTCGCAAAAAACTTTCCGAAATAAGTTGCAATTCCAATAATTCCGTGTGGAAAAATCATAACCATGATCAGCATGATAATGCCTATGACGAACGACCAATATTCGGTTGAACGTCCTACCATGTCCTCAAGCAGGACAAAAATTGTAACACCGATAATCGGGCCGAAAAAACCGCTCATACCTCCCAGAATTGTCATGAGAATGATGCTGCCGGACATGGTCCAGTAAAACATATCCGGATGAATACTTCCGTCTATTCCTGCGTACAGACCACCGGCAATGGCCGTGAAGGAGGAGGAAATCACATACGCCAGCAACTGGTGGCGAAAAACACTCATTCCGGTAAAAGTGACCCTGAGAGAATTTTGTCGGATTCCCTCCAGTACGCTCCCGAATGGTGATCTGTCGAGTCGCCAGAGGAAGTAAATACACGCTGTAACAACCAAGAAAGAAAACAGGTAGTAATTTACATTACCTGTCAACAGCGCCGGCTTGGGTATTGCCTGAATGCCGTCGTCTCCCCGGGTTAAGCCGTACCACTTGATCGTTATGCCCCAGGCAAGCTGAGCAAAGGCAAGAGTAAGCATGGTAAAGTAAACATCTGACAGCCGAAGGCTCAATGCCCCCAGCAGTATGGAGACAACAATTGCGACCAGCGGCACCGCCAATAAAGCCCACATGAAATAATCAGGCCCGAAGCTTTTTGCAGCCATTCCGGTAATATATGCCCCCAAACCGTAGAAAAGCGCTTGCCCAAACGAAAGAAGCCCTGTTTTACCGAATAGAACATTAAAGGAAGTGGCGAAAAGTCCAAGTATAATTATCTGCATTGCAAGATGAACGTAATGCCCCCCTCCCCTGACAAAGAGCATACCGCCGAATACGAGGAAATAGATAATCCAGGGGACAAGGTCTTTATATCTTTTCATCATATTTTCTTCCTTGTCGGTTCATTGGACAAAAGACCCTTCGGTTTAAAAATGAGCACAACAATCATGACGACAAAACTGAGCAGAGATGCCCACTGCGGGAGCCAAAGAACACCGAATGCATTCACTTCGCCAATAAGCACCGCCCCGAGTAGTGCGCCCCAAAAATTCCCCAAGCCACCGATGACCACTACAATCAGTGATTCGATGATCACCTCTACTCCTGAACCTGATGTAACAGTCCTCAGAGGCGCAGCCATCGCTCCGGCCAGACCGCCCATGGCGGTGGCCACTCCGAAAACAAGGCTCATCACCATTGAGACGTTTACCCCCAATAGTCCAACCATCTGCGAATCAGTGGATGCAGCCTGAATTATTTTACCGGTTTTTGTCCTGCTCAAAATGTACCAGGCAACTATGACAATCACGATGCCAAGAACGATGATAAAGAGGTTGTACTTAGGTAGAGACACGGCGCCGATTTCCAAGGTGCCGGCAAGGGATGGGGGCTTCTGAATAGTTTTGTATTCAGGCCCCCAGATGAACTTCACAGCATCGTCGATAATAAGAATAAAAGCATAGGTAAGCAATATCTGGAATGCGCCCTCCTCGGATCGTCCTCTGATCTTTCGGATGAAACATATCTCAAGCAACATGCCGATGAGGCCGGCGCCAATTGTTGCGGCAATTACTCCAGCCCAGAAATTATTGAAAAGGGCAATCGCCTGATAACTGAAATAAGCGCCCAGAAGGTAGAAAGAGCCGTGGGCAAAATTGAAGACCTTGGCTACTCCGAAGATCAGTGTAAGGCCGCTTGCAACCAGAAAGAGGAGCATTGACACCGATAGGCCGCCGACAAATTGTGATATAATGGTTTCAATGCTCATTAGAGGCCCACGCTATTTTTTGGTTTTTTTCAGCAGGTCAATATACTCTTGATCCGGCATAATTTTGTCCGCAGGATAGTCCTTGAACTTGCCCAGCATGTATTTAGCCGGAGGATATTTACTGTTTTTCTCTGTAATGCCGATTGATTCGGTCTGCACCATTTGATGAGTTGCAGGATCTATAAAGGAGGTAAAACCGGCAGGGTCTTCCGGCATTTTAAGTTTCATACCTTCCATCGCCTTGACAAGTGCTTCTGTGTTTTCAGCATTTCCAACCTTTTTAACTGCTTCCGCGATAAATAATATGCCAACGTAGGCACCCTGTGCAGCATACGAGGGATATCTGCCGGTAGCTTTATGGAATTTAGCGACGAATTGCTTGTTCTCTTTTGTATCAGGCCAGTTGTTGTGATGCTTGGATCCAAGGATCAGCCCTTCGGGGCAATCATCGCCAAGAGCTGAGAACAACTCGTAATTGCCGCCGGCATCAAAATGTGCATACTTCATCTTCTTGAAAAGGCCATAGGCTTTGGCCTGTTTGATAAAAGCAACGGTGTCCCCGCCCCAGAAGCCTGAAACCAAAATATCCGGTTTTGCAGCTATAATGGCGGTTATGTACGATGTGTAATCAGGTTCATACAGCTTTGGCCAAAACTCACCAACGAAATCAGCTTTAACTCCCAATTTTTTGAATCCGTATTTAAGTTCCGCCAACTGATCCCTTCCATACGCATAGTCCGGACCGATGAAGGCAATTTTTTTGCTCCCGCCCATCTCTTTCAGATACATCGCTCCAGCCATCATCGACTGATATGTGTTGTTGTTCACCCGGAAGTAATACTTCTGGAAGGCATTTGCCGTAAGGTCAGTGGCACCGTGATCTGTTCCAACAAAAATTGTTTTGTATTCCTTACTCACTTCGGTGACAGCCAAGGCGACTGCTGATGAAACGACACCCATCAAAAAATTAACTTTATCTTCAGTAATATAGCGCTTTGCAACAGTCACTGCGTAAGCCGGCTTACTCTGGTCGTCGATAACTTTGACTTCCAGTTTTTTCCCGCCCGGCAAGCCCTTGGCATTCACTTCCTCAACGGCAATCTTAATGGCCGCCTCGGAATCCTGTCCGTACAAGCCTCCTCGGCCAGACATCGGATAAAGAGCACCGATCTTGATCGTTTCAGCTGCGAAACTGACCGAATACGTCAAGCAGAGCAAAAGTGCTGATAAAATTGTTACGAGTTTTCGATTCATCTTGAGCCTCCTTTTTTATGTGTGTCTGTTGACTAAAAGCATTACCGGTTAATTACGAGAACATTCCATACTTCAGCATCTGAATCAGATATCTCCCATACCAATCCTCCTTGACTTTAGGACACGTTTTTTCAAACTCCTCCCATGCAGAGATATTTTACTTCAATAAATTCCTCGATGCCGTATTTCGATCCTTCGCGGCCGATTCCGGATTCTTTCATGCCGCCGAATGGCGCCACCTCGGTGGAGATCAGTCCGGTGTTGATGCCGACCATGCCGTATTCCAGCGCCTCTGACACCCTCCAGACGCGGCTGATATCCCGTGTATAAAAATAGGATGCCAGTCCGAATTCCGTATCATTGGCCATCTGGATAGCCTCGGTATCTGTGGTGAACCGGAATACCGGCGCCAGCGGGCCAAAGGTTTCCTCACGGGCTACCAGCATCTCCCGGGTGACATCGGTGATGATGGTAGGTTCGAAGAAACTCCCCCCCAGCACGTGACGTTTGCCGCCCAGAACAATTTTAGCCCCTTGTGCCACGGCATCGGCGATGTGCTCTTCAACCTTGTGCACCGCTGCCATATCGATGAGCGGCCCCTGCTGAAAATCGCCCAGCAGACCATTACCCACCTTCATCCGCGCCACGGCGGCGGACAGCTTTTCAGTGAAGGCGTCATACACGCCATCCTGTACCAGCAGGCGATTGGTGCAGACACAGGTTTGTCCGGTATTGCGGTACTTTGAGGCGATGGCGCCCTCTACGGCAGCGTCCAGATCAGCATCATCAAACACAATAAACGGGGCATTCCCCCCCAATTCAAGCGATACTTTCTTGACCGTAGCGGCGCACTGCACCATCAACTGCTTGCCGATCTCGGTGGAACCGGTGAAGGTCAGTTTACGTACGATCGGATTTGACGTCATTTCGTCGCCGATGGCAGCCGCAGATCCGGTGATGACGCTGAATACGCCGGCCGGAATTCCGGCCCGCTCTCCCAATTCAGCCAATGCCAGTGCCGAGAAGGGGGTGGCAGTGGCCGGTTTGACAACCATTGTACAGCCGGCGGCCAGAGCCGGTCCGGCTTTACGGGTAATCATGGCGGCAGGAAAATTCCAAGGGGTTATGGCCGCGCAGACGCCGATCGGCTCTTTGATAACAACAATACGCTTGTCGGCAGTGTGGCCCGGAATGGTATCGCCGTAGATCCTTTTGCCCTCTTCGGCAAACCATTCAATGAACGACGCGGCGTAGGTAATCTCCCCTTTGGATTCCGCCAGGGGCTTGCCCTGCTCTGCGGTCATAATAACCGCCAGATCCTCCTGGTTTGCCATCATCAACTCAAACCAGCGCCGCAGGATCGCAGAACGTTCCTTTGCCGTTTTGGCACGCCAGGATGGCAGCGCAGCATAAGCCGCCTCAATGGCGCGTCGGGTCTCGCTGCCGCCCATGCGGGGGATCGTCCCGAGGGTTTCACCGGTCGCCGGGTTCGTAACATCAATGACAGTGCCGCTATCTGCCGCCTGCCACTGGCCGTTCAGATAACAATGTTGCTTCAACAGGGTCGGATCTTTGAGCGTTACCATGGGGAGCAGTCACCTCCAGCGCAGATTTTAAACAAAACAGTGTTTAATTCATTAGCACTGAACATGCCAATTATTAGAAGCAAAATGTGGGAGGAGTATTTTACAAATGGGGGGGTATGGTGAAAGTTGCCAGCATCTTCAATATAACATACTAATAATATAGCTTTTTTTAAGAGATATCGCAAAATATCAAAACAATAAAGCATGAATAAAAGTTTGATATCGGTACGCTGTCAGACCGAAATATTGCAAACATTTTTTTAGAATCTAGTTTACAAAACATTTTTGATGCACAAATGCATCAGCTACTCATCACGTGGGGGAGTATGGCCAAAGAGCCGGCCCAAACCATGCTTTTCTAGTTTTCGTGCAATGGTCGATTGATTTACACCCAGTGCCGCAGCGATACTCCTCTGATTTCCATCCTGTTTCAGTGAGTTGGTAAGCATTTTCCGTTCAAGAGTATCCATTGCCTGTTGAAGGGTCATGCCTTTCATCCATTCTGTTGCATCGATTGGCACTTCATTAACGTGAGGAATAATGTCACTGGGAAGGTCCTTGAGATCGATCCAGTCTGTTTCGGACATAACCACCAATCTTTCGCAGATGTTCATAAGTTCACGCACATTACCGGGATACGGGTATGACAAAAGGGCATCCAAAGCTGCGCGTGTAAGACGTTTGTAGATGCCGTTCTTTGTACCGAAAAACTCGATATAATGCTGGATAAGCGGAAGAATGCAATCCCTGCGCTCCCTGACTGCCGGAACATTGATTGGAACGACCTTCAGGCGGTAATAGAGGTCGAGTCTGAATTTACCCTGCCCTATCATCTCTTCCAGGTTCCTGTGTGTGGCCGCAAGTATACGAACATCAACCGTACGGCTTCTGGTCTCTCCAAGTCGTGTAATGCGGCCATCCTCCAGAAAGCGGAGCAGTTTGACCTGTGAAGGTGAAGGCAACTCTGCTATTTCATCCAGGAAAAGTGTCCCGCCGTCTGCCAGTTCAAGGTACCCGGGCTTGCCACTGCTCCTGGCACCGGTAAACGCACCTTTCTCATAGCCAAAAAGCTCTGACTCTATAAGAGAATCAGGAATGGCCCCGCAATTTATCCTGATAAGCGGTTTTTCGGATCGATGAGAGTTTTTGTGTATTATCTCGGCTATGATTCCTTTCCCCACACCCGATTCCCCAAGAAGTAGCACCGAAGAATCTACCGAGCCGACCTTAATCGCCTGCCTGAGGGTCTTCAGCATACAGGGGCTTTTTGCAATTACCCGTCTGGATTCGAGTTCCATATTCTGTAATTCCAGCATATGGCTGCTCAGTTGATTCCTCATGGCCTCCTGCTCTTCAAGTTCCCTTTGCAGGGTTTCGATCAAGGTAATATCCCTCATCGTTGACACAACCCTGATCAATTTGCCGTTCGGGTCGAAAACTGGTGTTCCGGTGATTACCAATTTTCGACCCTTCTCGCTGTACTGCAGAATACTTACAACTTCCCTCACTTTGATAACCTCAAGGGTGACTGATTTGTCAATAAAACCTTCATCTACCAGCTCCTGCATATTACGGCCGATAATTTCTTCAGCCTTGACGTCATGAATCCGCTCCGAAGCAGGATTCATACGGAGTACGTTGGCCTCGCCATCGCAAATCCATAGTCCTTCTGTGGATGAATTGATGATCGCCTCCAACTCCCCGATGATTTCCTGAAAAAAACTCATCTGCATTGCCATCTCTTCAAGCCCGGCACTCTCAACAAAAACACAGATTGCTCCAACCTGTTCCGAATCGACTACTATTGGATTGACCCTGATCAGATAGTTTTTCTTTTCACGCTGCATTGAAAATTCACTGCTTTTATTTTGCCTCTTGAGTATTTGCAGGGCTTTAGACCACAAATCAGGGAAGGCAACTTTAATGTCGACTCCTGGATAAGCTCCGAAACTCTCATTGGCAATTGTATTGGCCAGAATGGTAATACCGGAGGTATTAACCGCCATAAAGCCTACCCCCATGGCGTTCACCAGAGCCTGGGAAAATTTATCAACATGAAACATCTTACTTTCGTGCACGAAGTTTTGAAACATTTCACGGTCGATTTTAACTGGCATTTCCGGCACCTCGTGAGTACATCTGACGGTATTTTGATAACGGGCGTTAGTGGACTTCTTCTGCCAATTAGCGGGGCTTGGATATTTCTCTTAGATGCATTATGCACAAATGCATCTAAGATGCAAATATGAATCACACAACTCCCATACGGTCGCATTTCTTCCGCAACATTTTAAGTTCAAGCGTGCAGTAATTCGGGATCGTCAAGCTGAAGTGATTATGATAGCCAGGCAGGAAGGTGTTTAAAAAAACGAGGCGCGTCTTTGGCAAATGAGCAGGCCGAAGCTGTGAGTCTGAAAGTGGCCGCAGGTACCGGTCGTTCGAATCGACTCGGAGCCGCCAAAATAAAAAAGGGACTTATGCGGTTTGCACAAGTCCTTATTTAGTTTCCGGATGGCAACTATTTATAAAAACCGCGTTCGTAACTCGTTTCCTATCCTATGCCAAGATCATGCAACTTAAGGTTTTCCTGAAACAAAGATCTTATTTTCCCCGCTCAAAACCTTCCCGTGAAGCCAGCAGATCCAGATGGATTGTCAGCAGATCTTCAACCTCCAGAGGCACATCACTGCAGCCTTTACGTGAATCACGTGTTTTAATATAGCGACTGCACGCCTTGCAGGTGTCAACCCGAATTGAGCCTTCTCCGGCAGTAAAATAGGATAATTTTTCCGGATCGTCACAGCCGCAGTAAGCACAGGCCATCCGTTTAAACGGCCAACTGAACGAGCAGGCCGAGCAGGAAAGGAAGCGTTTCCCCTCTTCTCCTCGTAATTCAGCCATGCCTGCCCGAGAAGCGCAGACCGGGCAAAAACTTTCCTGCCACCCAGGGAAAGTTTCCGAACCAAACTCAGTAGAAAAATCTTCGAGAGCTGTTTTGAGTGGTATTTCAAAGATATATTCAACCAGAGGCGATGGCACGGCCAATGTGGTGGAGAGGTCATTTACGGGCGCACGATCTCGTCCCAGAATCGCATGGTAGACCGTCACAGGCTCAACAGCTCCGTTTCGTAACGCGGCGCCAATCTTCTGGAGATATTCATCATTTTCCAGTCCTTTTCGAGATAACACCTCGATTATACCGAGCAGAAAGGCAACGGCCTGCTCCTTGTCCACGCTCAGATCGGAACAATTTACCAGTGGGAAGCTTTCCCCGTTTGTCTTCTTCGGATCTGCCTGCAGTGGCACAATGGTAATTCCGGTATTTTTTTCGCGACCGCGTATAAATTCATAAATGCCGATGAACAAAGGAACAATATCTGCGTATTCCGGAGAAGTTTGAACTGCCTGCTGCAGCGCGGTGATTTTTTGTTCTGTTGAAAGCATAGTGGTTCCTCTTAATTGGTTAGATCCATATCTTTCAGAACAGTCCCCAGAAGGAGGCCCGCAGACCTCCTTCTGGGCAGCAAGAACAGATAACGGGAGAAGAGTCAATGATTCTCGGTAGTTGATTCCTTATACCACTTGGGATGATGTTTCTTTGCCCAGTTCTTTTTTACATCGCCATACAGCATTGAGCCGATTGTTCCTGGATTACCGATAGTCGCCAGGTACACGTGCACGATCACAAACATGATCGACCCGACAAAAATGAGGCCATGGGTCAGCAGGGATAATTGTACAATCCATCGGGGGAATAAGACGGGCATCCAGATAAACACACCAGTTATTCCCAAAACTACTGTAGCTGCGGCAACATAGAGTGCAAAAAGTTTTTGCCCCGGATTGTATTTACCGATATTAAAGTGGGCTTCATCGCGGGAAAGGTACCCTCCCTGTTTGGTAACCCACTCTTTGTCATCCTCATCAAAGGTAGAAACATCTTTCTTGTGGTTGAAATACATGTACAGGGAGCTGAAAAAGAAAATAACACCCCCTATTTTGTGAACCAGGATGGCATTCTGTCCGCCACCGAAAAAAGTAAAATACCCGGTAAACAGACGGGAATACAGTCCAAGTCCCGACAATAGCAGAGTAAAGAAGCTGGCTGTGACTATCCAGTGCAGAACCCGTTCGCTGGTGCTGAAACGCTCAATATAGTTACTCATGGCCGCCACCTTTCCCTTCTTCATCATCTTCGATATTTTTCGGGCCGATAGTCACATAGTGCAGCAGCATTGCACCGATACTCCCCCAAAAGCCAAGGATACCGAGCGGCTTGATCACATCTTTCCAGAGGAATATCGACAGCGGAATGCTCGGATTTTCCGGCAGGCCATACTGCTCCGGCGGCCCCTCTAGAGCGTACACCACTCCCAGGCCATTCAGATCACTTTCACCGTAGAGTGCCTTCTTTGCGCCTTTTGCTTTGGCGATCAGATCACTCCTCTTACCATATTTCAAGGTTTCCGTCGGACAGGCTTTGGCACAGGCGGGAACCATGCCGCCACTAATACGATCCAGGCAGAGATTGCATTTACTGACTTTGTCATCAGTGCCGTAGCGCGGAATATTGAAAGGGCAGGCTGAAACGCAGTATTTACAGGAAATACACTTGTCTTTGTTGTACGCAACGATACCGTCATTAGTTCGGTAAAGTGCGCCCGGAGACGGGCAGACTTTCATGCAGCCGGCATCGCCGCAATGCATGCAGCGCTCGTTGAAGAACAGCCAGGAAATTGCACCAGAGGTCTCTTTTTCGATAAACTTGATGCGGTTGTAAAGCGCTGGTGTGAGGTCACGCGGATTTTCAAACGTCCCTTTATTTGATGTTTTATCCGCTTCCAGCTTGTTCCACTGTTTACAGGCGACCTGACACGAACGGCAGCCAATACAGCGGGAGGTATCGACGAGAAACCCTTTTCGGGTAGCTTGGTTGATAGTTTCGGCCATGACTTACCCCTTTCTCGCGATTCCGACCATAAAGGCTTTGGTTTCTGGAATCATCGTGTTGGCGTCACCCGCAGTGGGGGTTAGCAGGTTAGCGGAGTCGCCCACTCCGGGGGTGTGCCAGCCGAAGCACCAGGGCAGACCGATTTCATGAACCATACGGTCACCGATTTTGAACGGCTTCATGCGCAGTGTGACCATTGCTACCGCATCGATCTTGCCTCGAGCAGACGAAATCTCAATAATGTCACCGTTGCTGATATTTTTCTCTTTGGCCAGTTCGACGCTTATTTCGCAGAACTGGCGCGGCTGTAGTTCCAGCAGCCAGGGTGTATTACGGGTCATAACCCCGGTCTGCCAATGTTCGGTCACCCGGTAGGTGGTAGCCACCAGCGGGAAGCGTGCGTCGTTGGTTGCCAGCAGATCTTCCTTGATGTTGGCATCGGTGAAAATCTTGCTGGCCGGGTTGCTCATCTGCTTGGAAAAGAAGTTCTCAGGCACGGGACATTCCACCGGTTCGTAATGTTCCGGGAAGGGGCCGTCCTTCATTCCCGTCCCAAAGATGGCGGCTACACCATCGGACCGCATGATGAATGGTTTTTTTCCTTCTTTCTCGTTTGACATCGGTGGCCATGGGCCGTCAGGTACGTCCCCGACCCAGGCACCCAGGGCACCGGTCGGCTGCACAACAGTCGGATTCCAGTACACCACCGCCTTCTTCAGATTGTACGGCTTGCCATCCGGATCACAGGAAGCACGGTTGTAGATGATGCGCCTGTTGACCGGCCAGCACCAACTCCATTCCGGAAACATCCCCAGACCGGTAGGGTCTTTCCTGCCGCGCCGGGCCATCATGTTCCCTTTTTCGTTATAACTCTGGCAATAAATCCATGAACCGCACGAGGTTGTGCCATCGTCTTGCAGCTGGGCAAAGCCTCCCACCAGTTCACCTTTTTTGCCGAGCATCTTTTTCGGTGTTCCGGGTGGCGGCGGAGGTGGGGCCTTTTCTCCCGGTTTAAGCGGCTTGGGTTTTTCCTCAACATCTTCGAGGAAATAGCCGTTAATTTCCTTGGCCACGGCGTGGATATCGACGCTTTTTATGGTACCGTCAGCCCGTTTGAAGCCGTAGTTCCAGGTCAGGTTGGTGAGCTGCTCCGGCAGTGCCCCGCCATCTTTGACATACATCGCTTTAAGTTTCTGAAAGAGTTCATGGATGATTTCAGCATCGGGCTTGCACTGTCCCAGCGGCTTGACTGCCGCTGTGCGCCATTGTGCCCACCGGCCAGAATTGGACACGCTCCCCTCTTTTTCAAATGAGGTAGCGGCCGGTAGAAAGAACACCTCAGTTTTGACCGTCGCCGGATCCATGCCCGGCCCTTTCCAGAATGATGCGGTCTCGTTATCAAACAGGTTGGCCGTAACCATCCAGTCCAGCTTGGCCAGGGCGTTACGCACCTTGGTAGAGTTGGAGCCGGAACAGGCCGGATTCTGTCCCCAGGCAAAGAAGCCCTTAAACTTACCCTTGATCATGTTGTCAAAGATCATCAGCCAGGATGCGTTCATGCCGGGATCCAGCTTGGGCAGCCAGGCATAACCAAAGTCGTTTTCCTTGGTGGCCTTGGCGCCGTAGATTGCTTTCAGATAGCTTGTCATGTACTTGGGACGATTCTGCCACCAGTTGGCGCTCTGTGGATCCTTGCTCTTAGGTGTGTTCTTCTCGTTGTATGCCGACAGATCTTTCAGGTCTGCCGATGGCACCGGAATGTAACCGGGAAGAATGTGGAACAGCAGGCCATGGTCTGTTGATCCCTGCACGTTGGATTCGCCGCGCAGCGCGTTAATACCGCCGCCGGCAACACCCATATTGCCCAGGAGCAGCTGGATAATCGACATGGCGCGGATGTTCTGGGTGCCGACCGTGTGCTGGGTCCACCCCATTGCGTACAAAGAAGTGCCGGCCTTGTCCGGTTTTCCGGTTGAGGCGAACAGTTTATAGACTTCCAGCAGTTTTTCCTTTGGTGTGCCGGTGGTTTTTGAAACCAGCTCCGGAGTGTAGCGCCCGTAATGTTTCTTCAATAGTTGGAATACACTGTTCGGGTCCTGCATCGTCGGGTCTTTCATGACGCTTTCGTCGGCATTCTTCTGGAATGACCAGGACTTGGTGTCATAGCTGCGTTTCTTAGGGTCATACCCTGAAAACAGGCCGGCCAGTTCGCCAGGCAGTTTGAAATCGCCGCTGACCAGATAAGCAGCATTCGTGTAGTCCCGCACATATTGTTCGAAGTAGAGTTTGTTCTGGATAATGTAGTTGATCAGGCCGCCCAGGAAGGCGATATCGGTACCCGAACGAAGCGGCGCGTACAAATCTGACTTTGCCGCACTTCGGGTAAAGCGGGGATCTACGGTTATTACTTTTGCACCGGCGTCTTTGGCCTTCATGATCCAGCGGAAGGAAACCGGGTGGTTCTCGGCGGGGTTGGCCCCCATGATGAGGATTACGTCAGAATTCTTGAAATCTATCCAGTGGTTCGTCATTGCACCGCGTCCGAACGACTCTGCCAGAGCCGCAACTGTTGCGCTGTGTCAAATGCGGGCCTGATGTTCAATATACACCAGGCCTAACCCCCTTAAGAATTTTTGGTACAGATAACACTCTTCATTGTCCAGTGCGGCACTACCGACCGAGGCCATGCCCATGGTACGATTTACAACAGCGTCAATCTCTTTCTCTATCTCAACAGTGCCGATTTTTTCCTTGATCTTGATTTTTGAGGTGGAGATGAAGGATGCATCGCGGTTTTTTTTGACCTTCAGGGCGATCTCGTCCAGCGCCCAGTCCCAAGAAACTTCCTTCCATTCGCTGGCCCCGGCGGCGCGATACATTGGCTTGGTGACCCGGGCCTTGTTGTCGCGCAGCTGATAGACCGACGAACCTTTCGGGCAGAGCGAACCCTCGTTGATCGGATGATCGGGATCGCCTTCGATATTGATGACGTTGCCCCCCAGCGTATGCACGATCATGCCGCAGCCGACCGAGCAATACGGGCAGATGGTTGTTGATTCCTTGGCATAGCGAATGGCCAGATCCTCAGCTTTGGCCTCGACAGGAGCGAGGTTGAAACCGAGGGTGGCAGCCGCTATGCCGGAACCGGAGAGCTTGAAAAAATCTCTACGTGATACCGTCATAACCGTACCTCCTTTAAATGATTGCAATCGTTACCGATGACAACCATCCCCTTTTCAACAGGAGGGCGACGTCGTTTCCAACGGCACCCACAGGCATCATGCCATAGAAACCGTTTCCTTAGGCTGGTGATGCTCGGAGATGGATACTTGTGCGATTTATATAACATCGTTTACAATAAAACAAGATCAATACTAACTAGTATCATATAAAAATTGCATATTTGATGCGGTACATCTATTTCTCTGGAATGCATTACCTAAAAATAAGTAAACATGGTTTTGGTATTATTGTTTACCTCTTGTATTGTGATGGTAATACAGCTATAAAAACTGGACTTTTCATTTTATTGGAAGCACGTCGGACGCTGGTGGTCCGCCCGGTCTTCAAAACCGGTGGGGGGGATGAGAAATCTCCCCGGTGGGTTCGATTCCCATGTGCTTCCGCCAGTCAACTCCACTGCTTTGCAGCTACGGCTGTAATTTCAGGCACCTTATATGAAGAACCTCATCCTCGGCACAGCAGGCCATATAGATCACGGCAAGACCTCCCTGGTAAAATCATTGACCGGTGTCGATACCGATCGCCTTCCTGAAGAAAAATTACGCGGCATCACCATTGAACTCGGCTTTGCCGGCCTTGACCTGCCTGGTGGGATTCATTTCGGCATCGTCGATGTACCTGGCCACGAAAAATTCGTACGGACCATGGTTGCCGGAGTCGGCGGAATGGATCTGGTTATGCTGGTAATTGCTGCAGATGAAGGGGTAATGCCGCAGACCCGTGAGCATCTTGATATATGCCACCTCCTCTGCGTACGAAGAGGGGTCGTGGTCATAACCAAAAGTGATCTGGTGGATCCGGACTGGTTGGATCTTGTCGTGGAGGAGATACGGGAATTCCTTGCCGGCAGCTTTCTCGAAGGGGCTCCGATCATACCGGTCTCCTCGAAAACCGGGCACGGTATTGACACACTCAGGGCTGAACTCGGCTTGATCGCCACTGATCTGGAGCAAAAACGGTGCGAGGGATCATATCGCCTGCCGGTTGACAGGGTATTTACCGTTGCCGGCTTCGGCACGGTGGTAACCGGCACACTCCTGTCAGGCACACTTAAACTGGGAGATGAGGCGGAGATCCTGCCGTCGGCCCTGCCCTGTAGAATCCGCAGCATTCAGGCCCATGGCGCAAAGGTTGAAACGGGAGAGGCCGGTTCACGGTTGGCCCTTAACCTTCAGGGGGTAGATCACCATCAGGTACAGCGCGGAGATGTTGTTGTCCCCAAAGGTTTTTACCGCACAACCCGGATAGTGGATGTGTACCTGCATCATCTTGCATCGGCCCAGGGCAGCCTGAAGCACCGCTCGGGGCTGCGGCTCCATTCGTGCACCTATGAAGTCCCCGCCACAGTGATATTGTTTGACAGAGATACTCTTGCGCCGGGTGAAAGCGCCTTTGCCCAACTGCGGCTTGCGCGCCCTGTTCTGCTTCTGAACGGCGACCCTTTCGTTCTTCGCACTTCATCTCCATCCGCAACCGTCGCCGGCGGCAGGATACTTGACCCTTCACCACCTGGCCGCAGAAGGCGGTCCATTGAAGCGCTGGATTTACTTGAAAATATGTCAGCAGGCATCGAGAGTGGCACCATCGCACGGATAGTCTCCGGGAGCCTCCTTTCTGGGATCACCCACACCGAGATTTCAGCCAGGAGCGGAATTATATCCAGACGGCTGGAAGCTGTTCTGGCAGGCCTGCTAACGACAGGTGACATAGTTCAGGTTGTACGGGAGCCAAAAAAATATATCAGCCGGGAATCATTCTCTCTGCTATGCGACCTGCTTGTTGACGTTATGCACAGCTATTTCGCCAAAAACAGCCTTAAAGAGGGGATCAGCAAAGAGGAGTTAAAAACAAGAATTCCAGCGCGAAGTGACGGGCGGTTTTTTACCCCCTGCCTGATAGCCCTTGAAAAAGAAGGGAGGGTTATTGTCGAGCGGGAGCATGTCCGGCTGGTTGGCCGAAAAGCTGGCACGGAAACCGCCCAGGCAGACATTCATCAACAGATTCTCCTTGAGCTCGAAAAAGGGGGGATGGAACCACCATTTTTGAGCGATCTCTGTACTTCGCTAAAAATCACAGAAAAGCTGGTGCTGGAGCACCTTGCACTGCTTGCGGTCGAAGGGTTGGTCGTAAAACTGAAGAGCGATATTTATTACCGGCCGGAACCACTGGCCAGGATGGCGGAACTACTAACCGCTTATTTGAGGGAAAAAGGGGAAATATCTCTTGCTGAATTCCGCGAGATGACCGGCCTGTCACGAAAGTTTATGTTTCCGGTACTTGAGTATTTTGATTCACAGAAGGTGACCATACGCTTGGGTGATATACGGGTCTTGCGCAGAAAATAACAAAAACCCCCTGAATCACCGCTTCATACCAAGGTGCAATCAAAATGAGTACGAGGCGGCGAGGAGAGTAGCGCCCGAGACGTACTTCAGTACGTTGGGGAGCTGCCGACGACGCCAACAAAGTAATCGTATGATTGCGACTTAAGATCAGGCCGTAACTGCACGCAGACCGTCAATAACTACCAGCCAGTCTTGGTCGGCAACTGTCCGCAGGTCGAGAAGAAAATCCCCCCGGGCGATTCGCCCGATCACCGGCACCGGCTGCCGGCGCAAACCCTCTTCAAATTCCCTGGCAGAATATTCTGTGGAACGGATGGCAAGCAGCCACGTAGGAAGTTCCGCCAGTGGCAGAGCCCCTCCCCCCACCTGGGAAACACCAGGAACGAGCGTAATGTCAACAGTACCCGGCAGCTCTCTCCGCACACGGCGGACAACCTGCTGACCCTTTATTTTCAACTCAGCCGCCGTCAGCCGCAGCAAACGCAAAACAGGTATTTCAGCCCACGCCTGCCGCTCATCCCGGTAGAGCCTGAGCGTCCCCTCCAGGGCAGCCAGAGTCAGCTTATCCACCCGCAGCGCCCGGAGTAACTGGTGCTTCTTCAACGGGTTCACCAGCGATGCCCTCCCGGCAATAATTCCCGCCTGGGGCCCTCCCAACAGTTTGTCGCCGCTGAAGGTAACCAAATCAATACCGGCGGCCAGATAGTCTTGTACCCGGGGTTCATTCATCCCCGGCACCCCCTGCCACTCCATCAGGTTACCACTGCCGATGTCCGCAACGACCGGCACTCCACACTCTCTCCCCAGCGCAGCCAGTTCAGCCACCGGTACCTCAGCCGTAAAACCGACAACCGCAAAATTGCTGCAATGCACCTTGAGCAGCATGGCGGTCTGGCCGGTAATTGCGTTTCGGTAATCATGAAGGTGAGTGCGGTTGGTGGTTCCCACTTCCCGCAGGATTGCTCCCCCCTGCCGCATGACGTCGGGAACCCGGAAGGAACCGCCAATTTCTACCAGTTCGCCACGGGAAACAACCACCTCGCGACCGGTTGCCATGGCCGTAAGTACTAATAACACTGCCGCCGCGTTGTTGTTAACCACCAACGCCGCTTCGGCACCCGTAAGCTGGCAAATAAGCTGTTCAACATGGGAATAGCGGCTGCCCCGCTCACCCGTTGACACGTCATACTCCAAAGTTGAATAATTAAAAGCTATGTCCAGGAGCTGCTCGCGTAACCGAGGAGCCAGAGAAGAACGCCCGAGGTTGGTATGCAGCACCACGCCGGTACCGTTGACAACCCGGCGCAAGCTGAACGCTTCACTATCGGCCAGACAGCGTTCGATGCTGGCACTGACAGCCGCCGACTCCAGTTCACCGGCCTGAAGCGTCCCTAAACGGGCAGCACTCCGCAACGCCTCCAACACTTGACGAACCGCAGCCAGAACCACTTGACGAGGATGAACCGTCAGCAGCCTCTGACAGGTCGCCTCGTTCAGTAATTTATCGATTTTGGGAATGCGACGCAGCAGATCCATCAGATCCTCCTTGGCAAAAAGCGAACAACTTTTATCATACTATTACAACCTACGAAAGTTCTGATTGTTATGCAAATCTATGCAAGAACGATGGTAGGCAGCCCAAAGGTATTAAAACATTCCGCAGCACAGGGATGACTTTGCGTGTCATTTGCCGCCAGAACTCTCAAACCTTCAAGATGTTTTTTTGCGGCCCACGCATCGGGAATAAAAGATTTATACACCTCTCCGTTTCATATACTAACTCGTAACATACTGTAATAAGAACTATTATTTTAAACAACCAGATAAATAGTATTTTGTTCTCATACAGCAGACACCATTGTTTTTTTGAATTCAGCTGTATGCAGAACGCAGGGTAAATTTATATAACGTTACAATACAGATAGTTACGAGTTTTTGCATTTTGTTTCCATTACTTGGCACCGGCTGTGCAAAGTACAAATACAACGGCAATCAAATTCAACAACCAATTAAAATAGGAGGATGTCATGAGAGCACTTATCACCACTATCGTAGGAACTTTAGCCCCAGCATCAGCATTCGCAGCAACATCAAATTTAAGTGCAGATAACAGCGGAATCTTTGTTTGGGTATTTCTTGGCTTTTGCGCCCTGATAGTAGTAGCCCAGGTAATCCCGGCAGTATTGCTGCTTACAGGTATGGTAAAAGGTGCAGTGTCTGTAGTAAGAGAAGAAATGGCACCTGCAACATCCAGGAACTAGCCAAAGCAGATACAAAGAGCTCTGAAGTAAGTAAAAAGGGCCACCTTACGAGGTGGCCCTTCTGCGTTCTCACACTATTTTTTTGACTGAGAAGGACAGGTTACTGCGATGGAGTCACAATTACCTGACCTTCAACATGGTGCCGTGCCATGTGTCGGACATCCCGTTAATTTTAGAAATAATTACTGGTACCCCTTAAAAACCCTCCCCGTTTAAATCAATGGTTTCTGCCCGACAAACAGAGCACCGCTTGCTTTATCAGCTGTAGTAAGGGCAATGAACAGGTCAGTTTTTGCGGCATTAACCGTCGCGATTCCGGAAAGCACCTTGGTAGAGCTATCCACACAGGATTCCGTAACGTTGACGTCGAAGACAGACGGATCAGCCGACCGGACCAGCATAGTGCCGCTGTAGCTGCATCCGGGGGTACTGGTGCCGGTCAGTGCCCCGGTGGAGGTAACGGTCATGGTGCGGCTGCTGCTGTTACCTCCGAATGAACCGGTCCAGGCGCCAACTGCATCCGCCTGAATGGCCGGAGTACCGTAGAGTGAGTTGTAGGTGAGAGCGATCGTAGTATTGCCGCTTGCAGCCGCCACGGCCCCTGAAAGCACCGTTTTTTCAGAAAAAGCACCCGTAGCCGTGGCTGTTTCTTTCGTGCCGGTCTGCAGCAGATACTGACTGCCGGTACTGCTGAAACTTGTGCCGTTTGCGACCATCTGCAGACGGGCAAAACGGGAAATGGCTGCGGATTCACTGAACACGAACCAGGCATCACCATTGGCAAGCACAATAGCCGACGTGGTAACTGTTCCTGATGTGCCTCCCCAATATCCCTTCATGGACGGCGGAGCTGCGTTGGTCACCGCCTGCCCGGCCAGTGAAGCCACATCATTACCGGCAAGATCCTGAAGGGCGTTGATATCGTCTACAGCAGTAGGATCAGTGTAGTACACCGTTACCGTGTCTGTTGTGTACACGGCGGCGGCCAAGGTCAGCGTGACGGTTTTGGCAGTAGAATTGACTACTACGGCACCGGTAGCGGCCAGACTGACTGTAGTGCCGTTAACTTTGACGGTAAATGCTCCGGCAGCCGGGATATTTACGGCATCCAGCGGTTCTCCGAATGTAAGTACCAGCGTGTTGCCACTAATGACAGCACTGACAAAATCCGGTTTTGCAGTATCGGCAGACGGACCGCCTCCACCTCCGCCGCAGCCGGCTTTCAGGGCAGCCTCCCTGTCTTCATGACTGGCATTGGCGGAAAGCCCAATGATCCGCATGGGTCGCGCGTTACTCTTCCTCTCGTCCGCCCGTATGGTTCGCACCAGGGTGATCCCGTCCATTTCTGACATACAAATATCGGTCAGCAGCACGTCAAACCGTCGCGTGCGAATAAGTTCCAGAGCGTGCAGACCACTTTCAACGATGGTGAGGACATACGGGGTATCTGCCAGAAGGAGCCTGATCAGGCGCAGATTTTCCGGAAGGTCGTCAACAACCAGCACCTCCAGCGGTTCCGTGAGATGAAGCGTGTTCACAGGGTTTGGAGCAGTCAGGACAAACTTTTCTGCCGGTTCCACATATGGCAGGCAAATAGTAAAGCAGCTCCCTTTTTCCGGTGTACTCTCCACAGATAATGAACCGCCCATCGCTTCGGCCAGCCGCCGGGAAATCGGGAGCCCGAGCCCCGTGCCTCCCGAAGGCGAAAATGACGTGAACGGATCAAAGACCGCTTCAAGCTGTTCGGGGCTGATACCACATCCGGTGTCGGTGATTGAAAAGATAATCTGGTCCGCGAGAACCACTGTGCGTGTGGAAATGGTTCCCGCTGTTGTGGACTTGAGGGCGTTTTCAAACAGGTTGGAAACTATCTGAAAAACCCGCTGCCGGTCCCCCCTTATCACTTCAGGCAGGTCATCGCTTTCCTCACGAAGATAACTCAGCCCTTTAGCTTCCAACCGGGGAATAAATATCGCTAGGAGTCTGTCGGTCTTGAATTTTTGACCGATTTGATTACCTGCAAATTGATATCACTGGTAGATCTTTTTCAGCCAAAGATTCCGTTCCGCGACTTAAATCAGATCTATTCAGTTCAGCTTACGCATTTGTGACCACTTTTTTTCGAGTTCGTGTTGTTTTTGTTCTTTCTCACGCCATTTTCAAGCTATGCATCCTTTTGATGTTGTACGCCATGCAGGCAAGGTTCCATTCTCCTGATACCGATTCTTTGCCACGCAACATGAAACCTCGGAATCCCATGACCGCTTTGATTATGCCAAAGACCGGTTCTGAGGTTACTTTGCGAAGTGCATATATTGTCTTGCCTGCCTTGGTTTTTAATCGATGCTTCATTGTGGTTACTGGATCAGCATCATCGGACAGTGGTTGCGGTTCCTTGAAACGATCCCATAGCGACCGGTTGTGGCTTTGTCGATCAACAGCGATATATGGTGTTATCTCTTCACCTACGCAGGCATTGACGTTGGTTTCACTGAAGTAGCCGCTGTCGGCAAGTAGTTTGGTGACTGTGCCGAGTTGCTTTGGTAAAGCCACCAGGTTTTTCAGGGTTGGTACCAGTTCCTGCTTGTCGTTGGACTGCTGGGTTATATGGGCAGTTACAATCAGCTTTTATTCTGTGTCAACGGCAGCTTGGGCATTGAAGGTTTGCTCAAAGCCGCCGCCAGAGATCGGCATGATACGGGAATCTTCATCGGTCAGGTTGACCTGGTCTTTGGCACTTGGACCCGCTGTCGGTGGTTTGGGCTGCTTGCCTTTTGGTTTCTTGCCGGTTGCTTCTGCTTTCTTTGCCCGTGCAACGACCTTCTCTTCGTACGCTGCCTGCTCACGAGTATGACGCTCGGCAGCACGACGTTCGATCTCCACCTTGGCTGCGGCGATGCCGGAAAGACGCTGCTCTCGACGCTGAAGCTCTTCGGGAACGTTCATGCCATCAGGAATGTCAGCTTTATCGGCTGATTCGGCTTTCTTGAGAAGCTCTGCAACTTCAGCTTTGAGTTGTGCTTCCAGTTTGCAGGCATGCTCATAACTCAAAGCTTTGTGCTTGGAGGCATTCGCCTTGACCTTGCTGCCGTCCAGACTGACACTACCCAGTTTCAGCATGTTCATCTGACGGGCAATCATCAAAATCTGGACGAATAGACCGGAAAGCTCTTTCAAAAACCGCTTCCTGAATGTGGCAATGGTATCGTGATCAGGGTGACGGTTTGCTGCAATGAACCGAAACGCTACCGAGTCATATGTGCTGCGCTCCAGTTTTCGGCTGGAAAATACACCCGTTGAGTAACCGTAGAAGAGAAGCGCCAGCAACATAGCAGGATTGTAAGGCTGTGAACCACGACCGGCATATGATGCTTTCAAAGAACGCAGGTCGAGTTGTTCTACAATCTCGACAACAAACCGGGCCAGATGCCTTTCGGGCAACCAATCCTGCACTGAAGGTGGCAGGAGATACAGCGTCTCTCGATCCACCTCTAAAAACTTGGGCTCCATGCACGCCTCCGATATCTAACCAGCTGATATTACAGGTGTAATCTACACGAAAGCCAATGCAAAAGCAAGAAGAAAATAACACTTATGTTAATAATATCAGGTTGTTATGCTATTTAAAGCGGGATCAGTCATGTCGGTAAGCTGTAAGCCCGACAGACTCCTAGGATCTCATCACGCAGGTCGCGCAGATTGAAGTACGACGTTTCGAGGCGAACCGCGCCGGCTTCCATTTTGGTCAGGTCGAGGAGGTCATTGATATGGCGGCGGAGTACACTGGTGGACTGAACCAGCAGCGGCAGCACTTCGTCTCGGTCCTTTGCCCCGAGCCTCTTTGACAGGATTTCGCAGACACCGGTAATAATCGCCAGCGGAGTGCGCATTTCGTGGCTGACCATCCCGAGAAAAACATTTTTTGCCTTGTTGGCCTCTTCAACCGCACGCCGTGCTTCCCGCAGTCCCATCTCCAACCGGTCGCTGGTGAGGGAAAGGTAACTGTACGTCAGAACCAGCTCAATAAATATGCCGTACAGGACAAGCGACCGTAGCAGATCATCTTTCGCTAATATGAGGTGGAGTGTGGGGGGGGTCAGTTCTGTGCTGAATACCAGCGCCCGCAGCAGCAATAATAAGATTAAGGGCAGAAGTGACAGTGACAGCAGCCATTGTATGGAATGGCGGCGCGCCGTGGCATGAAAGAGCGGTTCTAATGCAAGGCGGGTGTACAACAGGCCACACAGCAGATTATTAATGATAGTGCGGGCCGCAAGACTTTCGTCCACATACAGGAAATAGAATAACAGTGAAACAGATACCAACAGCAGTGAAAGGTTGAGCGGCCCACGCCACCAGCGCCGCTGGATTCCGTAAAAACGGTTAAATCCTTCGTAAAGCAGCAGAGGATTCAGGAAAATAAGAGTGTTGCCGAGTATTTTGGGAATAAACAGCGGCGTGATATTGTGGCCGAGCAGCACGAGGGCAGAGCCGACCGACCAGCAGATAGTTCCGGCAAACCACTGGCCAAAACCGGGGTAGGTAGTGCGGGTACGCCAGGCGTGGAGCAGTGCCAAGGCCAGCGCGGCATCAACCAGGACGCTGATGACGACGAGTGTGGGGGTGTCAACTTGCATACTGTGCATCCTACCCGAGATAAGAAGTACCGTCAAAAAATTTCTAAACTGAGTCTCTTACAAAAGTCTTAAAAACATTCTTCCCCACCCTTGACGGGAGGGGACCTTTTTGGACTTTTGCAAGAACCTCAACGGTAAAAAACTTCTCTCGGTATGGCGTACTAGATAGTCATCGTTATTGGTCTCTGTTCCCAAATTCCAGCAATTCTGTCAGCCACCTGCTTCGGGCTTATGTTGTCTGCGTCAATCTCAAAATGGGCAGCGGTTTTGTATAGCGGTTCCCGCCTCGCCAGGACTTCAGCCACCTCTTCCACAAAAGTCTTACCATCTGTCAATGCAGGCCGGGATGAGTCTCCTGAAATCCGGGAAACGATTGTTTCCACCGACGCATGGAGCCAAAAAACCACCGTATTTTCACGCAAATCCGTAACGTTTTCCGGGCGTTCAATAACTCCGCCCCCGGTATCAATGACCAGGCCATCCAGCCTTGTCAGTTTTTTGGTGAGTTCAGTTTCCAAATCACGGAATGCGGGCCAGCCATTCTTTGCGACAATTTCCGGTATCGACAGCCCGGCATTTATTGCTATCTCATTATCCATGCAGACATAGCTCATACCAAGGAGTTCAGCCAACAATGTGCCTACCGTACTTTTTCCCGTACCGCGATAGCCGATCAATACTAAATTCATATCTTTAATTTCTCCATGAGTACCCGTCTCATTTCGTCGACAGGCGCCGTGACTCCGGTAAAATGTTCAAATTGCATTGCCGCCTGATTGATAAACATATCAACACCTGAAACCGCTATCAGCCCTTTTGCTTTGGCATCACTCAGCAGTTTTGTTTCAACCGGGTTATAGACCACATCAAAAACAGCCTGCCCTGCCCTGAACAGCTTCGGCGGAATGATGGAAACACCCTCATGTGGATGCATCCCGATCGGTGTACAGTTGACTATGACATCTGCAACAGCCATAACGTTCTCAATTGATGCCTCATTTGAAACAAAAGATTCAATATCAGCACCTGTCCCTGATTTCAGGTCCAGTTCCAAACCATGGAGCATGGCCTGATCAATATCCAGCAGGGATATTTTTGCAACGCCCGCTTTCTGAGCCAGCGTGAAAGCGATTGCACGGGAAACGCCGCCCGCCCCTAGCATAACGACATGCTTGCCTTTTAATTCCACACCGGAATCAACCAGGGATTTTAGTGCTGCCGGCCCATCTGTTCCCAGACCTACCAATTTCCCGTTTTCGTTTATTACCGTGTTTATCGAACCGATAGAACGGTCGAGCTCGTTGATTTCATCCATGTATTTTATGATTTCTATTTTGTGCGGTATGGTCACACTTAACCCTCGAAAACTATCCAAAGCTTTCATGCCGGTCAACACACTTTTCAAGTCTTCAACCTTGAACGCCACATACACATAATCAAGATTCAGCAGATCCAAAGCGGCATTGTGTATGGCAGGCGACATGCTGTGCCCTATGGGGTTGCCGATAACTGCACACACCCTGGTAGTTGTCGTAATAGTTTTATCTTTCATTATGTATATCTCCATTCGATAGTAGGGCTGCCCGCCCCGAGTCACATTTCCCCGCCAGCTTGCTTTCCCAGCGCCAGGCATCGGCGACAATTGTTTCGAGGCTGTTATAACGGGGCTGCCATCCGGTAAGTCCCGATATTCTGTCCGCCTGTGCCACCAGCGATGCCGGATCGCCCGGACGCCGCTCCGCCTCCACAATGTTCAGCGTGACGCCGCTGACCTTCTGCACCACATCTAGCACCTCCCGCACACTGCTGCCGTGACCATAGCCGACGTTCATCGCGGTGGACTCCCCCCCGTTCTCAAGATACTTCAAGGCATGGAGGTGGGCTGAGGCCAGGTCTTCGATATGGATATAATCACGGATGCCGGTTCCGTCCGGGGTGGGGTAATCGGTGCCGTAGACACTGACACTTTCCCGCATACCGAGCGCCGCCTGACAGGCAACCTTGATCAGGTGGGTGGCTTCCGGGGTACGCTGCCCCATGCGGGCCTGGGGATCGGCACCCGCCACATTGAAGTAGCGAAGGGCCACATAGCCCATGCCGTGGGCGGCGCCGACATCGCGCAGCATCCATTCGCTCATCAGCTTGGAGGTACCGTAGGGATTGATCGGCGCCAGCGTGCTTTCTTCAGAGGCCGCCCCGCCGTCGGGGATGCCGTACACGGCGGCGGTGCTGGAAAAGATGAACCGCTTGACCCCGAATTTGACACAGGTTTCCAGCAGCCCCAGAGTGTTGCGGGTGTTGTTGCCGTAGTATTTCAGGGGGAGCGATACCGATTCCGGCGCAATGATTGCGGCGGCAAAATGGAGGACGGTGGTGAAGCGGTGGCGCTGGAAAAGCTCTTCCAAGCGCGCGCGGTCCGCCAATTCGCCTTCAACCAGTTCCTCACCCTGTGTCAGGGCGTCACGGAATCCGGTGGAAAGATTATCATAGACAACGACCGTGCGCCCCGCTTCGGACAGTTGACGCACAACATGGCTGCCGATATAACCGCAGCCGCCACTTACCAGTATTGTTTCTGACATGGGGATCCTTTTCTCAGGAAATGCAGGTTTAAATCTGTTTCAGTGCCATTTGGAGATGTTCCGCAGTGTGCCAGCCTGAGTAACACATTAGCGTTCGTGCGTAAAGGAGAGATCGGATTTCAGCGCTTTACGAAACCAGGGCCCGACCTTTGGCAATGCGATAGCTGATTACCCTGGCAATGTCACCAAGGATTACCAGGTCACCAAACCGGCCCCTATACTCTTCGGCCAGCTGAGCTGATTTAGTTTCAATAGTATCCATCAGCATGACAAATGCTGCTCGTACCGTACGTATGTCTATCCCGATGTCACCAGCAAAGTCGCCAAGGGTGTTTTGTGGGAGATAACGTGCGTCACTTTTGCCACCCATCTTCATGGCAAACTTGCTGTTCAGGCGCCGGTAAGTCGCGGTGCTGATGAGGTCGTAAAACGGCGCCACCCTTACCAGACCCCCATTGTAAAGGAACGACAGGTTTTTGCCGTGTGCGTCGGCGTTGCCGATGATGAAGTTAAAAATAGTCCAGTTGAGCAGATTACTGGCATCGAGCAGCGGTTCGTCGCTCCATTCTTCCACCAGTCGAAAGCAATCGCGTAACCCCGGGCCACCCTCTTTTTCGTATTTCAATTCCGGAGGGATGCCGAGTGCCTGGCAAAAATCCTCCTGATGCAGACGGACTATTTCGCCGGAAGCGGACGGTTTACGGTCGTAGCGTTCGACCATGAAGACCGGTGCGCCCCCAATGGTGACAACGTGTGCAGCAGGAACCGGTAAACCGACCCGGGCAGCAAGCGTCATGCAGAACGTTTCGTTGATGACGGTGCTGTCAAGCTGCGCTATGGCGGTCTTCAATATGTGAGAGGAGGCCTTGGACCCTTCCGGGATGTAGTAGTCGCTTCCATCGAAAAAGACCGGTAGTTTATTCTGGGCCCCGGCAAGTGAAAGCCTTACCCCCTCCTCGCCAGCCAGGAATGGATGGCTCGGCAATTTGTCCAGCTCATCAGATAGCTCTTGTTCGGCAATGAGTCGATAGCCACCGGCAGGTCCAGGCAGATTACCGGAAACACAGACCGAGATGGCGCCAGCACAGTCTCCGCCGATAGCTTCCAGCAGTCCGAATATATTGTCCTTCGATATGCCGAGTTGGTGGGCAACCTGAGTCAGCACGGCACCTTCGGGCAGAAGATTTGAAAAAAAAGCCCTGGTCGCCTCGTCCCCGTATATCGTTGAAGCAATGGGCAATAGTCGGGATATGGGCGTGGCGCCGGGTAGAACAAGATAGTCGGCGCTGTAAGAGAACGTCAACTGCCGACCCTCACGAGCAAGTATGCCAACGTTGGTGGTGTTGAAATACACCGTGAGTTGATTAGCCATTATTTCAGCCTTTTAGCGGGTCTGCCGAGCGTGGATAGATGTAAACATTCAGCCCCAGCTTCCGGAGCACACGAAGGGTCTTGCCCAGTTCGGCCGTCTCTTTACCATTCTCGATCTGTGAAAGAAACTTTGTGCCGACTTCTGACATACCGGCAGCCATGTCCTGGCGGACACCGGTTTCTTTTCGCTTTGCCCGTATGATCTGCCCAATGTCTTCGGCTGTTGTCACCTTGCCGTATGTAGTTGTGGCGTTTTGCTTGCTTTTCATACAGACCTCATGTTCGTACGGACATATAATAAGCAATCAAGCAACACATACATATAAAATTTCCGTACGGACATAATTTACTATTGGCAGGTTATTTGTCAATGAATATTTCCGTACGGATAAATTATCCATGCCGTTTGTAATCGGGGATATGAAGGCTATGCCAGAGAAGTGGGTACATCCTCACACCCCCTCCGGTGAAGAGGTGTTACGTATATACGGTACCGCTTTAAATCTGTTTCTCCAAAACCACAGTAAACCAGAACGTTGAACCTTCGCCCACGACACTCTCTACACCGATACTGCCACCCATCATCTCCGCCAGTCGTCTGCAGATCGGCAGCCCAATCCCTGCACCGCCAAATAATCGCGTGGCTGAACTGTCCACCTGGGTGAACTGCTCGAATATAAATGCAAGTTTGTCTGCCGCTATGCCGATACCGCTGTCGCTGATTATAAATCTGAGGGTGACGGATTGATCACGTTCATGCTCTTTCCTGACCTGCAGCGTTACGTGCCCTTTGGAGGTAAATTTTATGGCGTTACCGACAAGGCTGGTGATGATCTGGCGCAGCCGAGCTGAGTCGCCTTTAAAATGCGTTGGTACTGCGGCATCTATCGAGGAGGTAATTTCCAACCCTTTTTCGAAAGCAAGGTGTGACAAAAAGGTAATAGTGCTTGAAATCGCTGGTCGTACTTCAAAGCTGGATATTTCCAAATCCATCGTGCCTTTTTCAATTCTCACCAGGTCAAGGATTTCGTCCAGTAAGTGCACCAGTTCAAAACCGGCTTTTTCAGCCATTTCAGTGTAGTCAAGCTGCTCCGGCGTCAGTCCTGTACTCTGCAGCAGTTGCAGTACACCTATGACACAGTTCATCGGAGTGCGGATCTCGTGACTCATGGTTGCCAGAAACTGACTTTTGGCTATGTTGGCAACTTCGGTCTCTAAAAGGGCAACCTTCGTTTCTGTAATACTTGTTCGCAGTGCCTCTTCCAACTGTTTGTACTTGGAGATGTCTGAAAATGTGATCCAGCAATCGCCGGTGATGGCCGGGATAGCCTGCAGCCTGGCCCAGAAGGAGTACCCATCTGCCCGTACCATGCGCATCTCCCAAGCTTGCACTTCTTGCGATTCAAAGACCTTTTTGCGGTGCAGGTAATAGCTATCCTGGTCTTCCCGGAAGATGAAACGTGTTATTGACTGTTTGAACAACTCGCTTTTCACCGTACCAAGTATTTGAGCGGCAGAAAAATTGGACTTTAAAATCACTCCCTGCTCATTCAGGGTCAGGTAACCGATCGGCGCGAGATCATACAGATCGAAGTAGTAGGTCTGCGAGACTTGTGTGCGCTTCAGCTCTTCGTTCTGCATCTCTAGCTCAATCTGATGCACCTTCAGTTCGTGGAGTATTTTTCGGCAATCTTCGGGCGAGAGAGTATCGAAATTCTCCGACAAAAGAGCGGATTTCACTTCGGCTTTCCGACGTAGATCCGTATCTACTGTTGATAACGTGTGAGACATTATGAGTGCCTGCCTTCCTGTGTGTGACGGGTGGGTGGTGGTGCTACCAGAGCGGCATCCTGGTTTCTATCATTAAAGGTCCCCTCCCCCCTGGCGGGGGAATTTTTTGGAACCTATTTTAAGACTTTTGCAAGATACTCCATTTTTCGGCAATTATTTAATCTGATTAGCACTGATCTTCCGCTGTTCAAGTTTCTCCCCCTTCAAGGGGAGGGAGATATGATGTGGCGGGAGATCAGTACTAATAAGTACTATTTTATTTTTATTGCGTTAGTCAAGTATTTATATGATTACACTCAGCTTTGTGCGGTTTGGTTTTTGCTAACGCCTTTACCCCCCCCCGCCCCTTGCGGGAGGGGGCTAGGGTGTGGGGCCTTCCTCACCCGCCCGCACAAAAGCCCCCCGTAACGTTAAATATCGTGCAACTGGCTCTTGTAATTTACCTAACTGTTGTGTTATTGAAATAAGACTGAACCAGTACAATATGTCTCATTAGCAAATCGATTCATTCGAGGTACAAGACCATGGCATATGCAATCGTCAGGACTACCAAGGTTGACCCGAACCCGGCAATGCTGCCGCCCCCCTCTCACACACGCATTTTTCCCCGTAACACGCCATGAATAATCAATATTTCCGTAAATTGGGCTCGCCCTTTCTCGTACTGGTATGCGGCCTGGTTATTACCGCCGCTGTAACCCTGTACATGAGGTCAAACGTGGAACGGAACTCAGAGCGGGATTTCATTCACCAATGCAGCGAGATCCAAACCCTTGTTACAGAGAGGTTTGATGACAATGCCCGTGTTTTGAAGAGCGGCAGTGCACTTTTTTACGCATCTGATAAGGTCACGCGCGCGGACTGGGCTGTTTTTGTCGCACAGCTGGAAATCCAAAAAGATCTCCCCGGCATATTGGGTCTTGGTTTCTCGCGCATTGTTCCGCCTGCGGAACTCCCCCAGCACACTCGGGAAATCCGTACGGAAGGTTTCCCCGACTACACGGTACGCCCGGAAGGGAAACGTACCGTATATTCCTCCATCATCTATCTGGAACCGTTTACTGTTTCCAATCAGAAGGTGTTCGGCTATGACATGTTAACGGAACCAACCCGCCGGGCGGCCATGGAACTGGCGCGGGATACGAATTCCGCTGTGCTTTCCGGTCGTGTCACCCTGCCTCAGGAAACCGGCATCGGTGCCCAGTTCGGCACCTTGATGTATCTGCCGGTCTATCGCAGAGGTCTACCGGTGGCAACGGTCGAGCAGCGCCGTGCCGCAATCCATGGCTGGGTGTATATCCCCTGCCGGATAGACGACCTGGTGCAGGGAATCCTTGGCAATAATCTGGAGAAAGCAAAACGGCTTCATTTTCAGCTTTACGACGGCTTACGACCTTCACCGGAAAGCCTGCTGTATGAATCCGTTCCCAGCGTCAGCCAGAGAACCCCGCCCGCCGCGAATTTTTCTCATCAGGTTTCGTTTGATGACCACGGCCATCGCTGGACAATGCGCTTTACAAAAACCACCGGCGTCTTATTCTCCGGGGAATACGCCAAGGTCTGGATTCTGTTGGCTGGTGGCATCATCGGCACACTGCTGTTGGCAGCCCTTATCCGTTCGCTGCGCAATACCCGCATCGACGCGGTGGAAATAGCAAAGCACCTGGCAATAGATTTGAGTGAGAATGAACAGTTCACCAGCGATATATTAAACTCGCTGCCGGCATCAGTTGCGGTGCTTGATGTAAACGGGGTCATTATTGCGGTAAACGAGCCATGGCGGCGTTTCGCCCGTGAAAACTGCGGTCCCGGTGAACTGATCGGCGATCTTGGCAAACGGTACCTGGACGAGTGCAAAAACAGCACGGGCACTGAAGAGGATGGCTTTTCTGAAGCGGCATTCAAAGGTATTCAGGCCGTGTTGCTGGGGGAACAGAGTGAATTTACCCTGGAATATCCCTGCCACGATCAGCTGGAACGGCGCTGGTTCACCATGACCGCCGTGAGGCTGAAAGGAGAGCGCTCCGGTGTTATCATTTCCCATACCAACATCACCGAGCGTAAGCGTTTGGAAGAAACAGTGGCGCGCAATGCACAGTTTATGCGAAAACTGGTCGACGTTACTCCCGGCATGCTGGGATACTGGACCAGTGAATTGAACTGCCTTTTTGCCAATAGCACCTATCTTGAGTGGTTCAACAAAACGCCGGAGCAGATGCTCGGCATGAATCTCCGTGATCTGCTGGGGGAGAAACTGTTCCGCCAGAATGAAACAATGATCCGCAACGCCCTGGAGGGAAAATATCAGCTGTTTGAACGAATCCTGCCCAAAAACGACGGCAGTACCAGATTTACACTGGCACATTATATCCCGGACGTGGAAGGGGGGATCGTCCGCGGTTTTTTTGTGTCGGTTTCTGATATCGATGAAATGAAGCAGGCGGAGTTCCGGTCAGTACTGCTGAACAAAGAGCTGGCAAGCCAGGCGAAAGAAGCGGACTTCGCCAACCGCGCCAAGACCGATTTCCTGGCCACCATGAGCCATGAAATCCGCACGCCGCTCGGTGCCATTCTCGGCATGACCGACCTGCTGGCTGAAACTTCGCTGGACAGTGAACAGAGGGAATCCGTTGCCGTCCTCCAATCGGCCGGCGAGGCGCTGCAGTCGCTGATCGACGATATTCTGGACCTTTCAAAAATAGAGGCGGGGCTGCTGCACATTGAGTCGGTCCCGTTCAACCTGCGCGACTGCATCGACCAGACCGTGAAAATGATGTCCTCACGGGCACGCCAAAAGAAGTTATCCTTCTCGGCGTCGCTGGCGCATGACACCCCTGACTGGCTGGCAGGAGATCCGTACCGCTTGCGTCAGATTCTGCTCAATCTGATCGGTAATGCCATCAAGTTTACCGAGCGTGGCGGCGTCAGCGTGGAGGTGGAGACGGTTACGGCAGACACTTCTTCGATCATGGTACGATTTTCCGTTTCCGACAGCGGTATCGGTATTGCGACGGATAAGCTGCAGACTGTTTTTGAAAAATTCAGCCAGGCGGATTCATCCACGACACGCAATTACGGTGGTTCCGGGCTTGGTCTCTCAATTTCGCACCAGCTGACGGCGTTGATGGGGGGAGAGATGGGGGTGGAAAGCACCGAAGGGGTGGGGAGCTGCTTTCATTTCACCTGCCGTTTTGCCCTGCTGACCGAGCGGCAGTCCGAACCGCCGCCACCGGTTGTCGCCCCAGAAAACCAGCTCCGGCCGTTAGCCATTCTGCTGGTTGACGACAACAAGGATAACCGCACGGTATTGAGCGCCTATTTCCGCAGCACCCTGCACGTGGTGGAATGCGCGGTGAACGGTGAAGAGGCGGTTGCCAAAGTAAAGCAGGGGGGACCTGATCTGGTCCTGCTGGACATGGAGATGCCGGTCATGGATGGCTATACGGCGGTCCGCCTCATACGGGAATGGGAGCAGGAAACCGGGCGTGCGCCGCTGCCGGTTATTGCCCTGACCGCCAACGCACTCCGAGAAGACAAACTGAAAAGTATTGCCGCAGGATGCACCGATCACATAACAAAGCCGGTCAACAAGAAAGATCTGCTGAAAAGGGTCGACGAATATGCCGCCGGGCTCACCCCTGGCGACGGTTCCGCGCCTTTCACAACAGAGTGCCCCGGTGATGGTGCTTCCTGCACCATGCCGGAGGAGGGGAATTCATGATGCCAGAAGTGGAGGACAGGTGTTCATCTCTCGCTGAAACCCTGCGTCACTATGCACGGTATTCGCTTGGCAACAGCGGGGAGAACCTCAGTTGCAGGGAGTTCTTCGATGCCACGTCTCTGGCGATACGGGAGCGCTTGATCGACGGCATGATCCAGACGGAACAGCGCCATAGCCGCAGCGGTGCCAAGCGTTTGTATTACCTCTCCATGGAGTTTCTGATGGGGCGTGCCCTGGGAAACAGCCTGTATAATCTGGGGCTTCTGGATACCTGCCGCGAAGCCTTGGCCAGCCTGGGTGCTGATCTGGAAGAGGTCCGCTCGGTCGAGCCTGATGCCGCACTTGGCAACGGTGGTCTGGGAAGATTGGCCGCCTGTTTTCTCGACTCGCTGGCCAGCCTGGGCTATGCCGGCTATGGCTACGGACTGCTCTACGAGTTCGGCCTGTTTCGTCAGGATGTGCGCAATGGCCGGCAGGTGGAGAAGCCGGATCACTGGCTTTCACAAGGGTCGCCATGGCTGATAGAGCGCGCTGAAGAAGCGTGCATAATTCCAATCCATGGGCGGATCGAGCATGCCGTTGACGGTAACGGCGAGTACAACCCCATGTGGCTTGACTGGCAGGTGCTGATCGGGGTTCCTTCCGATCTTCCGGTGCCGGGCTACGGCGGCGAGTGCGTTAATTATCTGCGGCTCTATTCCGCACGCTCGTCGCAGGATTTCGATATGCAGATCTTCAACGAAGGGGACTATCTCCACGCCGTCCAGCAGAAGATCTCCTCTGAAACGATCTCGAAAATTCTCTATCCGGCGGACACGCTGCTGAGCGGCAAGGAGCTGCGGCTGATTCAGGAGTATTTTCTGGTCGCCTGCTCGCTGCGCGACATACTGCGCCGCTACCGCGCAGCGCACGGCGATACTGAACTGGAGCGTTTTCCGGAGCGGGTTGCCATCCAGCTTAACGATACCCATCCGGCGATTACCGTTGCCGAATTGATGCGGATTTTTGTCGATGAGGAGCATCTTGAGTGGGACAGCGCCTGGGCACTGGTGCAGGCGACCCTCGGCTACACCAACCACACGCTGATGCCGGAAGCACTGGAGAAATGGTCGGTGCCGCTGTTTGAACGGGTGCTGCCGCGCCATCTCCAGATCATCTACGAGATCAACCGGCGCTTTCTCGAACTGGCGGCACACCGCTGGCCGGGAGATACAGCACGTCTGGCGCGCATTTCGATCATCGAGGAATGTGACCCGAAACAGGTGCGCATGGCCCACCTCGCCATCGTCGGGAGCCACTCGGTTAATGGCGTTGCCAAACTGCACTCGGATCTGGTCACCACCGATCTGGTGCCGGATTTTTTTGAACTCTGGCCGGAAAAATTCAACAACAAAACCAACGGCGTCACGCCGCGCCGCTGGCTGCTGAAAGCTAATCCGGGGTTGGCGGGGCTGATCAGCGCCACGATCGGTGACCGGTGGATCACCAACCTGGATGAATTGCGCGGGCTGGAACCATACGCCCATGACAGCGCGTTCCAACAGGCGTTTCGTGAGGTGAAGCGGGGCAACAAGCGCCTGCTGGCTGACACCGTGTGGTCCAGCAACCGCGTACGCATCGATCCGGCGGCGCTCTTCGATGTTCAGGTCAAGCGGATGCACGAATACAAACGCCAGCTGCTGAATGTACTGCACATCATTTCCCTGTATCTTTCAATTGTTGAGGATGGCGTGGAGCTGCCGTCGCCACGGGTGTTTCTTTTTGCCGGCAAGGCGGCCCCCGGTTATTGGACGGCCAAGCAGGTTATCAGGCTGATCTGCGCTGTTGCCGAGCGAATCAACAATGACCCGCGTGTGCGGGATCAGATCAAGATCGCCTTTCTCCCCGATTACCGTGTGTCGCTGGCCGAAAAAATCATCCCGGCCGCCGATCTGTCCGAGCAGATTTCAACGGCCGGCATGGAGGCTTCCGGCACCGGCAACATGAAGCTTTCCATGAACGGAGCCCTGACCATCGGCACCATGGACGGAGCCAACATCGAGATCATGGAGGAAGTCGGGGAGGAAAATATTTATATTTTCGGACTGTTGACGGCGGACGTGCTCCGCTTGCGCCGCCAGGGATACCGGCCGAGGGATTTTTACGAACGGAGCGAACGGGTGCGGCGGGTCATGGACGCCATCGCTTCCGGCATGTTCAGCCCGGGCGAACCGGGCCTGTTTGACTGGATTGGCCATTCCCTGCTGGACAACCCGGACCACTATTTTCATCTGGCCGATCTTGACAGCTACGCCGAAGCCCAGGCCGCGGTCACCGCTGATTTTTCCCAACCGGAACTATGGGGAAGGAAAGCTATTCTCAACGTGGCCCGCATCGGCAAATTTTCAAGCGATCGCACCATCCGTGAGTATGCCCGGGATATTTGGAACTTGACCTGACGCACGTCAGCACCTGGTAAGGAGAACAAGAATGCAATTCGAGGAACGTCAGGAAGGTGCGGTTCTGGTCATCAGACCGCTGGAGAAGCGTCTGGACGCTCCGGTAGCCCAGGAATTCAAACAGTACATGGCCGGGAGGGTCGAGGCCGGCCACCGGCTGATCGCCCTTGACCTGGGTGAGGTGGAGTTTGTTGACAGCAGTGGCCTGAGTGGTATTATTTCCCTGTTAAAAGCGGTTGGCGAAAGCGGGAATGTCGCAATTTTCGGCGCCGGATCACAAGTATCGACCCTCTTCCGGCTAACCAGGATGGACCGGATTTTCCCCATGATGGCCGGTGTTGAAGAGGCGCTGGCATTATTGATTCCGGTTTGCCGCTAAAATTGATTCACCCAAAGCTCCCCCTCTTAAGATAAGAGGGGGGTGGGGGGAGTTACGAGCCTCATGACGTTGGAAACAGTGTGTAACGGATACAGAGCACAAGGTGATACACCAATGGAAATACCCCGAACAGGTAGTGCCGTGTCAGGTATGCTGTTAATCGCCGGCGAAGTACGGACGTTTCTACGCAGAGGTGGCGCACAATGATCCGGCTGCCCTTCCGCCATACCATCCGTGGGCGCCTGTTGCTGCTGGCAATCGGTGTGGAACTACTGATGCTGATGATTATGGTTTCCAACAGTATGCGCCTGTTTCACGGCGCCATGACCGACCAGACGCGCATTCAAGTGGAGGAATATACCCCTGTGCTTACCGCTGCTCTGACCGCTCCGCTGGCCCAGCGGGATTACGTTACGGTGCAGGCAATTGTCAATGAAAGCCATAGTTCAGGTGGCGTCAGTTACATTGTCATCGTAGACAGGGCCGGCAAGCGAGTTGCTTCCAACGGCTTGGCCATCGACCAGCCGCTGCCGGAACCGTTTAATAAGCTGCCACTGCTTGTTACTGATAAGAACATGCGTTATGACGTGGTAACCCCGATTTCGCTGGCTAATCAGTCACTCGGCACACTTCATTATGGCTTTGATTTATCTCATATTAAATCCGCCCGAAGGACCCAGTTGATTCAAGGCTTATGTATCGCAGCGGTCGAGATCGTCCTTTCTTCGCTTGTCTTGCTGCTCATCGGCTACTGGCTGACGCGTAACCTGACATCGCTGACCGAGGCCAGTCTCGATGTGGCCGCCGGCAATCTGGCGCCGCAGACGCTGCGGGAGGGTGATGACGATTTGGGACGGCTGGGAGCCGCCTTCAACACCATGTCGCGGGTCATCGCCGAACGGGTTACCGAGTTGACCGCCGCTAAGGAAACCTCCGAGGGGAATGAAAAACTGCTGCGGGGTATTACGGACTCGGCCCTCGACGCCATTTTGATGATGGATGAACGGGGCGCCATAACCTACTGGAATCCGGCCGCCGAACAGGTTTTCGGCTATTCACCCGGAGAGGCGATCGGAAAAAATCTCCACGATCTGCTGGTCCCGGATCGCTATCACGACGATTTTAATGCCGCCTACCCGGATTTTCTGCGCACCGGCACCGGCAATGCCCTGGGCAAGACCCTTGAACGTTTTGCCCTGCGCAAGGGGGGGAAGGAGATTGCGGTCGCCCTGTCACTGTCGCCGGTCTGGCTTGACGGTGCATGGCACGCCGTAGGGGTGATCCGCGACATAACCCTCAACAAAATCATGGAACGCTCCCTGCGCAAGCTTTCAACCGCCGTGGACAGCAGCCCGGTTCCCATTATCATTACCGACAGCAGCGGGGCGATCGAATACGTCAACCCCAAATTCAGCCAGTTGACCGGGTACTCCCCGGCGGAAGTGCTGGGGCAAAATCCCCGCATCCTGAAAGGGGGGGTACAGCCGCCGGAATTTTACCAGGAAATGTGGCGTACGATTCTGTCTGGCGGCGAGTGGCGCGGCGAAGTGCACAACCGCAACAAGGACGGCAGCCTGGTGTGGGAGCGGATCTCCATCTCACCGATCCGGGACGATTCCGGCACCATTACCCATTTCGTGCGGGTCAGTGAGAACATCGGCGAGCAGAAGCAGCTCCAGGAAGAGCTTACCAGAGCGGCCGAGAATGAAAAACTGGCGCGCGACAGAGCTGACCAGGCCAACAAGACCAAGAGCGATTTCCTGGCCAGCATGAGCCATGAAATCCGCACGCCGCTCAATGCCATTCTCGGCATGACCGACCTGCTGGCCGAAACGGCGCTGAACGGTGAGCAGACGCAATACCTGTCGGTAGTTCAGACAGCCGGTGAAGCACTGCAGGGGTTGATAAACGACATTCTTGACCTTTCTAAAATCGAAGCCGGTATGATGACGCTGGATGACGCCCTGTTCAATCTGCCGGACTGTATCAGGCAGTTGTCGTCTCTGGCGTCGGTGCGGGCAGCGCAAAAGAAGCTGCTTCTTACCTCGTCACTGTCGATGGGTGTGCCTCACTGGCTGGTGGGGGATTCTTTCAGGCTGCAGCAGGTGCTGCTCAATCTGGTGGGTAACGCAATCAAGTTCACCGAGCAGGGGAGTGTCAGTCTGGACGTCGAACCGGTTACGGTCGATACTGCCACGATACTGGTGAAATTTTCCATTACCGACACCGGCATCGGTATTCAGTCGGACAAGCTACAGAAGATTTTTGAGAGTTTCAGTCAGTCTGATACCTCTACTACCCGCAAATATGGCGGTTCCGGCCTGGGGCTTTCAATCTCGAAGCGGCTCGTGGAAATGATGGGTGGGGACATTGGCGTTGAAAGCACGCCCGGCCAGGGGAGCTGTTTCTATTTTACCTGCCGTTTTGCTGCTCCGTCGGAAACGCCGCCAGAATGCGTCCCGGAAGAACATATCGAGAAAAAAGTCTTCAAGTCGCTCTCTATTTTACTGGTTGACGATAACAAGGATAACCGCACGGTGCTGAACGCCTTTTTCCGTCATACTGATCACCGGGTGGAAATCGCCGTAAACGGCGAAGAGGCCGTTGCCAAAGTCAAGCAGGGTGCTTATGATCTGGTGCTGCTGGATATGGAGATGCCGGTCATGGACGGGTATACGGCGGTCGGCCTGATGCGGGAATGGGAATCGGCTACGGGACGCGACCCGGCGCCGATCATCGCCCTGACGGCAAACGCTCTCAAGGAGGATCGCCAGAAAAGCCTGGCCGCCGGCTGCAGCGACCATCTGACGAAACCGATACACAAGGAAAAACTGCTGGAAGTGGTCAGCGGATATGCCGCCGTCACGGAGCAGAGCAAATGAACCAGGGAGCCATTATGGATAGCTTCACCACATTTGAACAGATAACAGTCGGCAACAGCGCTCGCAATCTGGTCGTCTGCGATGTTGATCTGGATGATATCATTCCGGAATATCTTGAGAAAAAACGGGTGGAGTGCCTGCAGCTCCGGGAGTTGGTGAACGTGGCAGCGTGCGAAGAGATCTGCGGCATTGCACACGGCATGAGGGGTTCCGGCGGCTGCTATGGTTTCCAGGGGATTTCCGAGATCGGAGCATCCATGGAGAGCGCGGCGAAAGCCGCAGACCTGCACGGTGTACTTGCCCAGGTGGTTATGCTGGAAGCGTATCTTGACTGTTTAGATGTGTGTTATGAGTAACAGCAGTAGAACGGAACGCCTGCCATGAAAGACCAGCAGCTGCTTGACAACCTTTACAATACCTATGCCGACGGCGGATTGCGCTCGCGCCTCTACTTCCTGCACAAGCGTCTCGCCTGGCGAACGGTGGTCGGGATGGCGGAGTTGACCAAGCGCGGCATGGACATTCTCCTGTCCGGCCTGCTGCTGATCATGCTGGCGCCTCTCTTTGCCGCCCTTGCGCTGCTCATTTATCTGGAATCACCCGGTCCGGTGTTTTTTGCCCAGAACCGGGTCGGCCGCTGGGGCAAGCTGTTCAGGATGTACAAGTTCCGCTCCATGGTGATCAACGCCGAAAAACTGCTGGAAAAACTGAAGGAACAAAACGAATCGGCTGCCGGGGTGATCTTCAAGATGAAAAAAGACCCCCGCATCACCCGAGTAGGCGCCGTTATGCGCAGAACCTCCCTGGATGAACTGCCCCAGTTCTGGAACGTGTTCAAAGGGGATATGTCGCTGGTGGGGCCGCGTCCGGCCATCCCCGGAGAGGTGGCCGAGTATACTCTGGACGATCGTCGCCGCCTGGACGCCCTGCCGGGCATCACCTGCATCTGGCAGGTCAGCGGCAGAAGCAACATCGATTTCAAAGGGCAGGTCCGGCTGGACACCCGTTACATCGAAAGCCGCTCGTTCTGGTTCGACATTGTTCTGCTATTTAAAACCATTCCGGCGGTCCTGTTCGGAAAAGGGGCCTACTGATGCCGCGCGACACCGTTATCATTCTCGGCATCCCCGTTGACAACCTGACCCTTACCGAGGCGGTCGAGGGAATATGTGCGCTGGTCGGGGAGTACAAAAAGGACGGGGTGCCGCGTCAGGTGGCAACGGTCAATGTGGATTTTATCGTCAACACCCTTTCCTGGGAACAGGGGGGGATTAACCACCCGGAACTGCTGGATATCCTGCGCCGGGCCGACATGGTGACCGCCGACGGTATGCCGGTGGTCTGGATGTCCCGCCTGCTTGGCGCCCCGCTCAAGGAGCGGGTTACGGGCGCCGATATGGTGCCGGCCCTGGCCGCCGAGGCCGCCCGGCGCGGCATTTCCCTGTTTTTTCTGGGGGGGCGCGGCGATGTGGGGCAGCGTGCCGCCGACCTCCTTGTCCAGCGTAATCCGGGTCTGAAGGTTGCCGGTGTCAGTTCGCCGTTCGTGTACACCGAGGGGGAGCACCTCGTGGATTTCGAGGCGGAGGATAAAGCCATTGTGGATGAAATCAACGCCGCCCGGCCGGACGTCCTGCTGATCGCCTTCGGCAATCCCAAGCAGGAACTCTGGTTTGCCCGCAACGCGCCGCGCCTGAAGGTGCCGGTTTCCATCGGTATCGGCGGCACCTTCGAGTTTATCATCGGCACGGTGTCGCGCGCACCGCTCTGGGTCCAGAAAGCCGGTCTGGAATGGATCTACCGGATTTTGATGGAGCCGCGCCGGCTCTGGAAACGCTATGCGGTCGGCATGGTCAAGTTCGCCCTCCACGCCTGGCCCGCTATCCGGATCTACCGCGCCGCCCGGCAACGCTACACTTCGGAGCTTCTGGTTGCCCCGGTTGGCGGCTTGGTGGTTTTGCATACCGAGGAGGATATCTACACCATCAAGCTGCCGGCCAGATTGGATGCCCTGGCGGTGAAGGAGTTGGCCCCTGCCGTGGCCAGTGCGTATAAATACAGTAGTCACCTGATTCTGGATTTTAAAAAGGTTGGCATGGTCGACTCCTCCGGCCTTGGCCTTCTGGTGCGTCTGTGGCGGCAGGAGCAGGAATCGGACGGCTGCAAACTCAAACTGGTGTCACTGAATGCCCATGTCCAGGATTTCTTCCGTTTCAACCGCATTGCCGATATGTTTCAGGAACGCACGTTTGCCGACAGAGATCAGGCCGTCAGCCGCATCCGCCAGGACCGCAGCACTGATGGAGCACCCTACCAGATTTCCTTTCTGCGGGACGGCACCGCAGTTGTTACACTGCGGGGGAGGCTGGATGCCCTGGCCATGAAAAACTTTCCCTTTGACGTACTGCTGCCGGCTCTTGACGGCAGGAACTGCATCATGAACCTGACCGCTCTGGAATTTGCCGACAGCAGCGGTCTGGTGGCCTTTCACCGCATCCAGCGCCATGTCCATAAGCAGGGCCGTACGAGCACGCTCTGCGCACCGACTGCGGCGGTACGGCAACTCCTCCGTTTGACCCGCCTTGATAGCCTGTTCACCATTACGGACGACCAATCGATTCTTGCCGACCGGAACGAACCATGAAAGCGCTGATCTTTCCGTTCCAGCGGGGTGAATCCCTCGCTCCGCTCCGTTCGCTCTGCCCCGATTTTCTGTTCCCTCTGGCCGGAAAACCGATTGTTGAACATCTTCTGGAACAGCTTGTCACCGCCGGTATCCGCGACGTGACGCTGCTGTGTGATGACCGCTCTGAAGAGGTTGTGCATCATTTTGGCAACGGCGAGCGCTGGGGGAGTCAGTTGGCAATTTCCGCTGTACGGGATCAGGGCGGCCTTCAGCGCATGGTGCGGGCGGCTCTGCACGGCATCCAGGGAGGGGTGGTCTGCCTCCCCGCTAACCTGGCGGTTTCGGCTGAGGTTTCCGGCTTTCTGGCCGAAACGGTTGCTGCGGGAGATGGTGCGGCACTGTGCGGCGGTCCGGGCGGTGCCCTTTTTGCCATCGCTGCCGCGACGTTGCGAGAGGTAGCGCAGGATAACAATTTTGAAACGGTTGAAGAATTGCTGACGGCGGCCCGCCTGAAGGGGCTGTTCTCTGCCGCTGCGGTGCCACCACCCGAGGCGGGTCTGATTACCGACTTGAACGGGTTTCTTCAGGCTCAACGGGACATTCTCGAAGGCCGCTTTCCAGAGTACCGGATCTCTGCCGCTCCGGCCGGCGCCGGGCTCTGGATTGGCGACCACACGGAAATTGATCCCCACGTCAACCTGGTTGCGCCGGTTCTGATCGGCAGTCACTGCCGGATAACCGGCTCCGGGCAGATCGGTCCCAATGCCGTCATTTCCAGCTTCTGCCTGGTAAACAATTCGGATCTGATCTGCGACAGTCTGGTCATGTCCGGTACGGTCACCGGCCCGCACACCGAATTGAACGGCATGGCGGCGCGGGGAAAATTCCTGGTCAACCTGCGCAGCGGTGCTGCCGTCACCGCGCCGGATGCCTTTATTCTGGGGGATATGGCCGCCGCAACAGCAGAAACGACCGGCGGTACGATCGGTCTGCTGCCGGCTGCCGTTCTGCTGCTGGTGCTGCTGCCGCTGGGCTTGCCGCTGCTGGCGCTCTCCATGGTGGTTCCGGGGATGATTCGGGCAGAGCGTTGTCTGGGCAACAGGCGCATGAAAAATCTCACCGGTGAAGAACCGCGCCTGCCGTTCACGCTGCGGCAATTCAGTTTCGGCCCGTTGCTCCTGCGCCGCTGGCCGGGGCTTTTTGCGGTTTTGGCCGGAGATCTGGCGCTGGTTGGCGCCCGGGCCAACCGAGCGGATGAGGATGATTCAAGTGACGGTGAGTCGCTGTTTGGCCTGGATACGGCGCGCGGCCTGTTTCATATCTGGGAGGTCGAAGGAGATCTGCCGGAAAGTAACGAAGAGCGGCTTGCCAGAGAAAACTTCCACCAGGTAACCAGAACCTTCGGCGCAGATCTGTCCGTACTGCTGAAGGCCGCCGCAACATTCCCCCGTACCGGATAGTTCCCATGCACACGATACCGGACACAACCGCCGGCGACCTGCTGCCGCTTTTCGAGCGCATGGGGCGCGAGTCTGCCGAGCGCCGTATGAGGCTGCAGGTGGAACATTCAGCCACCCTGTTCGGTGCCGGTCGCGGCCATCTGCACTTTGAAAATATTCACTCTATCCGGATCGCCCTGAATCTGCTACTAAAGGCGAGCGGCCTGACCGGGCGCGCCAGAAGAAACTGCGCCGACTATCGGGTGGAACGGGTGGAAACCGCGCTGACAACCCTGCCGCAGGCTTTCCATGGCTACCGGATCGTCCAGCTCTCTGATCTCCATGCCGATGCCCTGCTTGACGGCGGAGCCGGCATACTGTCTGCCCTGAAAGAGCTGGAGTATGATCTGGCGGTGATTACGGGAGACTATCGTTTTGAAACCAATGACGATTATCTCCCCTGCCTCTCCGTAATGAAACCGATTGTGGCGCAGCTTTCCGCTGCCCGAGACGGTTGTCTCGGCATTCTGGGTAATCACGATTTTCTGGAGTCAGTGCCGGCTCTGGAACGCATGGGGCTGCGGATGCTGCT
The DNA here is from genome assembly GCA_903852495.1 of uncultured Geobacteraceae bacterium. Classification (GTDB taxonomy): domain Bacteria; phylum Desulfobacterota; class Desulfuromonadia; order Geobacterales; family Pseudopelobacteraceae; genus JACRCG01. Next base: position 37,360 of record CAINRC010000059.1, on the reverse strand, counting down.
GAATGAGCGGGTTTCCATTACGCGAGGCGATGACACCTTGACTCTTGCCGGCGTTGATGATCCCCATTTTTACGGCGCTCATAATCTTATCAGTGCACTGGGAACGGGATCTGCTCACACCTGCTCCATTTTACTGGCTCATTCGCCGGAGATTGTGTGCGAAGCGGAACAGTCCGGCGTTGACCTTTACCTGTGCGGACACACCCACGGCGGCCAGATCTGCCTGCCGGGGGGCTTCCCGATTATTGCCAATGCCAGCTGTGATTACCGCTATCTGTCAGGAACGTGGCAGTATAAAAATATGCGCGGCTACACCAGCAGGGGCACCGGTTTTTCCACACTTGCGGCACGTTTTTTCTGCCCGCCGGAAATTACACTGCATACATTGAAAAGGAGAGTGATATGAACAACAGAAAAGGAATTATTCTTGCGGGCGGGTCCGGCACCAGGCTGCACCCGGCAACACTGGCTGTTTCAAAACAGCTGCTGCCGGTCTTTGACAAGCCGATGATTTATTACCCTCTTTCCACGCTGATGCTGGCAGGGATACGGGATGTTCTGATTATTTCCACTCCGCAGGATACACCCCGCTTTGAACAGCTGTTTGGTGACGGCAGCAGATGGGGACTGAACCTGCAGTATGCGGTGCAGCCCTCCCCTGACGGCCTTGCCCAGGCCTTTTTAATTGGCGAATCATTTCTGAATGGGGCACCATCCGCCCTGGTACTTGGGGACAATATTTTTTACGGCCATGACTTTCCTGCCTTGCTTGCCAGTGCGTTGAAGAAAACGGATGGATCCACCGTATTTGCCTATCATGTGCAGGATCCTGAACGTTATGGAGTGGTTGAATTCGATGCCGCCGGCATGGCGATCAGCCTGGAGGAAAAACCGGCAAAAGCTAAATCCAATTTTGCCGTAACAGGCCTGTATTTTTACGACGACACCGTTGTTGACCGGGCAAAGTCGCTGAAGCCGTCGCCTCGCGGCGAGCTGGAAATCACCGACCTTAATCGTCTGTATCTGGATGAGGGGAAGCTGTCGGTTGAGATCATGGGGCGTGGCTATGCGTGGCTGGACACCGGTACCCATGAAAGTCTGCTGGAGGCGGGTCAGTTTATCGCTACCCTGGAAAAACGGCAGGGGCTGAAAGTTGCGTGCCCCGAGGAGATCGCCTGGCGCCACGGCTGGATTGACGATGCCCGGCTGTCCGAACTTGCCCAGCCCCTGATGAAGAATGGCTACGGCCTTTATCTGAAGAATCTGCTGGAAAAATTCTGATTGAATTACCCATACCATCCAACCATAAAAGAGAGACGTACATGACCAGCCACAATCACATCTGCACCAACCCGGAAAATCATGCCAACCACATCTGCTCACTCAAAAAGAGGGGAGAGCAGGAGAAGATCACCGCTGCCACAGAAAACCCCCGTTTTTACTGTCTTTTCTGCGCAGCACGCGTAGCAGAGAGCACCAGCGTCTGTCAACCGATGCCGATTGGCTAGTCCCTTTTGCACCAAACTCCTCTAAATTTTGGATTTCAAAGCTTCCCCCCTTAGGTAAGGGGGGATTGAGGGGGGTTAGATTTAATATTCCAAGGCACTGGTACTCTGGCACTTACACTTTCGTGTGTAACCCCTCTAAATCTCCCCTTATCTAAGGGGAGATTTCAAAGCAAGGCGGGGAACTGTGTCTCCGTATTGAACAGCTTTTACTAGGTTTGATTATGGCCATTCGTTGTACATTCATCCTCATACTGCTTCTCTGCCTCAGCCCGGACTGTTACGCGCTGGACGGCATACGGCTTGATGAAAAAAACTCCCTGTTTTCCGCGCTCGACAAGACGCTCCCGGTGGTTACCTCCTCCTATATCGGCTGGAACAAAAACTGGAAATGGACCGATTCCCAGGTTCAACCCCTGTATCAGCGGGAAAATCCGCGTTCCAGGTTTACCGGCCGTGTCCCCGGCCTGGGGATTGACTTTTCCGGAACGGTGAACGTGGGCACTCAGCCGCAGCGCTTCACCTGGACCTACCAGTGGGACAAGCAGAAGAATATTCCCGACGCCACCGGATTCGGTATCGAATTCAAGCTGTTGTTGAACTCACCCACCTTTGCCACCGCTCCGGAACCCCCTGAATTGCTGTCCGGCAACAGTGGCTGGCGCTGGCGGACGCCCGACGGACGAAAAATGACGGTGCAGTTCACCCCCCCCCTTGCCCAGATCTATTTTGAAAAACAGCAGAAAGAGACCATTCGCGCCTTCTTTTTTGCCGCTCTTGAACAGGGCAGACAGCAAACGGTGATGACCGTCACCGTTGATGATGCGGTGAAACTGTCCGGTCCGGCCAGCCTTGATTATGACGATATCGACCTCACCAGATGGCACGCGGATGTACTGCCGGGGGAAACTTCCCCGCTGGATCTGTCGTTTCTCAACAAACGTGACAGACCTGCCGGAAAACGTGGCGTTGTCTCGGCCAAGGGGGCTGAACTGGCCTTTGCCGACGGCACGCCGGCCAGATTCTGGGGAGCCAATCTGCAGGCGCATACGCTGTTTAGTACCACCGATGAAAATATCAAGCTGCATGCGGCGCGGATTGCGCGACTCGGCTTCAATCTGGTGAGAATCCATCACCATGATTCAAAATGGGTCAGGCCGAATATCTTCAAAAATCCGGATGACAACACCTCTGAATTGTCTCCCGCTTCTTTGCGCAAGCTGGACCTATGGATCTCATGCCTCAAGGAGCAGGGTGTGTATCTCTGGCTGGATCTGCATGTCGGCAGGACGTTCACCAAAAACGACCGTATCGACAATTTCTCCGATCTGGCCAAGGGGAAGGATTTCAGCGAAATCAGGGGGTTCAATTATTTCAACGCCAGTATTCAACGGCAGATGCAGGCGTTCAACTCTGCCTATCTGAGCCACGTCAACGAGTTTACCCGCATCGCCTATAAGGACGACCCGGCGGTCATAGCGCTGCTGCTCACCAACGAAAACGATCTGTCGCAGCATTTCGGCAATGCCCTGCTGGGCAACAAGGGTGTCCCCCTGCACAACAAGCTTCTTGTGGCGGATGCGAAACAGTTCTCGGCGGCCCACACCATGAACTATGACAAAGTCATGCGGACGTGGGAAGCGGGGGAAGCCAAAATCTACCTTAACGATGTGGAACACCGCTTCAATCGGAGCATGATTGACCAGTTGCAGAAACTGGGGGCGAAGTCACTGGTGGCAACCACCAACAGTTGGGGAGGGATGGGACTGTCCGGTCTGCCTTCCCTGACCGACGGCGGGATACTAGATGCCCATGCCTACGGTTCTGCCGAAGAAATGACGCGTAACCCGCGCTACTATACCGGTTTTCTCGCCTGGGTCGGCGCGGCACAGGTTTCGAACAAACCGCTTTCCGTGACGGAGTGGAACATCGAACCATTCCCGGCTGCGGATCGCTTTACCGCACCGCTCTTTACCGCCAGTATTGCCAGTCTGCAGGGGTGGGATGCGCTCATGCTGTACGGCTACGCCCAGGCGCCGCTGAACGGTAAGGTGGGAGGGAGCAATTACTCATCATTCAACGATCCGGCGATCATGGGGCTGATGCCGGCCGCTGCGCTGCTGTACCGGCAGGGTCATGTGGCTGCGGCGAAAAACAGCTATGAACTGACCCCGGACCGTGCCACGTTTTTCTTCACCCGTCAGGAACCGTCAACCGCAAAAGCAATCCGTACCCTGCTTGAAACAAGCCGCTTCAGCATTCGAATCCCGGATACGCCGGAACTCCCCTGGCTGAAGAGCGCTCCGGCAGCGGCCAGTAAACAGTCCGTAGTCCATGATATGAACAGGGATTTCATACCGGCCGGGCGATCTTTCGTAGAGTCTGACACCGGTGAATTGAAACGCGATTGGGAAAAGGGCATTCAGACGATTAATACATCCAGGTCACAGATTGCCTCCGGCGCAATCGGCGGTGAAAAAATCAGACTGAACAACGCCGCGTTCTCCATCAGGACGAAAAAGGCGGTGGTGGCTGTTCAGAGCCTGGATGACCGGGACATCAAAAAGTCCGGCGCTATTTTCATCACGCTGATGGCCCGCTCGCAGCCCGATCCCGGAAACAAGACCGTATTTCTGTCCGAGCCGGTGACCGGAAGAGTCTCATTCGCCGCACCGGGCGGTTTGAAACTGTATCCAGTCGGCAGAACAGGTAATCTTGAAAAACCGGTCAGCGTGAACTATGCCGACGGACGATACACGGTTGATTTCGGCTCAGCGGAATGGCATTGGTATGTCATGAAGTAGGCTGTTGTCAGGGTGCTGGAAGCTTCTGGATGGCGGGGGGGGGGGAGTTACCGGCTACCGTTCCCGGATAACCTTTGCCGGTATCCCGGCAGCGATACAATTTGGTGGGACATCTTTCGTCACAATACTGTTGGCGCCGATAATTGCGCCATCACCGATGGTGACACCGGGGAGAATGCAGGCACCGCGCCCGACCCAGACGTCACTGCCGATGCGGATCGGTTTTGCATCATGGGGCTGGCTGCGCACCAGTTCACCCCGCGCAATGCCGTGATTGGCATCACGAATGGACACAAATTCACCCACCATGCTGAAATCACCAATCGACACCTCCGAGTAAGCGCAGATCGTCGCACCCCGGTTGAGCCGCACTTCGCGTCCTATCCTGATAACACCGTCGTGATTGGTGGTAAATTCCGTCAGGTCACCGATGCGGGCCTTTTCGCCAATCTTCACATTGCCGGTGCCGAGCACAGTGACACGGCCGTCAAACTGTACCGATGGATCAAGGCCACGAATCTGCGCCGCCGCCCGCCCGCCGTTCCACATCCGCCCCCAGTAATAGCTGAGTGGCCGGAACAGACGGAAGGGGAGGGATATCATTGATGCAAAAATAGAGAGAATCAGATTTTTCATGGGGGTCCTTTCAAGCTAGCACCTTGGAACATATAAAAGTTCTCCCGCCCCTTGCGGGCTTAAGCGCTAACTTTAAGTTTTTAGTCCCTTCCCCTTCAAGGGGAAGGTTAGGATGGGGATGGGGTCGCCTTGGCAACTTGTTTAAATCACACAATATACCCCATCCCCACCCCGACCCTCCCCTTGAAAGGGAGGGAAAAATCAAGTGCATTTTTGCTTAAGCTATCTCCTATGCCCCTTGCTGACCCTCCGGGGCATAAAGGAGGGGAAGCTAACTGCAAAGCCTGGCCGGACAACACTGGTGAGAATAGTTGTTCCACCATACTAGGTCTGCTTTTCAAACCGTGCCGTAAACCAGAAGGAAGAGCCTTTTCCTTCCTCACTCTCCACCCCGATTTCACCACCCATCAAGGCGACAAGCTGACTGCATATGGCTAGTCCAAGACCCGTACCGCCGTATTTGCGGGTGGTAGAACCATCCGCCTGGGTGAACGGCGCGAAGATACTTTCTTGCCGGGCGAGCGGAATGCCGATGCCGGTATCACGTACCACAAAATGAATTTCTGCACTATGGTCATCTTCGCCTTTGAGCGATACCGTGATGGCAATTTCCCCTTTTTCGGTGAACTTGAGGGCATTACTGATCAGGTTGGTGATGACCTGATGTAACCGTACCGGATCTCCCTTCAGGTGAAGCGGAACTGCGGAATCTATATGACAGGCCAGCTCCAGGTTGGCATCCGCTGCCCGCACTGCTAAAAGTTTGACGGAATCATTCACCAGTGCCTGCAGATCGAAGGGGATGATCTCCATATCCAGCTTGCGTGCCTCAATTTTAGAGAAATCCAGAATTTCGTTGATCAGCTTCAACAGGCTTTCACCGTTTCTCTGGGCTATTTCGGCATACTCGTACTGTTCGGCACTCAGTTCAGTTTCCAGCAGCATGGATATCATGCCGATGACACTGTTCATGGGAGTACGGAGCTCGTGGCTCATGGTTGAAAGGAATTCACTCTTGGCGCTGTTGGCCGCCTCTGCCGCCACCGTGGCTTCTTGTAACTGTACCTGCGCAGCTTCAAATTCTGAAATCTGCTCACGCAGTTTATCTTCGATCGCCAGCAACTGCTCATTTTGAGTAAGGAGCGTATCCTTGCTTTCCAAAAGCGTTTGCAGCAGCACCCTCCGCCGACAATCGTTCTTCCAGAGAATCCAGCCAACGACCAGAACAAGAGCAGAGAGAAAAATACCGGCGTAGTAGGTCTGTTTTTTTCGTTCGTTGGAATCAGCAAGAATATCAGTTTCTGTCTGCAGAACATTCACCACCAGAGGATAATCCTGAAGGCGCCGATATGCTCCGATGCGCATGACCCCATCCACAGCACTCGCAACTTTGAATATTCCGGTAGCGGGCTTGGCCGGATCCAGATTTGGGCGATTTTGAGGGAGAGCCAGCCCTCTTGGTTCTATTTCGGCTTTAACTTTTGAAGCGCGGGCACGGATGACACCATCCGTACCGACCAGCGAGATAACACCGCTTGGTCCTATGTCAATACCTTTGTAAAAGTTCGAAAAATAGTCAGGATCAATGGAAATTATCAACACCCCGGCAAAGGAACCGGCGCTGTCAACCATTTTCCGGGTGAACTGGATACTCCATTTCTTTGAAACCCTGCCGATGACCGGTTTGCTGATAAAAAGCCGGTCTTCCCGCCCATCAAGGTGTACGCGGATATGCTCGCGGTCGCTCAAATCAAGGGGAACCGCGGGCAAGCCTTTGGTGTTATAGGTCATTATACCCCGTTTGTCTGTGGCGCTTACCTGTATCAGAAGTTCTGCGACACTCTTATGTTCCGCCAACAATTGTATCCGGTCGGCAAAACCCCGGGGATTGCGCTGATACTCATGCCGCAGTTGCAGCAGCAACCCGTCGATCGCCTGGACGTTTTTTTTGACATGCTCTTCAAATGCCATAGCCAGATTTATCGAACTGACCTCACAGTCGACAATCGCCAGTTTTCGGTCGGATGACGTATGGTAATAAAGGGCACTCCAGATAACAGCAAGGGTCATCAGGCAGGAAAGTATGATGTTTTTTTGACTGTTATAAAACATGACAATCCCCAGTTGCGGTAGTAATAAATTTGAGTGGAACGAATCTCCCCGCTGTTCAGGTTCCTCCCCCTTCAAGGGGAGGGAGATATGATGTGGCGGGAGATCCGTACTCCTCAGATTAATAAATGTACGCTGCGTTGGCACTCGGATTTGAGTACCAGGTCGGTTTCTGCGCCCCGCCTGATTCTGCCCAGGCTTTGAAATCCGGGTACGCGTTCACTAAATCACGCCCTTCAGCCGGCCATTTGAAGGCCAATGGGAGGTTAAAAGCCCACGGGTGCCCAAGTTTGCTGACGTAGTAGCGCCTGGCAGCCGGAGCGGTATTGTCGTCAAAGGTGCCGAACCGTGTCGTGTCAACGGAAGACGTTGGTGCATACCCTGGCAAATGGACTTCTTCCGCTACCGAATTCCCCTTGAACAGGAACGGGTTGTACGGCGGTGCATAGGTAAACGCCGATTTGGCAAGCGGCGTGGTGAACACAATATTCAGCTTGTAGGTCACCGGAGTTTTTGATACCCCGCCGCTTTTAAGCGTATTTACACGTACATCTGCGCTCGGTGCAAGACCAAATTCCGCATAAGCGTCATTGAATATCCTGAATACCAGATTATTGTTTGTCTTACCCAAAACCGTGGCTGTTGCGGCATAGTTCGCTTTGGCCACACCATCGACAGTCAAGGTTGCGCTGTGGACAGTCGATGACGGAATGCCGGTCAACTCCACGGCAAAACCGTTATTATCGCGGGCCCCCATGGCTGACAGTTTATACTGTATTTCAAGCTCCTTGACCATGCCGTCAGCCCTGAGTATCTGGCGATAGTTGTAGAGAACTACCAGGTCATTCATATCGTAGTCCCCTATGCTGGGCCAGGCATCCTCATACGCCAGAGTTCCCCAACCGGCTTTGGAAGGGTACCAGGTTGACGTAGCCCGCTGGGAGTCATTCGGGTACTCGTCAGTGGCATCGGGAACGCCGTCGCCATCTGAATCTTTCGTCGCGGTGGTGTAAAAGTTGCTGATATTGGCAATGGCGGATTCCGGTGTCACCTTGAGGCGATAGATAATGTCGTTCATATCTGAATCGCTCCCCTTGTCACGGTTCATATCCTCCATGGCAAGAGCGATCAAACCACTTTTGGGATCTTTGAGCAGGACCATATGGCGTCTTTTTGCCAACGTTGTTTCCGGATTCAGGGCGCTCAATGAATAAAATATCCATTCAGGATCGGGATAGGGGTTGACAGGCCCTGCTGCGTTAAGCATGAATCCGTTGGCTACCACCATAAAGCCGATGCCTACTTTGCAGGTGTTCGCGACAGTGCAGTTTTTGGAGAGGTTCCACGGGTAGAGTGCCGGGTCTATAATGCCGAGGCTTACCGTGTCGCCGGTTTGCAATCCGACATTTCCCGTAGGTGTCCCACCGGAGTTATACAGCGAGGCGTTGGGGAAAATTATTTTATCCAGAATCACATTGGGACGGGTCAAGCTCGTTGGCGGGTTGTCCGGATCAAACGTAAAATAGCCGAAGCTGTTGCGATAACCGGCCCCTTCGTAGACGAACGCAACTTCGACTTTTGCCGCAGCACTGAGGTACACGTTGTAGTTGGCGTCAGTCACATTTAGCGGAAAGAGACTCGTGTTGTTACTCTGGTTGACGTACTCCGGCAACGTGGCCGAAATGTAGTTAAGGAAGTCAGGGTTATTTGTCGGACTGCTGCTGGCTGAATCATTATACAGTCTGGAGCTGCTTATCTTGGCGAACACGGGTATGCCGTTTGAATCGTACCTGCTTAGTGGGATGGAACTGTTCCAGGTAAAAAGGGTCGGCCAGGGATTGCTTTGTGTGAATGGAAGTGTTGACAGTGTATAGCCAAAACCTGTCAAAATCATGGACACGAGCAGAATGATGATATATTTGGGTGCGTTTACCGGCAGTTTATTTTTCATAGCGCACCCCCTTTGGCAAATGTGTATGATGCCGTGCCGTTTGTGATCGGAATGGTGCTGTTGCTCGGATACACCCCCATCATCGGCACTATGTACAAACTGGTGATGGCTGAGGATATCGTAATACTGTCCGTATAATGAAACACACCACCTACATTTGTCGTGGCCTGCCCCTGGGCCAGCAGCAGTGACGGGGTTGAAACCGGAGCGCCAGAAGAGTCAAACGATACTAAAGGACGGCTGTCATAGATGCTCACAGCGCCATTTTGATAGGGGAGTGTGATGTCAACGGCAACAGTTTGACTCATGTTGTAGATGAAACCGCCTTCTGTCCCGGCATTTTTAGGTGCGGCCACATCGGCCATTTTGTATTCCACTGCGGGTGTGCCGCCACCGCCTCCACCACCGCCACAACCAATTAGTATTGCCGGCAGCAACGCAACTATTAGCCATTGAAATTTCATTGTCAGCTCCTTTTGCCTGCTTTGCGGTAAGGTCACTCTAGTTTGTGGCCCTACATATTGTTTATTCTATCTGTACAGTAAACATGATTATTGGTAAATAGATCCCTGTTTATATTTTTCTATACCTTTCGGTATATGCCGGTAACATGCTACACTCTGGATACCATCGTTATACGAGGAAAAAAAGACCCATGAATAAAAAGATAAGTGAATTCAGCGTTCTGGATCAGGAATATCTGAAGGGGTTGACTGTCTTGTACGTGGAAGACGATGAGATGACCCGTAATCTGTTCACCAGGTATCTGTCCCGTTTCACCGGAAAACTGATAATTGCCCGGGATGGTGTGGAAGGTTTGGCCTCCTTCCGGGATCATCGCCCCCATATCATTGTGACTGACGTGATGATGCCGCATCTGGATGGACTGAGCATGCTCGACGAGATCCGCAGAATCGACGGAAAGGTGCCGTTTATTGTCCTGACCGCACTGGATGAAAACGACTGTCTCATCAAAGCGATCAATATCGGTATCGACAGCTTTGTTTCCAAGCCGATTAATAAATTAGACCTTCATGCCTGCCTGCTGAAGAGTGCGCACCGGTTGCTGGCAGAGGAAATGCTGCTGCAGGTGGCCGCCTCGGAAGAACGGATCAAGCTGGCGCGTGATCTGCACGACGGCCTGCTTCAGTCATTGACCGCCGCTGCGCTGCAGTTGGAAATGGCGTCGCGGCTTATTGACACAGACTCGCAAGAAGCGCAGCAGCATCTTTGTGAAACCCAGGACATCATCATTGCCGAGCAACGGGCTCTACGTTCCCATATTCAGCACCTGAAGCCGGTGTTGGTCCGCCGCCCCGAAATGCTGCACGAGCTTTCCGCCAGCCTGGACGAACTGGCGGCACGCATGGGACGACACTGGAGTCTCCCGGTGGAAATGGAGTATGACGACAATCTCGACCATGGTATTCCCCGCATCCTCTGTCGGGAGATATACTACCTCGTCCATGAAGCTCTGATAAACGTTGCCCATCACGCACGGGCATCGTCTGCCCGTGCCGAGCTTCGTCTGGACGGGAACGCCACGGTTAAAATATCCGTACGTGACAACGGGCGCGGCTTCCCCTTTTGCGGCAGCTATGAACTTCAGGATTTGCAAACAATGAGCGCCGGACCATTTACCCTGATGGAACGGACAGCACATTTAGGCGGTTCTCTGGTCATACACTCCGGCGCAGCCGGATCACACCTTGAAATCAGTCTGCCTCTGGCAGAGTAAGAAGGAGAATGCCGTGTCAATACGATTGGTTATAGCCGACGATCACCATCTTATTATAAAGGGGCTGGAGGATATTTTCCGTCTCGAGGGTGATATTGAAGTGGTGGCTTCCTGCACGGATGGTTCACAGGCACTTGAAGCGGTGCGCTCTCATCGGCCTGATGTGGCGGTTCTTGATCTTCATATGCCGGTAATGGGTGGCCTGGCGGTTGCAAGAGCGGTCATCAAGGCGAAATTGCCAACCCGGATCGTGCTGCTGACTGCGGATCTGGAAGATGATGTTCTGCTGGAGATCGCCCAACTCGGTATTCACGGTGTCGTGTTGAAGGAGACGGCGCCCCGGTTGCTCGTACAGTGTATCAGGGCGGTGCATAGCGGCGAGCAGTGGCTGGAACAGCAGGTGGCAACCCGAATAGTCAGGAAGATGCTGCGGAGGGAAGCGGGAACTGCGGAAGCAACCGCACAGCTTACGAACCGGGAAGTCGAACTGGTCCGGATGGCGGGCCGTGGGCTGCGCAACCGTGAAATTGCAGAAAAACTCAGCATCAGTGAGGGAACGGTAAAGGTACATCTGCACAATATCTTCGAAAAACTACAGCTCAACAGTCGTATAGCGCTGTTGCATTATGCCCGGGAAAAGGAACTGGTATAAACGGTACGACCTACGCGATCTCTATCGTGGGGGGAGACCATTTCATCGTGTTATAAATGTTTTTTCTAGGATCAAGCTGTTGTTCTCTAAATTTCCTCAGTCGTTCTGCACCCGCTCCAACTGTTCCGGTTTGTCAAACGTATCGGCCCAGATGAAGCGCCTGCCGAGTCCGCCCGGCTGGCCAAAGTAGCGCTGGTAGAGGCGCTCCGGGTCAACCACTCCACCGCCATGGCGCTTGATAAGTTCCGCCGCATATCCGCACAAGCGACGGCGATGAACTTCTGTCCTCGCCACTGTTCCGGCTCGAATGACTTCCGGATCCGGGATATTCGCCTTCCAGCGTTCCACCGCAGCGTACACGGCATCTTCATGCGCTTCCACCAGAATACTGTTGCTCCGGTCGAAAAATTCGTCCCTCCCCCCACGCGATGCCGTGGTTACAACCGGCGTCCCGCAGAGCAGGCTTTCATAACTGGCCAGCATGGCCCCTTCCACCGCCGAAAGGGCCAGACTGCAGTGGGTACGGTTATACATAACCGCAAGTTCCGACTTGTCCAGGCGTTTCTGGTTGAATGTGGCATGACTCACCTGACGGCAGAAGGAAGGGAGGTCTCCGCCCCAGGCGGTGGCAATATACAGTTTCTCCACTCTGGCGGCCAGGTGGTGGCGTTTGAACGGTTTCATCTGCGCCACGTAGATGGCGTCGTATTCCTTTTCGGCCGGCATCGGGCGATATACATCGCTGTCCACGTAGATGTTCTGGCTGATAAACGCGCCGTGCACGCCGCACAGTTTCCGCATCCGCTCCTCATCTGCGGCATGCACCATCAGGTGGTGATCGATGCCTTTCAGCGAGTAGGACAGCTGCTGTGCCTTCCGTTTCAGCATCGTCCAGGGGCGGCCGTGCCACCAGGGGACATGCTCGATTACCGCCACCGGTTTCAGCCAGTCGGGTGCCGGGTGCCGTTGGCCGAGAAAAGCCAGGATTGTCGGTTCCAGATTCAGTACATAATAGCCGAAGAAGTTCATAAGGCTCCCTTTGACGAATATTCCGCCAGAACTTCCCGCATCAGTTCCACCGTCCTGATCCCCCAGGCATCCCAGTTCAGACGTTCCTCGAATGCGTTGCGCGCGTGCAGCCGCCCCTTCAGGTAGAGTGCGTCGTCAGAGAACTGCTCTGCAATTGCCGCTGCCCATTCCCTGCCACCTGCTGAAAGCGGCAAAAGTCGTCCATTGTCACCGTTTGCCACCACCCCCGGTACTCCACCGGTATCGGTTGCAAAAGAAAACAGCCCGAAAGCCGAGGCTTCCGCAAAGACATAGCCGTAACATTCAGCACGGGTCGGAAGTACCAGAAAATCAGAAGAAAGGAGCAGTTCACGAAAACGACGACGTCCTGCCGGTTCATTTTTGTTGATGAACGGCACCACTGCCATGCGGGGATGCTCTACACCTGCCGGGGGACAACAGCCGACAACCGTCAGGGTGGCGGATATGCCCAGGAGTTCCAACTCCTTCAGGGCTTCAAGGGCAATGTTTCCCCCCTTGCGCTCCCAGTCGCGCCCCAGGAGCAGCATCCGGCATTCAGTGCCGCGCTGCTTTGTCAAGGCATCTTCACGACTTGGCGGCTCTTCCAGATTCGCCCCCAGCGGGTACACCGCTGTCCGTTCTCGCGGCATACCGTAATCCCGCACTGCTGATTCAGCGGCCCAGGGGGAGGGGTACACGGCGCGCGCAGATTTTTCAAGGGTATGCCGTTCCAGTTCGTGACCCGCTGTGCGGGACGATGCCAACAGGTCGCTGTAGTCGTCATAATACCCTTCCATGGCGGCAAAGGTGGCGTCGGAGAGGGAAATTACCGGTATGTCGGTTTTTAGAAAGGGAATGATTGATGACGATACCGGGGCGAAGATGAGGTCAAACTCTTTCCCGGCCAGTTGCTGCTCAAAAAAACGGGCATGGCGACGGGCCCAGAACAGGGAGTGATGGGGGGCGTAGCGTTTACCGGTAATGGTATGGGCCAGAGATGCCAGGAACCTGCCGCTCTTTAGCTCCAACCGTTGGTGGTTCACCGGGCCCAGACAGGTCACTTCGCCGGCGTGACGCTCCAGCGCCCGTGCCATGGACCAGATGCCGCCTGACCAGGAACGGCGGTCGTTCGGATCGGCAAGGGATATGTAGGCGATGCGGATGGTTGTGGTCATGCTCCCTCCAACACCTTCTCCAGCATATCCGTTGAACGTTCCCACGAAAAATCGTCGGCCCGGCGCAGGGCGGCGGCGCTCATGCGGTTCAGCAGTTCCCGGTCGTCCAGAAGACGTGAGACCCGGTCGGCAAGCGCCGCCGGATCGCCCACCGGGACGATATACCCTTCCACACCGTCGCTGATGACGTCCAAAACACCCCTGTTGTCTGCCGAGACGATCGGGCAGCCAAGGGAGATCGCTTCCAGGGCGGGCAGACAGAACCCCTCGGTGCTGGAAGCTGTTATCCAGACCTTAGTATCCAGATAGGTGCGACGGATCTCCTCCTGGGTGGGGGTCCGCTGGAACTCAACCTTGCCAAAAGGGAAATCCGGGTACTGTTCCAGATCAGGTTCCTGGGAGCCAAACATGGCGATTTTCAGGCCGGGATGGCGCTCCATCAGGATCGCCAGCGCCTTCAGCGCCACATCGGTGCGTTTCAGCGGAACCGGGGAGTAGAGCAGCCCCACGTCGAATTTTCTGGTGATCCCTTCGCCGTCAAAGCAGGAGAGGAAAAAATCCCGCCCATTCGGTATGACCGGAATGCCGCGCTCCCCGGAAATTTCCTCCACCAGATCTTTCAGCCAGCGGGAGATGACTATTTTACGGAATGGCAGGCGAAAGGTGGCATCCACGTCCTCGCTCTCTTTGGCCCACATTTTTTCATAGCCCTGAATGAGGTAGGACTTGGCACCGCACCGGCCGGGAAGGGGGGCGGCCCATTCGGCGGTCTGAAACGACGTGGCGATTACGACGTCACCGTCGGGGATATGTGCTGCGCTTATTTCCGGCACTTCAAGGAGTTTTCCGCAGAAATAATCAAGATGATCCTTCTCGTGATGAAACGCTCGTTTGACCTCGCGACGCAGTCGTTCCCGGAAGGCAAATTCACGTTTCGGGTAGACAACCGTGACCCGGTGTCCCCTGCGGATGAGGGCGTTGCCGTAACAGGTGACCACCCGCAGGCCGCCGGCGATTCCTTTAAAGGGTACGAGAAAAGTTATATCCATGATTGCATCCTTCAAAGTATCAGTACCGGTCCATCAGGCCGGCAAGTTGCCACAATGTCACAAAAATTGAAATTTGTCAGCGTCTTCTGTATATATGCTCTGCAAAATATTGTATCGTTGCGTGCGGGTGGCCTGAATGAACTGGTATGAGGCGTGGGACATAGCGTATTACAAATGGGAAGCCGTGGTTCAGGGAGCCGGCTGGCATGAACTCCTGCTCGTGGCGGCCTATTCTTGTGCCGCACTGCTCTGCTTCGGCGCCCGCCAAATGAGCCGGAGCAGCGGCGAAAGCGGCGGAGTCTGGTTTCTGGCCGCCATCATGCTGGCGTTACTGGGTGGTAATACGTTGTACCGGATCGACAACCTGCTGACTAATTTTGTTCGCGCATTTGCACAAACCGACGGGTGGTATGCGGGGCGTCGCGAATGGCAAATCCTGATTCTTATGTTCCTCTGCGTGGTGACTCTCATGACGCTGAAGCGCTATCGCGTCAGATTGCATGAAGTTTGGTCAGAGTGCATGCCTGCGGTTTTGGGTGTCGGCCTGCTGCTTCTGCTTGCGCTGCTGCAACTGATTTCCTATCACGATACGGACACTCTGTTTAACCTGCGGCTGGCCGGGATCTCAACGGGCAGACTGCTGGAGCTGGCCGGGCTGGGCATGACGGTGTGGGGCGCAATCCGCTGGCTGTATGGCCGGTTGGATACATATCGGCAGAATGGAAGTCCCCAGAAACGGCGGAATACTGACGACACCTCCATTCGCCGTCAGTTGTAACGGGCGACGAATCCCGCTTATCCGCCAGCGTGCAGATATCTGCCGGAACTTTCGGGTATGGGTATGCTTGACAAACCGGTGGTGGTACCGTATGTACCATTCACTATTCTGCATATATTCCAGATGCCCGTAACGAGCACCATCATGTCAAACCAAGGAATTGTGAGTCCTCTATGATACTGGAAAATACGTTAACAGAACTGGGATGGATGATCGAGGATCTCACCTGGTCGCTTTTTCAGCGCGACCGGGTTCAAAAACAGGCGAAGCCCCATCCGCTCTTTACGATCGGCATTTCTACCTTCATGGACCGGTTCGACAACTGCCTGAAACCGCTGGTGAGCAAGCTGGCTGTTATGTTCCCTGCGGCCCAGATCATTGTAATTGCCAACGGTCATGTCAAACAAAAGGAGCAGGCGGTCTACCTTCAGGAGATTGGCCGCTTCTGCGGGCAGTTTGCTAACGTGGAGCTGGTTACATACACAGAGTCGAAAGGTTTGAGTACGCTGTGGAATCAGATCGTGCTCTGCTCCCGTCACCAGAAAATTTTGATGCTGAACGATGATATCAGGGTGAAAGCGTCGTTTTGCGAGATGATCAGCAATTCGGGAATTCTTGGCGAAGAGATTGCCACCATCAACGGGTCGTGGAGCAATTATATCATTTCCCGGACCCTGCATGAAAAAGTGGGCCCTTTTGACGAGGGTCTTCTGGAAATCGGCGGGGAAGATGATGATTATCTGGCGCGGCTGTCATTGTGCGGCCTCCTCCTGAGCGACTACTCTGCCGACTCAATAGCGGGCAAGCTGAAACTCAGGCACAAGCGGCTTACCGTCAACAGTTACGGAAAAAACATGGATGAAGAAACGAACGGGTACAGTTGCTACAACAATCGTTACCTGGCGGATAAATGGCAGATGAGCACAGAGCCGTTTGACGGCGCAACCGTAGTGCCCAACAAGGCGATGAAATACTGGAAACTCAAAGAGCCGGCTCGCAAGGGAGCACAATGATTTACTTCCATTCTGATCCGGACAGAGCGGCATCATCGGATCACCTATGACCGACCAGTCCTCTCCCCCCCCTGACAGTGCTGACAAGCCTCCCGTCTCACGGCCACTCCAAAAACGTGTCCTACGAGCCGGCGTCTGGACCTTGATCAGTTACGGCGCAAGCCAGGTGCTTCGTTTGGGCAGCAATTTAATCATGACCCGCCTGCTGATGCCGGAAATGTTCGGCGTCATGGCAATCTCCAAT
The DNA here is from genome assembly GCA_903852495.1 of uncultured Geobacteraceae bacterium. GTDB lineage: Bacteria > Desulfobacterota > Desulfuromonadia > Geobacterales > Pseudopelobacteraceae > JACRCG01. Next base: position 20,677 of record CAINRC010000059.1, on the reverse strand, counting down.
ACCATTATGTTCGGCTTGGCCCTGTTTTCAGATTTCGGTCTCGGCCAGAGCATCATTCAAAGCCGGCGCGGAGAAGATCCGGTTTTTTTGAATACCGCCTGGGTCGTACAGATTTTACGCGGCGCTGTATTGTGGGCCGTGGCCGTGCTCATAGCCCTTGCGCTGTATCTTGCCGGAATGTTTCATCTGTTACCGGCCGGAAGTGCTTACTCGAACGCCATACTGCCGCCGGTTGTCCTGGCAATCTCTTTTTCTGTCCTGCTTGCGGGATTCGAATCAAACAAACTGGCTCTGGCCCGCCGCAAACTTGAACTGGGCCGGGTAACCCGGATAGAATTATTAAGCCAGGTTGTGGCACTCATTTGCATGCTGGCCTGGGCTCTGGTCAGTAAAACAATCTGGGTACTGGTCGCGGGTGCGCTCGTTTCCACCATTACACGGGTTATCCTCAGCCATACGCTGCTGAACGGCCCAAAAAACAGACTGCTCTGGGATCGTGATTCATTCAAAGAAATCATGGGCTACGGCAAATGGGTGTTTTTCTCGTCAATACTCGGCTTCCTGCTTATGAGCGGTGACCGTCTGATGCTTGGCGGGCTGGTCGATGCAAAGCTGCTCGGGTTTTATTCAATAGCGTCCATGCTGGTCTCCTCAATTCAGCAGGTGACAGGAAAGCTGTGTGATAACATTTCGTTCCCGTTGCTGAGCGAAATTATCCGGGACAAACCGGAGCAGGTACGGGAGAAATACTACAAGCTGCGCACCCCGATTGATATTGTGCTGCTTCTGCTGGCCGGCATACTGTTTTGTTCAGGGCACTTCATTGTTGACTTACTCTATGACGGCCGGTATGCCTCGGCGGGACCGATGGTGGAGATACTTTCCATCGGCCTGTTCGAGGCACGTTTCGGTGTGACCGGTCAGTTTTTCATGGCCAAGGGCATACCGCAGCAGTTTGTAACTCTGCTGACCTGCAGGGTGGTGCCGCTGTATCTGCTGCTCCCGGTTGCCTTCAATTACTACGGCTTCGACGGGGCAATCTGGGTCATCGCGACCAATTCCTTTTTCAGCATTCCTCTCACCTATTATTATCAGTACCGGGAAGGAATCTTCGATCTCAAAAAAGAACTCCTGGTATTGCCGGCGTTACCGGCCGGTGCGCTTATCGGTAAAGGCATCGCCTATCTGCTTGGATGACGTATTAACGAAGACGCACGGAGGCCTTCTCCAGCCATGAACATCCTCATGACATCCCTTCTTGACCTGGAGCACAACAGAAACGGTGTGGTAAGTTTTGCCGGCGACCTACAACGGTTGTTTGAGGCTGCCGGCAATCCGGTGCGCTTCGTGACGCCGTACGATTGCGCCAATTCCGACCGCACTCTGGCGCTCCGGATCGCCCGTCGGTTCAGGCGGAACATCAACTCCCCGCTCCTGCGTCTGCTCGATCTTGCCCTGACCCTGAAACAACTTAAGGGAGTAATTGCCGCCGCCTCCGGGACCATCAGCGCGGTCATTGCCCACGATCCGCTCTCGGCGGATGCAGCGCTCTCCGCAGTCGGCGGACGGTGCCCGGTGTTGCTGGTCTGTCATTTCAGGACCGACCCGTGGGAAGAGTTTACCGATGCGGGGATTTTTCCGAAGCAGGGCTTTGCCATTCGCTGGCTGCGCCGCCGGATGGAACGGGCGCTGAACGATCCGGGGGTTACTCTGGTGCCGGTATCGCGGCGCAATGAAGAACTGGTGCGGCGAATGGTTCCAGGGGTGACCAAGCAGAGGATCCAACTGGCCTATCCGGGGGTTTCCCTCCCTGAGGCGATGCAGCTGCCGGAACGCCACCACAATGAGATGCCGGTGATCATAAATGTCGGCTTACTGCACTGGAGGAAGAACCAGCGCCTGCTGCCTCATGTGGCTGTTGCCCTCAAACAGATGGGGTTTCCCTGCCGCTTCGTGCTGGTCGGGGTTGAAGATCCGGAGGAAAAACTGTTTCTGGAACAGCTGGTGATGCAACTGGAGGTGACGGAGCTCTTTACCTTCTGGGGAATTCAGGACCGGGCAACGGTCTTCACCCTGCTGGCTCAGGCTGACCTGTACCTGCACACTTCGCTTGAAGAGAGCTTCGGCATGACGCTCCTGGAAGCGATGGCCTGCAATATCCCGGTGCTTGCCCTTGAGTATGAGGCGCTGCAGGAGATCCTCACCGATACCCCGGAGGCGGTTATTGCCCAAGAATCGAAACCGGAAGAGATTGCCGCCCTTCTCGTGCCGCTTCTGCGCGATCGGGTAAAGCTGGAGGCACTGCAGATCAGTCAGCGCGCCCTGTATGAGCGCACTTTTTCTTCCGAAGCGTTTCTTTCACGGTATCTGGAGATAATTGCCGGTGCGGCGGGGAATTCATGAAACGGTTATGGGGGAGTAACTGCTCAGAATGACGCCTGTTTCCTACAACGTCCGGGAAAAGGTATGGCCATACGCATCTCCGCCAAGTGTCCGCGCAAGAGCGGGCTGCCCCTCGTTTTCAAAATGCTTCAGCTGAACCAGGGCTTCCGAAAACCCCATGAGCATATAGAAAAACTGTATTGTCTGTGTTCCGGCATACACCGTTGTCTGGGTGAAAGCGGCAGCAATGAACCCCGCCAGCAGGCACCAGGCGAGTCGTCCTTCCCGCGAAGACGGATCACTGAATATGGCGAAGATACTCAACCTGACCAGCACCCAGAGCATACTGGCAAGATAGGCATAGAGCGCTGTCCACCCTGATGCCAGTACGATCACCAGATATTCGTTGTCTACAGAATCCTGCCCCTTGACCACCGGTACACCGAAACGACCCCAGCCGAACAGCGGTTTTTCCGCAATAACCTCTTTGTAATTATCCAGCAGTTCCGCCCGGTAGGCGGCATTGCGCTGATCCTCCGTCTCTGCCGTGGCACGGGTAACGTTGACGTAGGCAATCAGTTTCGGAACTACTATGATAGAGGCCACGATAAGGAAGCTGGCAAGAAACATGGTTGCCACCCCTTTGTTATTGGCCCATCCGTACCAGATAATGATGAATCCGATGAAGACGCCGGCGATGGGAGCGCGTGAGATAGAGGTTATGGCACCCAAAACAAAGAGCAGAAACAGCCAGCGGCCATTTTTTTTCAGCTCGTAATAGTCGTTTTTCCAGAGCCATATTGCCAACGGTACGAACATGGTAAAGAAATAGCCGGAGCAGATGGGATGTCCGAAAGGGCCGGCCGCCCGCTTGAATCCGCCACGTCTCATGCCGCCACCCCAGGGGACCGATTGTGGCCAGATTTTCCGCAGGATGTCGTCAAACACATTGAACCATAAACGGAATTCGATGAGCTGGAAGGCCGCCACTATCCCACCGCACAAAATGATGATTTTGAACATTTTCATGCGGCTGTCCGAGTCCATGAACCAGGCACGGGCCATGACACAGGGAAGCAGGCGAATGGTCAGGTCATTGTAGAAGACCTTCTGCGCCTCTTTGTAGGTGGTATTGTGCCATTCACCGGAAAAAACGAGGATCAGATGGAGGAGGATAAGAAGATCAAGTGGAGAAAAGCGGTACCCTTCGCCGTGCTTGTTGAAAATCCAGACAAACGCGATCGGCAGCAGCACGGCGCTCCAGAAACTGATTTCCGGTATGCCGGATACAATCTTGGTCTGGAAGTAGACCGGCATCATCGTCAGTACCGGCAGGAAGAAATAGATGAACAGTTCCTTCGGCTCCTTGTACATGAGCAGGGCGATGGCCACCATCATGAAGAGGAGGATGATCTTGTCCATCCGGTTTTTACCCGTTCCCGAACAGGCGGCGTTTCTTTTCCCGTCCCAGGGTCAAGTAGGCCTGCAGTTTTTTGCGGAGGTACCCCCCACGCACAAAGCCGACCCGGTTCAACACTACCGAAATCACCTTGACACCGCTTTCATCCAACATTGACACGGAGCTCATCAACTCTCCCCACTGAGAATGGCGCGCCAGGGCAGTCAGTACCGTTACGTCGGCAATGCTGACAAGAGCCTGGGTGTCCGCTGAAAGCAGGATTGGGGGGAGGTCGATTACAATCATGTCGAAGGAGTCTCTCAGTACTTCGATTAGCTCCTTCAGATCCTCGTACGAATACGCAAACCCTGCGTTCGGGTCGCTGGCGCTGGGGTAGAATGCAAACGGGAATTCGTCACTGGCACCATTAAGGAAGTCATTGGGAAGGCTGGCATCTCGGGCGCTGTTCATAACGCTTTTTAAAGGTTCGCTGCTGCCGGATGGCGCGCGGCTGTTCAGGTCAATGTAGAGCCGGCGGTCTCTCGGCACCGAACTCATGGCCAGAAGATTCATGACCAGCATGGTGACGCCGCAGCCGTCACCAAGTCCGGTAAAGGCGAAGATCTTCGAGCCGTGCTCCAGACGTTCCCGGTCCATCTTTACGACGATCTCGGCCAGTTGCTGTGTCATGAAGGAGCGGGGGTGGCGTTTATGCAGAGAGTACAGGTCATCCAGCGGAATTTTTTCCTCAGAGGAGCGCAGCAGAAAACCGGTCAGCGGGAATCCGAGCAGTTTCTCCACATCGGCCGGACGCTTGATGCGACTGTCGCTCATTTCACGCCCAAGAGCTACGCCAACCCCGGCCAGCAGCGATACGATGAAGCAGATCGGAACCAGCTTGCCGCGCGGGTCCACATTGGGATGCTCCGGTTTCTGGGCCCAGGCGGTAACCGTGATACGTCCCGGCGAGGCAAACTCCATCTGGATCTGATCGGTACGCTCATTTATCCTGGTCAGACTTTCCATCAGCCTCTGGATTTCCTGACGTTTGGTCTGGGCGTGCAACACGGCGGAGTTGTATTTCAAAATCTCCTGCTGGGCACGGTCCAGCTCCTTCAGCAAAAGCTTTTCCGCGTCTATCGATGTCCGGTAGTCAACCCTGGAACTTTCAATGGCGAGCTGGTTGTCATCCAGAAGTTTGCCCCGCACAACCTGATCCTGATTTTTTATCATCCACTCCTGCAGACGGGCGACCTGCCCTTCCAACTCCAGCAGGCGGCGTTTGAGCAGAATCTGGCGCGGGTTATCCTCGGTCAGTCCTACCATCTGTTCCTTGGCCTCCTGAATACGGGTGCTGATCTGGACTATGAGGCTGGACATACCGAGCCCGGTGTCAACCCGGTCGGCCACCAGTCCGGAAAGCGGCATCCCCTTCAGAACGCCGCCTTTTTCATTCAGAGCCTTCATGCGGCTGTCAGCAGTGATCCGCTCAGCAACCATCTTGTTGTAGGTTTTCTTCAGGTCCATGAGCGACTCGAAGTAGATGTAAAGGTTTTTTTCCTCGGTGATGGCAGTACCGTAATGCTGGGAGATCTCCTCAAGCTTCCGGTACCCCTCATCCAGCTCTTTCTGGACTTTCTGCCGTTCTTTCCCCAGTACGTCCAGTTTGTAACTGTCCTGGGTGTGGGTATACGAATCGATGGAGTTGATATATCCCTTGATGACGCTGTTGATAATCTCCGCCATGCCGTCGCTGCGCAAGCTCTCCGTAGAAATAGTAATGAGTTGGGTGTCCCGGATCTGCACCACCTTGATACGACCGGTAAGCCGGTGGACCGCTGACAGCGAAGATTCACCCTGAAGCCGCCATTTAAATCCCTGTGCCTCATAATCCTTTATGGCCCATTCCAGCACCGGATAACTGGTGATTACCTTGACCTGGGTACGCATCCAGTCTTCAAAGGAATGGATAAAGTTGCTGTCCTCCACCCGGTAAAGGATCTTGGGCATGTAGGGGTTAATCATGATGATCCCCTCAGTCCCGTATTTCGGCTTTTTCTTGAGGATGACGAAGGGAACGGTCAGCAATGTGCCGATCAGCGTGATGGCGACCACGATATGCAGATATTCAATGATGGCGCCGATCGGGTTGAACGGCTTGCTGAACGTGCGCTTTGGACGCTGGTTGGATGGCTCACTCGTCATATTCTGCTCAGGGTGTAGCCGGTGAGTAATAATTGGGTAAAGGGGTTTATCATCCGCAGGTAATAGTTCAGGCCGGCTATCCCCTTGCGGGGAACGAAAATTATGTCGTTTTTGGCCAGCACAATGTTTTTGGAGAAGTCCGTTTTTTCAACAAAGCTGTCCAGGCTGATTTTAATCGGCTCGCCGGCATCGGCGCCCCTGTTGCGAACCAGCATGACGCTGTCGGTAATCGCATTTTCCGTCGGGCCGCCGGCCTGTGCAATGGCGTTCAGGAGCGTTTTTACGCTGCCGACATCAAACGCGCCCGGTTTGTTGACTTCGCCAAAGACATACACGTTAGCCTCGTCAGCCTCGGGAATATAAATTATGTCGTTTCCGGCCAGTTCAAGGTTGCGCCCGGAAGAAGCGCCGCGCAGCATTTCATCAAGAGAAACCCAGAGCATCTGATCTTTCCCCCGGATGATGGCGCAGCTGGACGGTGGACGTGCCGGCCCGGCGCTGGAGAAAACGCCGGCGCGGGAGAGAGCCTCCAGAAGGTTTGGTTTCCCACGAAACTTGACCGTGCCGGGTATGGATACCCGTCCCAGTACATGCACCAGATTGTTTTCGAACGACTTGATGCGCAGAGTAAAAGCCGGCGTTTCAAAATAGTGCCGGAGCGACTCCCTGATAACTGTTTCAACTTCTGTACGGGTTTTCCCGGCGACCTTTAGCTCACCCGAAGGGTAGAGGGTCATGCTCCCGTCCGGACTGACCGTCTGCTCACCTGCAATCTCGGGCAATGAGGGCGCCAATATCTCCACCACATCACCGGGGCCAAGCAGATATTCCTTGTTGAGTCCGGCTTCAAAGATCCGCATTATTTCAGGGGAAGCGGACTCAACCGGTTTCACATCCCGTTCAATAACAAAACCGGGCGGGAGCGGTTGCGGCGCACTGGCGCAGCCTGACAGCAGCGCGATGCAGACGAAAACCAGCGTGAATACCCTTGCACAATAACCCGGAATCATGTCAGTTCACCGCCCACTTTTTGGTAAGTATCAGGTTGTTGCCGTCAAGGCCCTTTTCATACCGGACATCATCCATGATCGTTTTCATGATGTAGATGCCGTATCCCCCTTCCGGGCGTTTATCAAAATCCGGTTGACTGACCGAGTCCGGATCAAAACCGCTGCCCCGGTCGGTAACGGTGATCATAATTCCGCCTGAATCAAGGGAATAGGTGAGGCGGACCGGTGACCCCGCATTTTTGCCATGGTTGAGAGCATTGGTCAGGGCTTCACTGGAGACCAGAGCCAGATCGTGCCGCAATCGGTCGCGGTCCGTCATAGCCGGCAGTTCATTCAAAACCGCTTCGGTGAAGGGGGCCGCAATACGCAGCGATTCGATGGCCCCGGGCAGTTCAATCGAGTAATTACGCATAACCTTGTCCTGCTGGAGAAACGTCCGGGGAGGTGTCGCAGCGGTGATAGTCGTCGTCAAAGCGGACGATGTCATCTTCGCCAAGATATTCGCCATTCTGGACTTCAATTATCACCAGAGTGATCTTACCCGGATTTTCCAGGCGATGCCGGTTGCCGATAGGAATATAGGTGGATTCATTGACGTTGACCTGGAACACCTCGTCCCCGCAGGTTACCTTGGCTGTCCCTGAAACCACAATCCAGTGTTCGCTGCGATGATGGTGCTTCTGCAACGACAGGCGTTGTCCCGGCAGCACCTCGATGCGCTTGATCTTGTAGTTGCTGCTTTCATCCAGCACCGTATAGGTGCCCCACGGTCGTTCTCCCCGCTCCATATATCCCCCAGGGTCACCCGAAACTTGCACAGGCGGTTTCGATGTTTTCGTAGATATCAAAAATCCGGTGCAATCGTGTCAGTTCGAAGATGGTCCGTACTTCCGGCGACAGCCCCGCAATCCTGATTTCGCCCTTCTCCTTGGAAATCCCCTTCAGGGCGCCCACCAGAGATCCCAATCCGGAACTGTCGATAAAATTGACCGCCGCCATATCCAGGGCGATCAAGGTCCGTTGGCCGTCGGTCAGATCGGCAATGCAGTTTTTAAACTCTTTTGCCATCAGAGCGTCAAAGCGCCCCGCAATGGTTATAACCGTTATTGCCGCCTCATGGTGCACTTTGACTGACATGCTGGATCCTCCTTATAATTCTTCTTGATGCCCGTAACGGGCTATAACAATACCTGCGACCCATTTTTATCCCGCAACTCATTCGCAAGTTCCTGCAACGTTTCATTAACGGGGTTGGGCGGCCCCTGCTCCCGCGCATCACCCAGAATCCAGCCGATATCATGGTCTGCTATCCTGATTGAAACGCCGTCGGGGGAAATACAGCGGTTGCCAAAAATAATCTTGTCCTCCAGCGTGGCCACCCCGCCGACCCTGGTGTAACTGTCGATGATGCACCCGGATATGTCTGCGCCCGGTTCAATCACGGAACCGGGGCCGATGACAGCAGGGCCGATAATACGGGCGCCGGCACCGACACTGACACTGCCGCCGATCAGAACCGGAGGCGCGATTTCCACAGCATCGAAGTCTATGGAGCAGTTCAGGCCGCAGAATACGCCAGGACGCAACTCTCTCCCCGGCAGCTTGAATCCGGCCAGTTCTCCGGAAACGACAGAGCGGGTGGCATCCCACCAGGAACGTACGTTGCCGATATCAAGCCAGGTAAACGGGAGTGCAATGCCGTACAGCGGCGCACCGGCCGCCACCAGGGCAGGAAAGAGCTGGGAGCCGATATCATATTCCACGCCGGAAGGGATGAAAGAAAATACTTCCGGTTCAAACAGGTAAATGCCGGTATTGGCAACCCGGGAGACCGCCTCTTCCGGGGCGGGTTTTTCCTGGAAGCGCAGTATCCGGCCGTCATCTCCCAGTTGGACGATGCCGTAACTCGATACTTCGTCCGGCTCCACCTCCTTGAGGATAATGGTCGCCACTGCTCCCCTGCTATGGTGAAACTCCAGGGCGGCCCGCAGATCGACGTCAATCACGGCATCGCCGCATAATACCGCAAACGTGTCATCAAAAAAACCGGAAAAATCCTGAATTTTCTTCATTCCACCGGCAGAACCGATCGCCTCGCCCTGCAACTCACCATCCACCAGCTTTCCTTCGAAGGAATAGGCGATATCAGCTCCGAAACGGGAACCGTCGCGGAAATATCCCTCAATCGTATCCGCCATATAACTGGTGTTTATGACAATCTGGCTGAACCCTTGCGCAACAAGGTGCTCGACGATAAACTCCAGCACCGGTTTACCGGCCAGACTGATCATCGGCTTTGGTACGGTATAGGTTACCGGACGGACTCGGGTGCCCTTGCCGGCCCCCAGAATCATGGCCTTCATGCTCCCCCCCTTTGTTCCAGTACCAGCAGCGAAATATCGTCATCAAAGCGGGCTTCGCCACGGAACTCGGCCAGTTCCCGTTCGATGCCGGTCATCAGGTCGCGCAACGGCAAGCGGCAGCCGTTGCGTATTATTGCCAGCAGCCGGTCGATGCCGAACATGGTGTCATCGGGCCCGCGACATTCGGTGATGCCGTCGGAATAGATAAACAGGCGCTCTCCGGCTGCGATGGTGAAGGAGTGTTCATCATATTCGGCGTCCGGTATCATGCCGACCGGGAAGCCCCCGCTGCCGATGAGCCGGACCGTACCATCGGCGGACTGGTGGATCGGAGAGGGGTGGCCGGCCTGAGTCAGGGTGGCGCTTCCGGAACCGATATTGATGACTCCGTACACCATGGTGAAATATTCGACGTGAACCCCTTCGCTCATGAACCGTCCGTTGAGTTCAGCAGCGACGTCGCGCGGCGCGGTTATGCTGTAGAAGGGGGGGATTGCCAGCGGGCGGCGGATCGGCCCGGAAAAGTTGGGCGAAGGTGTCAGCACGCGGCTGAGAGTGGTGGACAACAGCGCTGCCGGTATGCCGTGGCCGCTCACATCCAGCAGGTAAAACGCGAGCGTATGCTCATCAATTCGCAGGATGTTGAAAATGTCGCCTGCCACAAACTGGGAAGGGCAGAACAGCCAGTCAAAAGTTATTCCGCCAAACTGCTCTATCTTCTGGGGAATCAGGCTTCGCTGTATTCTGGCCGCCGCCTCAAGATCCTCTTTGATGATGTCGTAGGTTTCCTTGAGTTGGCGGTTCTTCTCCTCCAGTGCACGCTCCAGGGAGATGATACGGGCGGCGGCGTTGATGCGCGCTTTGAGTTCCTGCTTGTTAAACGGTTTGCTGACAAAATCGTCGGCTCCCGCCTCCAGGCCGGTCACCAGGTCGTCGGTTACGTTGCGGGCGGTAAGCAGTATGATATAAATGTAGTTCGGCATGTCAGACGAGCGGATGCGGCGGCACAGGCCGACTCCGTCCAGTCCCGGCATCATCCAGTCGGTAATGACGATGTCCGGGCGTTCGGTGCGGATCAGCTCCCAGCCGCTCTCGCCATCAACCGCACCGACAGCGTCATATCCCCAGGCTGTGAAGAAACGGTGCAATAGTGTGCGCATTTCAGGTTTGTCGTCTATATATACGATCTTCATGGGTTCAGCACTATACTACTAATTAAAAATATGGCAACCTTGTATGTGAATTTTCGTGTATTGTTTTTGCGATTGCATACCGTAAAAAAACTGGTAAGAATGCGGAAAACTACGCACACCGGAAAACATACCCATGAAAACAGTAAAATTCGTGATTCTGGCAGTGGTGACTGTTCTGACGGTGTTGACCTTTAAGGATGTGACCCGTGATTTTGGCGCGCAAAGCGTCCGTCCGTCCGCCCCGGATCAAATTCAGACGGCAGCCCCTGCCCGGTCGGAGCGTCCCTACTGGCAGGCTCGCCACGAGACCGGCAACCTGGAGGAATACAGTTGGTGGCGGGAGGGTGGAGTTCCCACCGGCGCGCTCAACATCATCCCCGACCCCACCGGCTCCGGTCGCGGGTCTGTGCTGAGCGGTGAGATAACGTCAGTCAGTCCGCCCGGCGGTGACAGCCATCGCCTCTACCCGGCCCTGCTACTGCCGGAATGCTACCGTGGAAGCTACCGTTCCTCCTTCATGGTCTGGGCCGATATCCCTCCGTCACCGGAGCGCGGCTGGTTCAGTTTCGCCACGTACAGCAATAAAATGGACTGGAAAGATCTGTTCGGCGTCAACCTCGGCTTTGAGCAGGGGGAGAACCGACTGGTTCTATTCCATGTTCCGGTTTTCAGCAAAGGCATCTATAAAAGGATTTCCGGCGTTCCATTTCCCATGCGCCAATGGGTGAAGATTGATGTTCAGGTCAGCCCTGGCGGTATTCTGCTGCTTCAGGACGACCGGCTGATCGCCGAGGCGGAAAAAGAATGGGGCCCTGGGGGAGTCGGCCTGTGCGAAGCCCACTGGGGGACGTACGGAGAGGGAAAGAACCGTCGCGGCCTGATACTGAACGATGACATCTCCATTGATCTCGACCGCCCTTTCCATAAGCGTCCCCGTCTGGTGCGAAACGGATCCGGAGGAAAACCTTGAAAACAAAAGAGCGTATCGCCTATCTGGCACCGGAGATACCGGCACTGTCCGCCACTTTTGTCTACCACGAAATTCTTGCTCTGCGGGAAAAGGGATTCGATGTGCTGCCGCTCTCCGTGCACCCCCCCGCATCTCCGGCAACGGAGGAGTGTGCCCGTGCGCTGGCGGCGGAGACGGTTCTGCTCTATCCGCTGGGAGCCGCCTCTTTCCTGGCTGCCGCTGTGGTCTGCAAGCTGCGCCATCCGATCCGTTATGTTACCACGGCAGTCATGCTGCTGGGGGACATGGCGACGCTGGGGTTTTTCAGCCGCGCCGCCGCCGGCCTGTTCTACCGTTTCCTGGCCGCCGCCCGGCTCGCCCGGATTCTGGAAGCGTACGGCTGTCGGCACCTGCATGTACACTTCGCTCACGTTCCCACCGATATCGCCATGTATGCGGCACGACTTGCCGGAATAACCTTCAGCTTTACCTCCCACGCCAACGACCTGTTCGAGCGGGGCTGGCTGCTGAAGGAGAAGGTTGCCCGGGCCGCATGGGCCATGACGATTTCGGAATACAACCGCCGCTTTCTGGTTTCGCAGGGCGCTGACGGGGCAAAAATTGCCATTGTGCGGTGCGGGGTTGATGTTGGGCGGTTTGATCGCAGAATGGGCGAAATGCCAGACTTGCCGCCGGTCATAGGATCCCTCGGCCGACTGGTTGAAAAAAAGGGTTTTGACACCCTGGTTGCCGCCGCCGGTATTCTGGCCAGGAGCGGGAAGGTTTTCCGCGTCGAGATCGCCGGGGACGGTCCGCTTAAAGCGTCACTGCTGAAGCAGGCAGAGCAGGAAGGTGTCGGTGGACTGATCACCTTTCTCGGGCCGGTTGCTAATGACGCGGTCCCGGGGTGGCTTGCCGGGCTGAATCAGTTCGTGCTTCCCTGCCGCATCGACTCAAACGGCGACATGGACGGTATCCCCGTGGCGCTGATGGAGGCCATGGCTGCCGGTGTCCCGGTGATCTCCACGACGGTTTCCGCCATACCGGAACTGATCGAAAATGAAGTCTCCGGCCTGATCGTGCCGCCGGCCGATCCCCATTCCTTGTCCGGGGCAATTGCACGATTACTGGATTCGGCCGAATTACGTTCCCGCTGCAGTGAAGGCGGCATGCGGAAGGTTGCCGAAGAATTTTCGGAACAGGTAAACGCAGAAATACTGGCCACGTTATTCAAATCTATTTTGACAGGATCACACCCATGAGTGAAACGGCAGGAAGGCGTATCGTCATCGTCGCCCCGGTGCGCGATGAAGCGGAATATCTCCAGGGAACCATAGATTCCCTCGTTGCCCAAAAGTTGAAACCGGTGGAATGGCTGCTGGTTGATGATGGATCGACCGATGAGACCTATGCCATTGCCGAGCGGGCCTCCCGCGAGCATCCCTGGATCAGGGTCATAAAGCGTCAGGATCGCGGTGTGCGGGCGGTCGGTCCGGGGGTGGTCGAGGCATTTTACTTCGGCTACGATCAGATCGAAACTAAAGAGTACGATTACATCTGCAAAATGGATGGCGACATTGAGATAGGTCCGGAGTACTTCTCCACCCTGGTCGAATATTTCGAGAAGGATCCGCAGCTCGGTTCGGCAAGCGGCAAGATTTTCATAGAGGCCGACGGTGGACTGGTGGAGGAACGAGCCAGCGACGAGATGGTGGCCGGGATGGTCAACTTCTACCGCCGGGAGTGTTTTGAAGGGATCGGCGGCTTTGTGCGGCAGGTACACTGGGACGGCATCGCCTATCACAAAGCCCGCATCACCGGTTGGCGCACCCGCAGCGTTCGCAACCCGAAACTGGCCATCATCCATAAACGGTTGATGGGCTCGTCCCATCAGGGGATCTGGCACGGTCGTATGCGCTGGGGACGTGGCCAGTATTTCATGGGGACTCACCCCGTGTATATCGTTCCCATGGGGGTTTATCGTATGGCGGAAAAGCCGTTCATCATCGGCGGGCTCGGCATCATCTGCGGTTATTTCAAGGCGATGCTGGAGGGAATGCAGCGCTACGAAGAGCCCGGCTTCCGCGAATCGCTACACGCCTGGCAGTTTGAAAAGCTGAAGATAGGCACGCGGCTGGAGAAAATACCGGCGCCGCCTGCGGGGCTCTACCCATGAGCGAAATAATCCACACCCCCTCCCTGCTTCTCTCCGTAATCGTCGTCAGCTTCAACACCCGCGACGTCACCCGTGAGTGCCTTAAAAGAGTCTACGAGTACGGCACCGGTCTGGATATGGAGGTTATCGTCGTCGATAACGCTTCCCGTGATGATTCAGCGGCCATGGTGGCGGCGGAATTTCCCCAGGCGACCCTGCTCTGCACGGAGAGAAATCTCGGTTTTGCCGGCGGCAATAATGTTGGTATCCGTGTAGCGAAGGGGCGCTTCCTGCTTCTGCTCAACTCCGATGCCTACCTTTTCCCCGATACCCTGTTCGCCACGCTGAAGGGGATGGAGGAAAACCCGAAGTGGGGCATCCTCGGTGTCAAGCTGGTGGGAGAGGATGACAAACTGCAGCCGTCGGCGCGGATGCTCCCTTCCCCCTGGACCAAGTTTCTGGTTATTTCCGGTATTGCCAACAAATTCAAACATTCTCCGCTGCTGGGCGGACCGGACTACACCTGGTGGGATCACTCAACCGAGAAGATCGTCGGCTGGGTTCCCGGGGCATTTTTCCTGGTACGCCGCGAAGTTTTCGACGCTGTCGGCCTGCTGAATGAGGGGCGCTACTTCCTGTATTACGAGGAGATCGAATTTTGCCTGAAATCAGCCAAAGCTGGTTGGCCGGTGGTTTTCTATCCGTACGCCAAATGTATCCATCTGGGGGGGCAGAGCTCCGAGTCCACCGGTAAAGTGACGAAGGCGGGGCGTCAGTTGACCTATCTGCGGGTGCAGAGCGAATTTCGCTATTACCGCGCCAACTATGGCCTGCTGAAGGTGCTGCTGGCCGCAGGAGTGGAGTTGTTCTGGAAGAGTGTCATCAGGCTGAAAAACAGGATCAAGGGTGGCGGGCAGGCTCGGGCTAAACGGGAGGACGCAGCCCAGACCATGGAGCTTATTATGGCAACACTTGAAAGGGATGGGTACGGAAAGGAACTGGCCGGTTCAGGAATGCCGGCTCCGCCGCCGGAACGGGTCAATCCGCTGGATGCACCGATCGACAGTACGACCGACGGGCTTCCCCGCGAGGCGCTGCAGAACCGCATTATCAACGAAGACCGTAACCTTCGTTTGAACATCAAACGCGATCTGCGCACTCACTTTTACGACTGGGGGCGTCAGGGCTATTGGGTGATGCTGGTTTACCGCCTTGGGCGTTGGCGCTACACGATCGGCAGCGGTCTACTCCGCAAGCCATTCTCGCTGCTCTACAAGTTCCTTTTTAAGGTGGTACAGATTTTGACCGGGGTTGAAATGCCATGTGAAGTCCCGGTTGGCAGAAACTTCCGCATCGACCATTTCGGCGACATAATCGTCAGCGGATTTGCGAAGTTCGGTGATGACTGCATCATCCGCAACGGGGTCACGGTGGGCCTGAAGCGGGTTGATGACCCCTGTGCTCCGCAACTCGGCAACAACGTTAATATCGGTACCGGCGCCAAGGTGCTCGGGAGGATTACCGTCGGAAATAACGTGGACATCGGTGCCAATACCGTACTGATGGTGGACGTACCGGACGACCATATTGCCGCCGGAATTCCGGCCAAGCTCATTCCAAAAAAGAAACCGGCGACTGATGCCGGCACACAAACCTCATGAACCCGACTTCTCCGAACATAGACATCGTCATCATCGGCATCAATGTCAAAAAATACCTGGCCGACTGCATCGCCTCCATCCGTGCTGCTGATTACCCGCAAGAGCTGCTCACCATCACCTTCGTGGACGGCGGTTCAAGCGACGACAGTGTCGCCATTGGCTTGGCAGCCGGTGTACGGGTGATAGAGCTGAACGATACCTATCCGACTCCGGGACGCGGGCGGAATGCCGGGCTGTTTGCCGCCACTGCGCCATTTGTGCAGTTTATGGATGCCGATACCCTGCTGGACAAGGATTGGCTGAAGACAGCTTTGGAACAGTTCGATGAAAAAATAGTGGCGGTCTGTGGAAAGCGGAGCGAGCGCTGGCCGGATAAAAACAACTATCACGTTATCGCTTCCGTGGAGTGGCACTACGAGCAGGGCCCCTGCCGGTATTTCGGCGGGGATTTTTTGGCGCGCCGGGAACCGCTGGTTACGGAAGGTGGTTTTGACGATCTGCTGATCGCCGGGGAGGAACCGGACTTCAGCGCCCGGTTGCGGCGCACCGGGTGGATCATCTGGAGGATCGCCGCGCCGATGACGCTGCACGACCTGAATATGACCACCTTCGCCCAGTATTGGAAGCGCGCGTACCGGAGCGGGCACGCCTACGCCGAGGTCGGTCTGCGGCATTTAAAAATCCCGGAGAGGCTTTGGGCTCGGGAGCTGCTGCGGGTAAGCGTAACGGCGCTCCTCCCGTTTTTACTGCTGCTCGCCGGTTTATTGTTACAGCGGCCGCTGTCCGGTTTCCTGCTGGCTTTGGCGGTGGCCGTTAAACCGCTTTTGCGGGTCCCGCGTCTTATGAAGAGTTACCAGATCACTCGTTACATCGCTCTGCTCTACTCCCTGCATGCCGCCTTCGTCGTCTACCCGCAATTCGCCGGCGTACTGCGCTACCTCCGCACCAGATGCGGCGGAACTCCCCTGGTGAACAAGGGGCGCAACGCCACTCCTACACTTTCACGCTGACCGCACGACTGTCGGTGGGCCCCCTTCCTTATGAGGGATGCGCACCACACAGGGAATCTTTGTCTGGCATAATCCACATGGTGGCACTCTCAACCGTAATATGCCTTGGCCAGACAGGTTGGCAGCCTCTTCACATAAACTGGCTTATGAACTGGTGAACTTGAAAGTGCTTCTGTAAAGAGTTTGCTTCTGCAGATTACTCTTACAACTGCCTTTACTGCGTGTTCAAATTCCACCCATAATCCAAACATGACAATTACTAACCCGCACAGTGTAATCGGTTCCATATTGAGATCCTCCGTTTTCTTTATTGTATTTCTGACCATCGATTGATTCTACATACTGCGGTAAATACCTATAACTTTACCGACGATCATCACGTCACCATCTTCAGGATAGATACGTATAGGCTTCATAGTCGGATTTTCAGGCTGCAAACGGATGTGATCATGTTCCTTGTAGAACCGCTTGACCGTTGCCTCACCCTCAAGCATGGCAATAACTATATCCTTATTCTCTGCGACCGCCTGTGGGCGAACCATAGCCAGATCTCCATCTAAAATACCGGCGGTAATCATAGAATCACCACTTACCTTCAAAAAGAAGCAATCTGCTCCCTTGACCGCCATCTGATCGACGGAAAAATACCCTTGAATATCTTCAATAGCCGTGGAGAGCTGGCCGGCACGAACTGTTCCGACAATCGGTAAGGATATGTGGCGGTTACCGTGCACCTTCAATGTGATTCCACGGTTCACGTTCTCCCTCTTAAGATAACCCTTACGCTCCAACGCATGGAGATGCTTCATTACTGGTAACGTACCGGACACATTCAAGTGCCCTGCTATTTCCCGCTGGCTCGGTGGATAGCCGTTACTGTCAGCGAACGAAGTGATGAACTGCAGTACCTGGCGCTGGCGCTGAGTGAGTTCGTTCTGAGCTATTCCGTGATAGGTAGTCATATGACTACCATACAAAATTAAGCCATCCCTGTCAAACAGAATTGTTATTCAGAAAAAACGCTGCACGAAATCATTTTCAATTTCACAACCGGCTGCAGTAGTTTTTCACGAATAAACAGCATGTTAAGGCACAGTTAAGGCACAGATAAGGCACAGATTTGACTAAATTAGTGTGGAGTTGTTTTTTCGAGAAGGTGGGAGGTAACGAAGAAAAGCTGTGAATCCCCATAAAATAAGGGCCAGGTACTTGACCTGGCCCGTGTATTTATTGGAGCGGGAAACGGGATTCGAACCCGCGACTTCAACCTTGGCAATGTTACAAAAGCACATTACATAAAGTGATTTAAAATTAACAATTAATGTGTAATATCGATAAGTTATCCATTCAATTAAGTTTGTTTTTATTTCATAAATCGCATATAAAGTCTTATAAAAAATGTTGATGTACGCAGTATTAAGGCACAGAACTCCAAATATAAATATCAATAATTGATCATAACCTGACCTGACATCTCGACAGTGAAGGCAAATATTTTGACATTTATTATTCCACAACGACCATTCGGTTTTCATTCATCCGCCTCAGTTGCCTCAGTTGCCTCAGTTGCCTTAGTTGAGATTAGTGAGGCACCGCATCAGGATAGGAACACTTGCCCTCTTGCCAAGGGCCACCAGCTGGCCATGACATGTCTTTTTTTTCACTGCGGTTACGGCACTCAATAGGTGGAATGATAAATCCCGCAATAAACTCGGTGACACCGGTAAGGGTAGTATCGACTTGCAAACCAGACCTGTTCAAGAAGGCACCCCACTGGCGAATCTTCTGCGTATCTTTAGAGAACTCATCGGTGAGAGCCAGCGGTGCCGAGGAAGGAAGCGGTGTATCCCTCCTCTCAAAAGTCCTATCAAGCGCAGTTGCCAAAGTATTACCGTCAAAATCAAACATCCTACTGATCACCCACAGGTCATAGAAGTCTTTCATGCGGCTGTTTGCTATGCCGAACTTCACCATCGCATGAAACTTTTCGGCAACTACCGTTTCTGGGGGATATACTCGCATGCGAGGTGATGGTTGGTCAAGGATGGTAGGAAAGTCTGCTTCACAAGCATCCGGCGTGACAGCATCACCAAAGCCAACATCGACTTGCATACTGATTTTCGCGCCTGAAAGATCAGCTGCAAAGCACATCCGGGTACCACCATACTCCAACTGATCACGAATATCCTCAGCTTTGACGCTATCCCTATCAAAGATGATTCCGTCGTCCTCAACTGCGACTTGGCACAGTTCACGAAAAACATCTTCCAAAGCTTTAATATCGCTTTCACCAAAGCCAAGCAGGTCAATGTCGCGCGTCCCCCTGAAGTTTACAACTCCCCAAAGTGGAAACAACATAGCCCCCTTCAGAATGAATCTATTTCGATAGGCAGAGGCCCCAATTCGGTAAAGAAAACGTTCGAGCCCGTAACGGGTCAATATCAGATTGAAATCGGCATGATTTTCCCGCGATCTATTAAGCAACTGTTGTCGGATAGACGCCGCAACGTTGTGCCCCTTTCCTGTCGTCATATTGCCATTGCCTCCAGATATGGTCTCATCACTACACCCACTCGGCAAATTTTTGCATAATGCCACAGCTCGTCAATACTACCGTTTCCGGCACGCATATACTCCCGCAGTGCCTCCAGTGCAACATCCAGCCCGATTTTATTGCGATACTTGAAACAGTCTGCAACTGTTTTGGCTGGACAGTATATCTTTATTTTTACACCTTCAACCTTATGCACAACAACTCCATCAATTAGTGCCGGTCCGGAAAAACGTACAAAACGAACCGGCAGCATTGTCTTTGGCACATACCCCTTGTTGTCCACAGCAATCCAGACTTCATGCGGAGCCTGCGTCGTAAGCCCATGAAAGCGGAGCGCTGAAAGCAGACACACAACTCCCGCCGGAACAGATTTGCAGACCTCAGCCAGCGTATAATATTCGGATATCGGCGGTATTGGCAGACGATAGAGGCCATGGCCAACTCGTTGGACCAAGCCACTTTGGCAGAGCCGCCGCAGCAACTCACGAGGAATTTTAAACGCGTCGAGGTCACGCGGACGGATTATTCCCATGCTTTTCAGAAGTTTAATGACTTTTTTTTGCTTTGTACTAGCTGTTTTCATAGGTATATCCGTTACTAAATCTCGGTACATATAAATATATACCGAGATTTAGTAACATACAATGTTATTGTATGGATATATATCTTGATAATACATGCATTATTACACAGATTAACATGAGCTACCAAGCACACCAAACGAGCTAACAAAGCAACACTTATCGTTGCTTTGTTAGCTCGTTTAATTCACTTCATTGTCACTGTAATCCCTAACTCAAGTATTACGCACACAGCTCAAGATTAAAGCGGTTTGCTTTGACCAAGGGCATAATTTCTCTGGCATGATGTTTAACGAGATCAATTATGCCGTATCCGGCCATGGTATGTAAGGTTCTCGATAAATTACTTTTGTTGCGCCCCGTCAACTCCCCTAATTCTCGAAGAGACTTGGGGTTCTTTTCTTCAATCACTCTTAACAACAACCGATTATCATCACTCAAGACTTGGGCAAATGACTGTAAAGATTCAAACCAGACTTTCGGTTCGTCTTTTTCAGGTTTGTATTCACCCTTTGCAATAGCAATAGTTCGCTGTTTAAATTCCTCGCGAGACATTATTCCTACGTTAATACTCTTGGTTGTCATACGCTACCTCCCAGGCAATTCCCCTAATTCAAACTTCAGACAATCTTACTGACCTCTTCCCAAAAATCTTCAATCAGTTGGACTGCTGATTCGAAATCATACAGGGAAACAGTTTCACAATTATGTTTGTGGTCCCACGTCACTCTTCTGCAGCCAAATTTCTTTCTGCGTGACTTTGATGGATAGCCGTGAGCGTTATCAAATCCAACTATACGCCTGTTGTGACGATCATGAAGAGTAATGCAGTACGAAATACCATGGGGGATTTGTTCAGTCGATTTGACCAAATATGCCTCAAACTTAACCCAATATCCCTTATCCAAACGGAATGTATATCCGTTCAACTCAAGTAATGTATTCAAGCTATCCGGCATTAATAGAACTCCACGGTTTCAATAGTTGTCATCTGACAACAACCACAATCTCATCATGCCATTTATTAAAGATATTTTCAACAACGATTTAAGACATGATGCTGCCATATGCAGCGTCAGTTGAACCACCATATAAACGTTTAACTAGCTGCAAATGTGCACATAATTCATTGTTGAACTAAACCGCTGCGCGGTAATTTAAAACCAAACCAAAAGCATCAAACCAGAGGCATCTCCCCGGAGGTGCCTTTTTTGT
>CAINRC010000058.1 GCA_903852495.1 uncultured Geobacteraceae bacterium | reverse complement strand
GCATAGAAGCCGACGCCGAACTGACCGATCAGTTCCGGGTTGTTGCTGTCTGCTTTTTCCTTGAGCGACTGCATGAACGCTTTGGTGCCGGAGCGGGCGATGGTTCCGATATTCTCTTCCACCTCTGCCATGGTCATGCCGATACCGTTGTCGCGGATAACCAGAGTCCCGGCCACTTTGTCCGGTACAAGCTTGATCTTCCAGTCACTGTTCCCCTCAAGCAGGGTTTCATCTGAATGGGCTTCAAAGCGAACTTTATCAATAGCATCGGAAGCGTTGGAAATCAGTTCCCGGAGGAAAATATCCTTGTTTGAATAGAGAGAGTGGATCACCAGATCGAGAAGTTGTTGTACTTCGGTCTGGAACTGTTTGGTGGTTTTTGACATGTCGGCTGCTTCTCCTTCGGTATGATGAAATACGATGGGTGTAATATAATCACAACCAAGCCGGTTTTCAAGGTGTGCGGCTGAAAAAAGCTGAACATTTGTTGTTTGCGAATTTACCGCAGGCACCATAGTCAATTGCTTATCAAATCAGTTATGGTATAGTCCCGAAGCCAATACTTGTTTTAAGGAGTGAACCACCCATGATAATCACAAATGATCTTGAAGATGACGTTATTGAAGAAACAGAAGACAGTGAGGATGGCAGTTTTGCCGAACTGTTTGAACAAAGTACTTCAAAGGGAAGGAACTGGCTGGAGCCGGGGCAGAAACTGACCGGAAAAGTTCTGAAAATCGGCACTGAATGGGTGTTTATGGACACCGGCCAGAAGGGGGAGGGGGTAATTGAGCGGAAGGAACTGCTCGACATGGATGGCAATCTCACCGTGAAAGAAGGTGACGCCATAACCGCCTATTTCCTCTCTTCGAGCCATGGCGAAATGCGCTTCACCACGAAAATCGGTGGTGGCGCTTCCGGCAGCACCCAACTGGAGCAGGCATGGCAGGCACGGGTGCCGGTAGAAGGGGTCGTGGAAAAAGAGATCAAAGGGGGGTATGACATAAAACTCGCGGGGTCTGTCCGTGCCTTCTGCCCATATTCCCAGATCGCTCTCCGGAGAGTTGAAAACCCCGAAGCGCTGATCGGCACGCGGCTGACCTTCCTAATCAGCGAATATGCGGAAAACGGCCGGAACATTGTTGTTTCCCGCCGCACTCTCCTTGAAGAGGAGCAGCGCCGCTTGAAGGAAGAGGCTCAGGCTGGCATCAGTGTCGGAATGATGGTCAGCGGAACGGTTACCTCTCTTCAGGATTATGGTGCGTTTATTGATATTGGCGGGCTTGAAGGACTGATTCCAATTTCAGAAATCGGGTGGAGCCGGGTCAAAGACGTGCGTGACGTATTGAGTGTCGGCCAACAATTGAAAGTGGTCATCAAGTCAATAGACACTGACAAAGATCGAATTTCCCTCAGCCTCAAGGACACTCTGGCAGACCCGTGGGAGTTGGTGCCGGCCAAATTTCCTGAAGGATCGTTTCATGCGGGGACGGTGGTCCGCCTGGATACCTTTGGAGCTTTTGTGACTCTGGGCGATGGGGTTGACGGCCTGCTTCACATCTCGAAGCTCGGTTCAGGTAAGCGCATCAATCATCCACGGGAAGTCGTTAAAGAAGGGGAGCAGATTGAAGTCAAAATAGAGAGTATTGATCGGAGCAGCCGCCGTATATCGCTGGCTCTGGCCGGTCCTGCCCGTGCCGCTGCAGAGGAGGAAGATTCGCTGACCGAGTTTCGCCGGCAGGCTGACACCGCTCCAAAAGGGATGGGAACGTTAGGTGAAATGTTGCTGGCCAGAAGTCAGAAGAGTAAAAAATAGGTATGGGTGATAACGACTCAGCAGATCAAGGGTGGGACAGCCGCTGCCGGCAGTGCGGACGCTGCTGTTTTGAAAAATTTGAGAATGAGCGGGGCGCGATTTTCTACACCCAGACCGCCTGCCGTTTTCTTGATGTGGTTACCCGCCGCTGCAAGATTTATAATCGTCGTTTTGAAATCAATCCGAGCTGTGTAAAGCTGACTCCTGAACTCGTCCAAACCCTGCGCTGGCTCCCCGGTGACTGCGGGTATCGCCGCACCAGCCGCGAGCCGGCAACTGTTCCCCCCAAAAAAAGAAAAAAGAAACAGGGGGCGACTATCGCGGTGCCACCCCGTCCAGCAGTTCCAAAATAGCATCAGCCCGATTCAGTGTGTAGATGTGTACGCCTTGAACTCCGGCGTCCAGGAGTTCCTGAACCTGGCGCCGGGCATGGGCAATACCGACTTTTTGCACCGCCGCCGCTCCCCCCGCCTGATCAGCTTTTTCCAACTCTGCCATAAAATCTGCCGGTATGGATGCCCCGCACAGCGACACAATTCTTTTAATGACCTTCAGGCTGACAACCGGCAGGATTCCGGGTAGAATCGGCTTGGTAATCCCCGCTGCGTGCGCCCGCTTCACAAAATCATGGTACAGACTGTTGTCAAAAAACAGTTGTGTCACCGCAAAGTCTGCGCCGGTTTCCAATTTGAGCTTCAGAAAGGATAGGTCAGCATCCGGGGTGACCGCTTCTGGATGAACCTCAGGATAGCCGGCTACACCGATGCCGACTCCGGGGAAAGAAGAGCGGATCATGCTGACCAGGTCGGAAGCATGCTTCAGGGAAGAGTCCGGGGAAGGAGCGGCTGTTCCATCAATGGGTAAATCCCCACGTAACGCCAGGACGTTTGCAACTCCTGCAGCGGTCAGATCTTTCAGGAACTGTTCGATTTCTCCCTCAGTTGAACCGATACAGGTCAGGTGGGCCATGGTTTCCAGGCCGTATTCATTTTGCAGACGCGTAACTATTTCAAGG
The DNA here is from genome assembly GCA_903852495.1 of uncultured Geobacteraceae bacterium. Taxonomy (GTDB): domain Bacteria; phylum Desulfobacterota; class Desulfuromonadia; order Geobacterales; family Pseudopelobacteraceae; genus JACRCG01. Next base: position 109,112 of record CAINRC010000058.1, on the reverse strand, counting down.
GAATCTGCGTTGGTGCTCCCCCCGGCGCCGTAAGTCACCGAAGCAAACAAAGGCTTCAGTTGAGCAAGGCGTTGCACGGTCTGAAAAAAGGTCGGCCAATCCTCGCGCGTTTTTGGCGGGAAATATTCAAGTGAGATGAATTGGCCATTTCGGCTTATAGAATCAATGATTTTCATAGGTCTCCAGGAACATCCGGTATACAGGTGTCTTTACGGTAAATATGATCTGCCCGTCCTTTTTATATAAAAAGTAATGTAAATAGCAACAAAAGTTTCATTCCGGATTTTTGTTTGACACCGTACAACCGTATGACGTATACAGTTGCACCGCATTTTTGTTCCTTTTACCGGATAGTTAGCGGAATTTCTATAAAAAGAGAGAATCTGAACAATGTTTAACTTGAAACCTGATGTTGTTGCACGACTTGAACGTGTACTGAGTTCTGTAGAAATGCTTCTTCCTAAAGCGGTTGCTCCGATTGACTGGGCGCACTGCCCCGCTGCAAACTGGCGACGGCACTCCTTTTCTGGCTATCTGGAGCCGGTTCGTGTCACCGATACCACGATTTTGAGTGAACTGCTCGGCGTAGAAGACCAGAAAGAGGTCATGGTAAATAACACCCGCCAATTTCTGGCTGGGCTGCCGGCAAATAATGCCCTGCTCTGGGGTTCTCGTGGATCAGGGAAGTCCTCCTTGGTCAAGGCGCTGCTGAATGAATTTTCCCCGCAGGGGCTCCGTTTCATCCAGGTTGAGAAGGAAGACCTGATCTACCTGTCCGAAATATTCACTGCCGTTGAGAACCAGCCGTACCGGTTTATCCTGTTGTGCGACGACCTCACCTTCGAAGTCGGCGAATTGAGCTACAAAATGCTGAAAAGTGCTCTTGACGGTTCGGTATATTCAGCGCCGGAAAATGTTCTCATCTATGTGACCTCCAACCGTCGTCACCTGTTGCCGGAATATGAGTCCGACCACCTTGGGGGCAAGTTTGTCAAAGGAGAGCTTCAGCAGAGCGAAGCGATGGAAGAGAAAGTTTCTCTTTCCGACCGTTTCGGCATCTGGGTTGCCTTCTATGCCTTTTCCCAGGATCGCTACCTGGATGCAGTTCGCCTGAATGTTGAAAAAGAATGCTCGCTACGCAAGGTGCATATCAACTGGAGCAGCGAAATAGAACGGGATGCAATTCAGTGGTCCCATGAAAAAAGCAAGCGGTGCGGCAGGACCGCGTATCAGTTTGCCCGGAACTGGGTGGGGCGGCACCTGCTTACTGCCAAATAAGACAAAGGAGTATTATTTTCTAAAATTTTCTCTTGTATATTTGCCGCGCCCTCTTTATATTGATAATCAAGTTCAATAAGGAGGGCGCATGATACTTGAGAAGAAGAAGGCATTTAACAGTTTTGCCGCTGCAAAAGGACTTCGTTCCACCCGCCAGCGAGATATCATCCTCGATATTTTTCTCTCCACTCATCAGCATATCAGCGTCGAAGAACTCTACCTTAAAGTAAAATCAAGCAATCCGGGTATCGGTCAGGCCACGGTGTATCGTACGCTCAAGCTCTTTGCCGAGTCCGGACTGGCACGTGAGATCCTGCTGCATGACGGCCAGACCCGCTATGAACATGTTGTGGCCGGGGAGCATCACGACCATCTGGTCTGTACCGGCTGTAACGCGATCATTGAGTTTGAAGATGAAACCATTGAGAATCTACAGAAGGACATCGCTCTGCGTCACGGCTTCTTTATACGAAGTCACAAACTTGAGATATACGGATTGTGCTCTACCTGTCGCATCTAATTCCTGGCATACCGGTTACTCCCACCTGAATCGGTTTTTTTTGCTGACTAAATGAAAATGATTTTCAAAAGCATAAAAGGATGCATTTTATGGCAACATGCTGCAGTGATGGATCAGAAAATCTCAAGAGTGTAACAGGCGCGAAAAAACTGGCTTTGGTCGGTAATCCCAACGTCGGGAAAAGTGTGCTCTTCAACGTTCTTACCGGTTCATACGTTACGGTTTCCAATTATCCGGGTACTTCTGTAGAGGTTTCCCGTGGTAATGCGGTGATACATGGTCAGGCGTGGCAGGTAATTGATACTCCCGGAATGTACTCGATCCATACCATTACCGAGGAAGAGCGTGTTGCCCGCGAAATTCTGCTGCACGAAACGCCGGATATTGTACTGCACGTACTTGATGCCCGCAACCTGGAGCGGATGCTGGCCATGACCCTTCAACTGATTGAGGCCAATCTGCCGGTTATTCTGATCGTCAATATCATGGACGAAGCTGACAGGATGGGGTTGACCATTGATCTGAAACTTCTGGAGCAGCGTCTTGGTATTCCGGTTATCGGTGCCGCCACCGCACGAAAACGCGGTCTGGATGAGATCCGTGCTGCTATCAGTTCCTATGACAGTCAACCGAACGGATCTCGCTGTTTTCCCTACAACCGCCTCCTTGAACATGATATCAGCGAAGTGACCGGCCTGATGGCAGGTGAATATCTGCTGTCCCATCGCTCTCTTGCTGTTCTGCTGCTGCAGCAGGACGAGGAAATCACTGAACTGGTGCGGCACCGCGAGGGGGAGGGATACGCGGTTCTGGCCGAAAAAGTACGTGAAAAAGCTTTTGAGCGGCGCGAATCGTTCCATCTTGATCTGTCACTGCAGCGCAACTCAGCAGTTAAAAAGATCATCGACGGTGTTTTTGTCCCGCCTGAAAAACGGGTCATTACGCTGTCGGAGCGTCTCTCCAACTGGTCGGTGCGCCCGTTGACCGGCATTCCGATGCTACTGGTGGTGCTTTATTTCGGTCTCTACAAATTTGTCGGTGAATTTGGAGCCGGCACGGTGGTTGATCTGCTGGAGAAGCAGCTCTTTGTTGAAAGAATCAACCCTTGGATGGTTACCGTCGTGAAGGGGCTGATTCCCTGGGAAATCATCCAGGAGTTGTTTGTCGGCGAATACGGCATCATCACCCTCGGTATCCGCTATGCTGTCGGCATCATTCTACCGATTGTGGCGACTTTTTTCATTTTCTTCTCGTTTCTTGAGGATACCGGTTATTTCCCCCGTCTGGCCCTGCTGGTTGACCGGCTATTCAAACACTTCGGTCTCACCGGACGAGCGGTTATTCCGATGGTTCTCGGTTTTGGCTGTGATACCATGGCGACCATGGTGACCCGTACGCTGGAAACGGTGCGGGAGCGGATCATCGCGACACTCCTCCTGGCATTGGCGATCCCCTGTTCGGCGCAGCTTGGTGTGATAATCGCTCTGCTTGCCAAGGCACCTGGCGCCCTGGCGGTCTGGAGTGTATTTCTGCTGCTGATTTTTATACTGGTCGGTTTTCTGGCAGCCAGGATTATGCCGGGTGAAGCGCCCATGTTCTACATGGAGCTCCCCCCCATGCGGCTGCCGCAACTATCCAACGTCCTGACAAAAACCTACACCCGTATGCAGTGGTATTTTCTTGAGATTCTGCCGCTGTTCGTTATCGCTTCGGTTCTGCTCTGGCTCGGCAAGATAACCGGATTCTTTGCAACCGCAGTGAGCGCCATGACCCCTGTTATGGCATCCATCGGTCTACCAAAAGAAGCCGCAGTAGCATTTATTTTCGGGTTTTTTCGGCGTGATTACGGCGCTGCGGGATTGTATGATCTGCAGACACAGGGGCTGTTGGATGCCCGCCAGTTAACGGTTGCCGCCGTAACTTTGACCCTGTTTATCCCCTGCGTGGCCCAGTTCCTGGTCATGAAGAAAGAACGTGGCTGGAAGGTGGCGGGGGCGATCGGCCTGTTTGTCAGTCTGTTGGCTTTTGGCAGCGGGTATGTGCTGAATCAGTTTCTGCTGCTGACCGGTCTCCTGTGAAGGAAAAGGTATATCCTATGAAATGCGGATTCTGCAGTTATGAATTTGACGAAAGTGACGGTAAACAGGGGTGTGGCGGATGTCCCGGCGGGTGCCACTCCATACACTGCCCGCGCTGCAATTACAAGAATCCGCTCGAACCGCATTTTTTCAAAACTATCCGTTCCATATTCACTGATAAGGGAGATTCCAAATGAAACTATCTGATAATGCCGAAGAAATTCTTGAAGCGCTCTGGATCGCAGTTGAAGAAAGCAAATTGTCTGCCCTGGATCCCGAGGGCACCGGAATCGCTCTTGATGACCCTGCCTATCGCGAGCTTACTGAGCGGGCTTTGATTGAAATCAGGGGGGGGATGGTGTACTTCAGGCCGGAGGGGAGGGATGAAGGACGAATGACTATCCGCCGCCACCGTCTTGCGGAACGACTGATGATGGATGTTCTCAATATCCGGGGTGAGGACGGCGATTATAAAGCCTGCCAGTTTGAGCACCTTTTAAACGAGGGGGTAGATGTCAAAATCTGCACCATGCTCAATCATCCCACAACCTGTCCCCACGGCAATCCCATACCTCCGGGGGAATGCTGCCATCAGGCCCGTGCTGACGGAGATCTGGGGGTTGTGCCGTTAACGGAATTCAAGTCGGGGCAGGAGGGGGAAATCGCTTATATCCAGACTGATGATAACAAAAAAATGCAGAAGCTGATGGCCATGGGCGTTCTGCCGGGCAACCGGATTATTCTGACACAAGCGTATCCGTCGTATATTTTCAAGGTTGGCTATTCGGAGTTTGCCATCGATTCGAACCTTGCCAGGGAAATTTTTGTACGAAAGTAGGACATCACCGGTAAGTCGCCGTAGCCGGATGGCAACTATTTACTATTGACAAAACTGGAGCGGTGTTGTTCTACTACATCTCCTTTTTCTTCATCAGCAACGCTGTATCCGACACTTTTTGTGTCATAAAACTCCAGGAGGGAATTGATGAATCCGTTAGCCGTAGAACTTAACGAACTGCTTGCCCAGCACAATCCGCACGTTTTGGAAATGCTGTCCGATCTCGGAAAGAACCTTTTCTTTCCCAAAGGTATTTTGACCCAGTCGGCTGAAGCCAAGGACAAGGCACATAAGTTCAATGCCACTATCGGTATAGCGACCGAAAACGGCGGACCGATGTTCCTTCAGTGCATCCAGGATAAGTTGTCCGCTTTTGATCCCAAAGACATTTACCCCTATGCACCCCCCGCCGGAAAGCCGGAGCTGCGCGCCCTGTGGCGTGATAAAATGCTTCGGGAAAATCCGAGCCAGCAGGGTAAGCACATCAGTAACCCCATCGTCACCAATGCTCTTACCCACGGCCTTTCCATTGTCTCGGATCTGTTTATCGACAAGGGCGATCATCTGATTCTCCCCGATATGCTCTGGGGTAACTACAATCTGACTTTTGGCACCTGCAGCGGCGCGATCGTAAAAAAGCATACCACGTTCACTGCCGCAGGCGGCTATGATGTTGACGCCTTTAAGGCTGCGCTGAAAAGCAGCGCCGCAGAGAAGGGTAAAGCCGTCGTTCTTCTCAACTTCCCCAACAATCCCAGCGGTTACACGCCGACCGTTGCAGAAGGGGATGCGCTGGTGGCGGCAATTAAAGAAGTGGCCGAAGCCGGCTGCAACATTGTTGTTATTGCCGACGACGCCTATTTCGGTCTCTTTTACGAAGAAAGCCTAAAGGAATCCCTGTTCGGCAAACTTGCCAACCTCCACCCGCGCATTCTTGCTGTCAAGCTTGACGGTGCCACAAAAGAGGAATTCGTCTGGGGTTTCCGTACCGGTTTCATCACCTTTGCTGACGGCAACACATTCGAAAATACACCGGTAATCACAGCCCTTGAGAAAAAGACTATGGGTATCATTCGCGCCCGCATTTCCAACTGTCCGCACCCATCCCAGACATTTGTTATTGAGGCGCTCCGCTCACCCAATTTCTTGGCCCAGAAGGAAGAGAAGTTCCAGGTCATGAAAGGGCGCGCCCTGAAAACAAAGCAGGTACTCAACAGTGGAAAATACGGCACCGCCTGGGATTATTATCCGTTCAATTCCGGCTATTTCATGTGCCTGAAACTGAAAACGGTGGATGCCGAAAAACTGCGCGTCCATCTGCTTGACAAGTACGGGGTCGGTGCCATCTCCATTAACAAAACCGACCTGCGTATCGCCTTCTCCTGTATTGCCGAGGAGTATATCGCCGAACTGTTCGATATTATCTACCAAGGGGTTCAGGATCTGGCCAACTAACGTTCGTTTCGCTGATCTGTTGCATCAAAAAAGGGCCCTCACTTGCGAGGGCCCTTTTTTGATGCTCAATTATTTTATGCTGAGTGCTCCATCCACAAGGTCCACCGTCAACGTTCCCCCCTCAACAACGTCTCCGCCAATAATTGCCCGGGCAACGCGGGTTTCCAGTTCACGCTGCAGATAGCGCTTGAGTGGCCGGGCTCCGTAGACCGGGTCATAACCGGCCTTGGCTATAAAGCCGAGTGCTTCCTTGCTTATTTGGAGTGTTATGCGCTGCTCTTTCAAGCGAAGCTTGAGCTGTCCGGCCAGCAGATCAGCTATTTTTATGATTTCATCGATATGCAGAGGCTTGAACAGTACGATATCATCTACCCGGTTCAGGAATTCCGGCCGGAACCCGGCTTTCAGCTCATTCATGACGCTTTTGCGGGCATCTTCCTTGATATCCCCCCTGGCGGTAATACCTTCCAGCAGATAGGCCGAGCCGATGTTGGAGGTCATGATGATAACCGTATTCTTGAAGCTGACCGTTCGGCCATGGCTGTCGGTTACCCGGCCATCATCAAGAATCTGAAGCAGGATGTTGAATACATCCGGGTGGGCTTTCTCAATTTCATCGAACAGCAACACGCAGTAGGGCTTACGCCTGACCGCCTCGGTGAGTTGCCCCCCCTCGTCATAGCCGACGTATCCGGGGGGCGCTCCCACCAGACGTGAAACGGCAAATTTCTCCATGTATTCGGACATATCGATCCGCACCATGTTATCTTCGGAATCGAACAACGCCTCTGCCAGTGTTCGCGCCAACTCAGTTTTACCGACACCGGTGGGGCCGAGGAAGATGAATGACCCGATCGGACGGCGCGGGTCCTTGATCCCTGAACGTGCCCGGAGTACGGCATCGGACACCAGTTGCACCGCCTCATCCTGTCCGATCACCCGCTGATGCAGGATATCTTCAAGTCGAAGCAGTTTTTCCCGTTCTCCTTCCACCAGGCGCAGTACCGGTATTCCGGTCCAATGAGCCACTATTTCAGCGATTTCATCTTCTGTTACCTCTTCCCGCAGGAGTTTCTGTACTCCCTGTTTCTGATTCATAATTTTTTCTTCAGCCTTGAGCGCGGCTTCAAGGCCAGGAAGCTCGGAATACTTGAGCCGGGATGCCTGTTCGAGATTACTTGTCCGTTCTGCCTGCTCAATTTCACGTCGGGTCCGCTCAATCTGTTCTCGCAAAACATTAACCCGCTGGATGGCGATTTTTTCGGAATCGTAGCGTTCCCGCATGGACAAGGCTTTTTCCCGTTCCTCCGCCAGATCCTTACGCAGTGCTTCCAGCCTTTCAATGCTCGCTTTGTCCTTCTCTTTCTTCAGGGCGACCTCTTCAATCTCCAACTGCATCACCCGGCGTGAAATCGTATCAAGTTCCGATGGCAGCGAATCGATTTCAGTTCTGAGCATGGCACACGCTTCATCAACCAGGTCAATAGCTTTGTCCGGGAGAAACCGCTCGGTAATATAGCGATTTGAAAGCGTCGCTGCAGCTACCAGGGCATTATCCTGGATTCTGACGCCGTGATGAATTTCAAAACGCTCCCGCAGCCCTCGAAGGATCGAAACCGTATCTTCCACCGTCGGCTGCTCCACAAGTACCGGCTGAAAACGGCGCTCAAGCGCGGCATCCTTTTCGATGTGCAGGCGGTATTCATCAAGGGTGGTGGCACCGATACAGTGCAATTCACCACGGGCAAGCATCGGTTTCAGCATATTGCCCGCATCCATGGAGCCCTCGGCTTTACCGGCCCCGACGATGGTGTGCAGTTCATCGATAAAAAGGATAATCCGACCTTCGGCCTCCTTGATCTCGTTCAGTACCGCTTTCAGGCGTTCCTCAAATTCGCCGCGGTATTTGGCACCGGCCACCAGGGCGCCCATATCCAGAGCAAAAACGGTCTTATCCTTTAGCCCTTCCGGTACGTCCCCCCGCACAATGCGCTGGGCCAACCCTTCAACAATTGCAGTTTTACCGACACCCGGCTCACCGATCAGTACCGGATTGTTTTTGGTTTTGCGGGACAGTACGCGGATCACCCGGCGCACCTCTTCATCCCGCCCGATGACCGGATCAAGCTTGTCATTGCGCGCCATTTTCACCAGATCGCGGCCGTATTTCTCCAGCGCCTCGTAGGTCGCTTCAGGATTAGCGCTTTGTACCCGCTGACTGCCCCGTACATCGGTTAAAGTTTTTAAAAACCGCTCGTGGCTGACACCGGCCTGCTTGAGAATCCGCCCGGACGGGGCCTTGTCTCCCTCAGCCAGCAATGCCATGAACAGGTGTTCCACCGAAACATATTCATCCTTAAGCCGTTTGGCTTCATTCTCGGCAGCCACCAGAATGCGCGAAAGCCGCTGGGAAAGGTACACCTTACCCACCTCTGCGCCGGGACCGGAGACCCTGGTTTTACGATCCAGTTCTGACTCCACCTGCTTTATTACGGCATCCGGATGTACATCCATACGCTGCAGCAGACGGGGCACCAAGCCATCCGGCTGATTCAACAGCGCCCAGAGAAGATGTTCGCAGTCCACTTCGACGTGACCGTACGAAACGGCCTTGTTCTGTGCTTCGGTAACCGCTTCCTGTGATTTTTGCGTAAGTTTATTGAAGTCCATGATAGCGCTCCCGGAATGATTAAAATAGTTCCTACCTTTGAGTTAAGCACTGCCGTGACGAAAGTCAAGCGTGGAAGGTTGCTCTGCTGCAGATATCCGTACGCCTACGACCGGAAAATTATCAAGCGGCTGCTTGAGATTCTTTGATTCTGATGCAAAAGTACGGTAAACTCCCCCAACTTGATCAATAATGATAAACGCGCTAATTTCCCGAAAAAGCGTTTGAGGACTCCGTTTGTATGCGTGTCATTTCAGGAACCTGTCGTGGCAGAAAGTTAACCGCGCCGGTTGGCGTGACTACCAGGCCGACATCGGATCGCGTTAAAGAAGCTCTTTTCAATATTCTGGAAAGTCGCCTTGATTTTACGGACCTTCAGGTGCTTGATATCTGTGCCGGCACCGGGAGCCTGGGTATTGAGGCGCTCAGTCGAGGCGCCCGATCCTGCTGCTTTATTGAAAACAATCCGTCCGTCAAGGTGATACTGGAAAAAAATCTCCTGGTGACACGCTGCCAAGACCGGTCTGAAGTTATTCTGATGGACGCGGTAAAGGGGCTGCAACTACTGGCGGGGCGGAATCGGCGGTTTAATCTTGTTTTTTTCGATCCCCCCTATGAATCGGGATTGTATCAGCGTATATTTGAAACGGTAGATTCAACAGCTTTACTGGCACCAGAATCTATACTGGTGGCGGAGTGTTCCGCACGCATCCGGTTGCCAGAAACGTGTGGTACGCTACACTGTATTGATCGGCGTGTGTATGGTGAGACAGCTATTGAATTATTTACCCAGGGGGGATAATGAAAAAAATTGCCGTATATCCCGGATCGTTCGATCCGATTACATATGGTCACCTTGATATAATCAGGCGCGGTCTGGCTATTTTTGACGAAATCATCGTCGCTGTGGCCAAAAACTCTCAGAAAAATGCGCTGTTTACGACTGATGAGCGGGTCGGGCTGATTCAGGATGTTCTCAAAGGGGAGGAACGGGTCACTGTGGATACGTTTGGGGGGCTGCTGATTGATTACGTTGCCTCTCGTGGAGCCCACGTCATCATTCGCGGCCTTCGGGCAATCTCCGATTTTGAGTACGAATTTCAGATCGCCCAGATGAACAGCTGCATTGGTCAAGAGATCGAGACGCTGTTTATGATGACGTCCCTGCAGTACGGCTACCTGTCTTCGTCCATTGTTAAGGAGGTCTGCTCCCTTAGCGGAGATATCGACAAGTTTGTGCCGCTGGAAGTGAAAACAGCACTACGGCAGAAATATGGACTGGTGGCAAAATAACGACAACAGAATCACGAAAAACCTTCACTGAGAGGTGCACCATGATTACCCAGGAAATGATAATTGCCGACATCATCGCACAGCACCCGGAAACCCTCCCTGTTTTCAGGCAGTATCACCTTGACTGTTATGAATGTCAGATAGCGGACATTGAAACGCTGAGCCATGGCGCCGGTGTACACAAGGTTGATATTGGAGAGCTGCTGGCTTCCCTTAACGGCGTCATGAAAAAATAACCGGTCCGTCAGCATGGGCGGCGGGTTGATCAGAAAAGGGTACTATTCCAGCATCAGTTTACCGGCCCGTCGGATGAATTCCGGATGCGGCCGGTCAAAGTAGATCCCCTCCTGCGAAGAGCCGGCAGAAATGCCGCGCAGATACACGTACAAAACCCCACCGAAATGATCTTCATACCTGTAGCCGGGTAACCGCAATTTCAACAATCGATCCAGTGCCAGAGTGTACAGGTGATACTGCAGGATATAGGAACTGCGGCACATGGATTCATGCATCATCTCCCGGTTGTAGTCGGACTCGGTCATACCGAGATGGTTGGATTTCCAGTCAAGGATATAGAATCGGCCGTTGTGGCTGAACACCAGATCAATAAAGCCCTGCAGCATGCCACGGCTCTGGCGGAACGCCAGGCGGTTCAGCACCTCGTAGAACTCCGCGTAGTGATCGTCATCAAGCATACCATCAAATAATGAATGCAGAATGTCCGGTGCCAGCTGCCTTACCGGGAGATAAAATTCCATTTCACTCTGCCACTCCCCCTTTTTCAACCGGGACAGATTAAAGTCCGGAGCATCCGGAATAATCTGCGCAGAGACGACATCAGTCACCATGTTCCCGATGCAGGGGAGCCATTGTTCATGAAATCCGTTGCCGGACAGTGCAACAGTGGCAGCAGCACGGATGGCCTCGGCGCTGACCGTGGAAAAATCAAGAAGCTCGAAAATATCATGTAAGCAGCTCCCGGCTTTAGCCCCCCGTGGAAAATGGAAAATTGTCAACCCATCGGAAGATTGCTCCGGAACCGGTGAAACTGCAGCCGTACTGTCCCGGTCCTGTGGTTCAAAGATATGTGCTGTGCCGGAAGTCATGCCGCTGAAGCTGGTAACATGCCAGTCATCCCGTGGCGTATGCTTCAGTGTTTTGGGGGAGTAGGGCGTATCGGCCGGGACACAGGTCTGATACCGGGGGAAGGGTACTGCCAACGGCATCATATCAACGGAAATTCCGCTGCTGCCATCATGGAACAGCAGCCGTACCGCATCACGAATGGCATGGTCGCTCAGTGCTGAAAAGCTGGTGCCGTTAGGGGTTCCGTGCAGCAGTCGGTAAAGCGGCGACTCAGCAGCACCGTTGATACCTCCCCAAACCGTGTAGCAGCGGAACTCCGCCCGGGTCATGGCGACGTACAGCAGACGGGCGGCCTCGGCCTTACGTTCAATTTCGGCTCGATGCCGGTTCTCCTCATCACCGGCTAGATCCAGCACCAGATCACCATCATCCGTATGGAACAGTGTCCGGTCTGCTTTCCCCGTTGGCACATCCCAGGCGAACGGTACGAATACCACCGGGTACTGCAGCCCTTTGCTGGCATGAATGGTTGAAATCAGTACCGCGTTTTCGTCTGTTTCAAGCCGGAGCAGTGCTGCATCGTTCCTGTCCGGCGCAGCGATGTTCCGCTCCAGCCAGACGATCAGACCGGCGAGATTCCTGCCCTGATCCTGCTCAACCTGATGCAGCAATTCGCAGCAGTGCAGAATGTTGGTCATGCAGCGTTCTCCGCCCATGCGCGTCAAGATGCGATTACGCATCCCGCACTGTCCCAGCAGTTGTGATACAAGCGGCACAATTCCACCGGAAACAGCGGTTGCATGCAGATTTCTGAAACGGAGCAGCCAGGTTTCCCATTCGGGGTGTTCGCCGGAACTTTCAACATACCGATAAATTTCATCCGCACTCATACCGAAACTGGCGGTCAGCAGGGCCTCACGAACCAGCGCCTCACGGTGCGGTTCTGCAGCTGCCCGCAGAATCCGGAGCAGATCAAGAGCTTCGTCCGTTTCAAAGATGGTACTGCTTCCCTGCTGCACCGACGGGATGCCGAGCACCTGAAGTGCTTCCTGAACCCGGTTCGCCTGCTTGTGCGATTTTACCAGCACCGCGATATCCCCCGGTTTCAGGGGGCGTGTCAGTTTGGCAGTAACCAGAGTTGTACCCTCCGGTGTGAGCAGACGGGCAATTTCCTCGGCAACCGCCCGGACGATACTGCGGATGGCGACCGGTTTTACGACGCTTTTTGATTCATCGCTGCGGGGGTAGATCCAGAGGTTCAGCGGCCGGATATCGGGAATTCCATCAATCAGCAGCCGGTCATTACCGGAACGGCCGGAACCGACCGGGTGAAACGGGATCTGCCGGTGCATAAATGGATCAGGGTTGGCGGAAAACAGGGAGGAAACGGCGTGCACCAATGCGGAATCCGAACGGTAGTTGGTATCGAGAGTATGTGTATTGCCAGGTGGAACGCTCCGGGCGGCATTCAGGTAGGCGTAGACATCTGCCCCGCGAAAACTGTAGATCGCCTGTTTGGGATCGCCGATCAGGAACAGGGGATACCCTTCGGCCGCCCCTAAATGGCGGAAAATGTGCCACTGGAGAGGATCCGTATCCTGAAATTCATCAATCAAGGCGGCGTGGTAGCGCTGTCGCAGTTTGTCGGCAAGGGCTTTCCCGGAATCCGCTTCAAGGGCACGGTACAGATCAAGAAGGAGGTCGTCAAACGCGCGCTGGTTCAACTGTTTTTTGCGCAGGCTTAATTCCCGTTCCATCCATTTTTTGAAGTCATGCCGGCAGGAAATTACATCAGCTTGAAAGGCGTGCTCGATTTCAGTCAGGATATCGTGCAGTTCCTGGCACACGGAAAAGAAGGGGTGATTCGGAGTACGAGTTGTTGCTTTGGTTGTTTTTGTTGCGATCTTCCGGGCAGAGAAAAACTCAAGTCTGCTGTTCGGCAGCGCGGCATTGCCACCGGCGGTCCAGGCGTCAAAAGAGCTGGCTGCTGCCTCAATCTGTGCCGGTTTGTAACTCTGCTGGTTCAGGCGGGCTTCTTCCAGCTGTTTGACGATGGACGTTCGCTCACTGTTCCAGAGCGTACCGGCAGAGAGGTACCTTCTGTCACGCTCCACGGCAAGCGGTTCAAGCGGCACCGGATCAGGCTTCGGCAGAATGATCAGATCTGGATTCTGGAAGTGCCCCTCAAACGGTTTGGCCAGTTTTTCCGGGGTATACCCCTCCGCCGCGAGGCGTTCAACAAAATCATTTGACCGGGACAGTACCTGTGAACGCCAGAAGTCATTGCAGACCTGGTGAACGATTGCACTTTGGTCGGTGATCATTTCACTATTGAACAGGGAGCCGCTTTCAAAGGTATTTTCCAGAAGCGCCCGTTGGCAGAATCCATGAATAGTAAAGATGGCGGCTTCGTCAAAAGAATACAGCGCCCTCGTCAGCAGTAGTTTCGCACGGGCGGCGTTCTGGGGACGGTGCGTCATCAGGATCTGTTCAAGGGCATCATCACCGGCCGGCCGGCCGCTGGAATACAGGTCAAGCGTGGTGGCGATCCTGCGTCTGATCCGCTCTCGCAGTTCAGCTGTGGCAGCCTTTGTGTAGGTCACCACGAGAATCTGCTCCGGGCGGAGTTCTTTCTCCAGGAGCTGCAGGATGTAGAGCGAGGCGATTGCCCACGTCTTGCCGGTACCGGCGCTTGCTTCGATCAGATTAAGACCGGAAATATTGATAGATGCAAGGTCGAGCGGTTTCATGATGTTTTCATGGCGGTATGGGCACAGAGGAAGGATTCCCCCGTTCCGGTCAGGCCGAAACGGGGGAAGAAGGAAGCGATCTATTTTTGGTCAATCGCCGTAAGTTTCCAGGGATTATTACCGACAGGACGGGTAAAGGTCCAATATTCTTCAAATTTGACCGGGTCGCTCTTGCTACCGGACAGCACGGCACCGGCTTCATCGGTCGTATAGTCAAGCAGATTCGCATAAATAAGGGTATTGATGTAATCCTGACCTGACTCCTGCCACGCTTCAACAATTTCAACGTTTCGCACGGCGATGTTTTCCAGCCGGTTGATCTTTTTGTCCCTGATCAGGGTATCGATATCTGACTGGAAAACACGACGCATCTCATCAGTGAGAAGGTTGTTCGCCGGTTGTAGGTCGCGGTTCATCCAGGCACCCTGAATTTTGAAGAAGTTGTCCATGACCAGATCGGTATACCGGTTCTCGTCAAAGTACTGGTCAAACTGGCGGATATGCCCCAGACCGGTTTCGACATCCACCACTTCCGGAAGAGCATTCTGGTACCCTTGGGAAATCGGGGTAACCGTTCCTCCCCGGTAGGGCTCCGGTTCAAAAGTGTTTGTGGTGCTTTCAGCTCTTCTGTTTTTTACGTAGCGATAAATCAGGTACGCAATACCGGCAAGAAGCAGAATTTCGAAAAGACCAATGCCACCGCCCCCCATGCCTCCGCCCATGCCGCTGAAACCGAGACTTCTGAACAGCATGCCGCCGATCATCCCGCCGACTATTCCACCGGCCATACTCCTCATAAAACCGCCGGAAGCAGGAGGCTGGAATGCAGGGGAGGGTGCAGCCTGCTGCGGCCGGGAAGGTGCCGGCTGCGGAGAAGGACTGGCAGGGCGCGAATTGCTCCGCGAACCGCGACTCCCCATGGAACGGCTGCCACTGCCAGCTCTGGCATGGGCTTCAAATTCCATGACAGTGGCAGAAAGAAACAGCGCGGCGGCCAGCACTATAAAAACCTTAGTAATGTATCTCTTCATTTTTTGCGTCTCCTTGAAAAAAATGACGGGTGATCTGAATTACTAACAGCATGCTTCTCAATCTAGTGGCAGGGTACACGAAAATCAAGGGTATCTGAATAAAAAACAGCGGTGCTATGTATACGAGATCAGCACCGGTTATACCGTAATCAGGTTGAGAGTTTTGCCCGGATAGCTTCCACAACATGATATGCATCGTTAACAGCGGTGTAGATAAGGTTGGGATGCCGTTCCTCGGCAATGGATCCACCGCTGATCTTCATGTATGACGGCGAAATCGCCCCGCCGATAACGTATACCCCTTTCCGTGTACTTTCAAATTCCGCAGACAGCAGAATCAGACGGTCTCCCTCTTTGGCAATCTTGCATACGCCGGAGGCACAGGCGATACTCTGGATGTTTAGCTTGTCGAATATGGGGACCGGGCCTTCTGAGCCGATGCAGGCGATGACATTTTGCATCGGGAAACTCATGGCGTGATACAAGTCAATACCGTCTTCCTGTTTGAACTCATTGATACGGATAACCAGACGATCCACACCCTGATCATCCACCTCCCCGATACGGGGCATGGCCCCCGGCAACAGTCTGATATTGCCACCCAGCAGGATCTCTTCCCCCAGGCGTTGCGCAGTTTCCTTATTGACGTCAAACGTTTCCGCCTTATGCGCCCAGTAGACCGGATTGGTGTCGTTGGCCTCACGCTTGGCCTTCAGGATATTGATGATTACGTCAGCAGCGGTATTGCCGCCGCCGATTACCAGTGTTTTTATGCCGACATATTTGCCGGCATCATCGACATTTTTGGCAACCATCTTGGCGTCGCCGTACACGGAAAGTTCGCGCGGAATGTTGCTGCCGAAACAAAGGACAACTTTTTTGCCCTTGAAATTACCCTTGGAAGTGACAACCGTATGCCCGTCCCGCTCATCCTTGATATCCTCAAAATCCACTTCAGTCTGGACCAGAAGATTTTCGTGCTGGACAAAATGCTGCACGTACTGAAGATAACTTTCCACCGTCACCGGCTTGTCCGGCGGGCGCAATTCGTCAACCATGAACGGTTCCGGCGCATCTTTGGGCTTTGATGCATACACCAGTTTGCCTTCGGGATAGGTGTTGGCTATCCCCTGGAAAATGGCTTTTCCTGATTCAAGAACAATATAGGAAAGGCCGTGCTTGTTGCAAAGATAGGCGGTAGAAAGACCGGCCGGACCTCCGCCTATTATCAGAACATCATAGATATTTTTATTCATGTGGGTGTCCTTGTTAGTATTTACGATAACTTTGCTCAAGCTTATACCATGGGTCATACAGAAAAATAAAGCGGCAAGGGGCTTGCCATACAGTCAGTTTCCGGTATGATGCTAATAACTACATTCAAAAGGAGGCTGTGTATGGAGGAAAGAGATAAGAAAATTGCCGCCGCAGCGTTACTGGTATTTGCCGGTGGAGTTATCGGGGCCGGACTGGCACTGCTGTTTGCCCCTCAATCGGGAAGCAGTACACGGAAAGATATTCTCCGTTATTCTAAAAAAGTCCGTCACCGGGCCGATGAAGTTGTTGATGATCTTGCGTCAAACGTGTCAAACCTTGTTGAAACAATTGGCGAAAAGACCGACGATTTACTGGAAAAGGGGAAGGATGTTGCGGGCGGAGCCCGTAAAGACCTGATTCAGTTGATTGAAGAAGGTGCTGCAAAACTCGAAAAGTTCAGGACCTTGTTGCGCAGAATGTAAGTATGTTCTTGTTACGGGGATTAAAACAGGCGATCGGCGCGCACAGTGCGGCCGGTCGCCTGTTTGTTTGAAGAGTCAGGATGGGATCGTTATGCAGCTGCTCCCTTTCTCCGGGATCAGTCTGTTGAAGTAGTCTATTGTGGGAAAATGATTGGAGCTGCGCGGTTCAATTCTGGAACTGTAGCGGCTGATGTAGACCAGATAGCGGATTAAAAATGTTTGTGCCGTTTTCAGGTTGGTTTCACTATCTTCTCCCAGCAGGGTCCGCTCCGGATCGTAGGTAATAAATTTCTGCAGTTTTCCCCAGAAGCGCACGTCCTCTTTCGGCAGACCGACCTGGTGTGCAGAGATGGTCCCGTCAAAATACGGACCGATGCGAGTGTTTTTCATCTTTAAGTCAAGGGTTTTGGAATGGGCGTTGGTCACCAACCAGACCGCTTTACCGGCATATTTCGCAAACAGCAGAAATTCGATAACATGGGGATGTACGGCTATCAGATGCTCAACTTCCTGCTTAAGCACCGGAATGTCGAGTTTGAGGCGATCTGACCAGTAATCAAGGTCAGTCCAGTTGAGTGTGTTCTCCTGACTGCGGAACAGCCGGTACAGATGCTCCTTGGCTTGCTCTAGTGTTGTGTGATTCTGCTGACTCCACCGTTTCGGCACATGCTCCAGCCAGAAATGATCATCAAAATGACGATCGAGAATTGTGCCGTCCATGTCGAGAAGGACGGTGTCTATGTCGTTCCAGTCTATTACCATCCGGTCCCCGTCCTGTTTGTAAAAATGTATGTGCGGAGAATACGTTCCGAACGGGCGGTTTGTCAAGGTACGGATCAAACCGACACAGCACGAATTATACCGTAAAATGAGCCAATTCAATTGACTTTACCGGCTTCCGTCGCGTATAAAAACCGATCGACCATGTTAGATAAACTCCTTTACATAGAAACATTTGGCTGCCAGATGAATGTGAACGATTCGGAACGGATTGTCTCCATGCTGGCCGATCTTGGCTACGCTCCGACGAACGAACCCTCTGCAGCCGACATGATCCTGCTCAATACCTGCAGTGTGAGGGGCGGCGCGGAAGAAAAAGTGTACCGGCGGCTGGCCAATCTGCGTATCTACAAGCGGGACGGCAAGCAGCAGATTATTGCGGTAGGCGGCTGTGTGGCCCAGCAGGAGGGAGAGGAACTGCTGCGCAAGCTTCCGTATCTCGATCTGGTGATCGGTACCCACAACCTTCATCTGCTCCCGGATATGGTGCGGGGGGCAGAACGGGGCGAGCGTCGTTCCGAAACAACGTTCATTGATAACGATCAGCGCCTGGATCTGTTTCCCTCCATAAAGGGCGAATCACGCCTGTCGCGCTTTGTCACGGTCATGCAGGGGTGCGACAACTTCTGCTCGTACTGCATCGTTCCCTTTGTGCGCGGGCGCGAGATCAGCCGTCGTTCGGCGGATATTCTCCATGAAGTCAGACAACTTGCCCATGAGGGGGTCAGGGAGGTTATCCTGCTTGGTCAGAACGTCAACTCCTACGGTTTGAAAAGCGATAACGAACCTACCTTTGCCGACTTGATCCGCCAGGTGGCGGATGTTGACGGGATTCAGCGCATCCGTTTTACCACGTCGCACCCGAAAGACATGTCCGATGAACTGATTGCCTGTTTTGGGGATGTACCGAAGCTGAGCGGACAGATGCATCTGCCGGCCCAGTCCGGCAGCGATTCTGTTTTGAAGGCGATGGGGCGCGGTTATACCCGCGATTCTTACCTGGATAAGGTGCACAAGCTCAGGGCGATCCGTCCCGATATGGTGTTTACCGGTGATATCATCGTCGGTTTTCCGGGCGAGAGTCCCGCCGATTTTGAACAGACCCTTTCTCTGATGGAGGAGGTGCGCTACATCGACCTGTTTTCCTTTGTCTATTCGCCGCGTCCCGGCACCAGGGCGGCAGATCTGGCAGATGACCTGCCGCGAGCCGAAAAAATGGCGCGCCTCGATCGTTTGATGGACCTTCAACGGCGCATTACCCGTGAAATCAGCCACACGTATATCGGCAGCACAATGTCCGTTCTGGTTGAAGGTGAGGGGAAACTTCCGGGGCAGGTGTCCGGCAAGGGTGACATCGGCCGCATTGTCAACTTCAGCGGCGACAGTTCACTGATCGGAAGGTTTGTGGACGTCAGAATTACCAAGGCATACCCTAACTCGCTTCTGGGCGAGTTGTGATCATAATTTCAAGGGGTTATCATGACCAATGTTGAACAGGCTGCACCCGGCAGTAATAATTTTCTCCGCACAATTATTGATGAGGATCTTAAGAGCGGCAAGCACAGCGGCATCGTGACCCGTTTTCCACCGGAACCGAACGGCTATCTGCATATCGGACACGCCAAGTCGATCTGCATCAATTTCGGCCTGGCGCGTGATTTCGGCGGGCGCTGTCACCTCCGCTTTGATGATACGAACCCGGCCAAGGAAGAACAGGAATACATCGACTCCATCAAGGAAAACGTCCGCTGGCTCGGTTTTGACTGGGGTGAGCACCTGCACTATGCCTCTGACAACTTTGAGCAGCTGTACCGCTGGGCGGTGTATCTGATTGAGCAGGGGAAAGCGTACGTTGAGGACCTGAATGCCGAGCAGATCCGGGCCTATCGGGGTACTCTGACGGAAGCGGGGACTGAAAGCCCGTACCGTACCCGTTCCGTTGAAGAAAACCTTGATCTGTTTGGCCGTATGCGTGCCGGGGAATTTCCCGATGGCTCCCGCGTTCTGCGCGCAAAAATTGACATGGCAGCGCCGAACATCAATCTGCGTGATCCGGTACTGTACCGCATTATCCACGCCCCCCATCCGCACGTGGGCGATGCCTGGAAAATCTACCCCATGTACGACTTTGCCCATGGGCAGACTGATGCCATAGAGCAGATAACCCACTCCATCTGCACGCTGGAATTTGAGTCCCACAAGCCGCTGTATGAATGGTTTCTGGATAATCTGCCGGTTCCTGCGC
The DNA here is from genome assembly GCA_903852495.1 of uncultured Geobacteraceae bacterium. Taxonomy (GTDB): domain Bacteria; phylum Desulfobacterota; class Desulfuromonadia; order Geobacterales; family Pseudopelobacteraceae; genus JACRCG01. The sequence continues at coordinate 89,351 of CAINRC010000058.1, read as the reverse complement.
GTCCACGGCAATATGAATTTGCCCGGTTGAACCTTACCTACACAGTGATGAGCAAGCGGAAGCTGCAGGAACTGGTGCAGCTTGGCATTGTCAGCGGTTGGGACGATCCCCGCATGCCGACACTGGCCGGCATCAGACGGCGCGGCTACACGCCGGAAGCGGTGCGGGCGTTTTGCGAGATGATTGGAGTCGGCCGGAGTGATTCGTGGATTGATGTTGCCATTCTGGAGGAGTGTGTCCGTGCTGACCTGAACGATGCGGCTCCCCGGGCCATGGCGGTGCTGCGCCCCATAAAACTGGTAATTGATAATTATCCGGCAGGTCAGACCGAACAGTTTCAGGCTCCAAATCACCCCCAGAAGCCGGAGATGGGAAGCCGCTCCATCAACTTTTCCCGTGAACTGTGGATCGACAGCGATGACTTCATGGAGGTGCCGAGCAAAGGCTTCCACCGCCTGACGGTCGGCGGTGAGGTCAAGCTCCGCTGTGGCTACATTATCTCCTGCACCGGAGTCGTCAAGGATGATGACGGCACTGTTTTGGAACTGCATGGCGACTACGATCCCGCATCACGCGAGGGAATACATACCGCAGACGGCCGGAAGGTCAAGGGAGTTATTCATTGGGTTTCTGCCGCCCATGCCGTTACTGCCGAGGTACGGCTGTTCGACCGTCTGTTCAGCGATCCCAACCCGGACCGGGGGGGCGCAGATTACCGGCAGTTTCTCAATCCGCACTCAGTGGAAACCCTGTCTGACTGCAAACTGGAAGCGTTTCTGGCGGGAGCGGAAACCGAAACCCGCTACCAGTTTGAGCGTCAGGGATATTTCCGGCCTGACCCGAAGGACTCACGCCCCGGTTCACCAGTATTCAACCGCATCGTCACCCTGCGTGATGTATGGATCAAAAAGTAAATAATGAAGGATTGGTGTATAACAAAATGAAAAACAACAAGTTTACTTCTGGTTTCGTTTCAATTATCGGCCGGCCCAATGTGGGCAAGTCAACTCTTCTGAACAGTATTATCGGTGAAAAGATTGTCATTACCTCCGATAAGCCGCAGACGACCCGCAACCGGATTCAGGGTATTCACAATATTCCCGGTGGTCAGATTGTCTTTATCGATACCCCCGGTATCCACAGCGGGCGCTCCCGCCTGAACAAAAGCATGGTTGACGCGGCCCGTTCTGCCGTCAGCGGCGTCGACCTGTTGCTGCTCGTTGTTGAAGCAACATCCTCTGCAGATCCTGACTTTATTCAGGACGTCCTGAAAAAAGTTTTTGTTCCAGTTGTCCTAGTTATCAACAAGATTGATCTGCTGGCAGACAAAAATCTGGTGTTGAAAAAAATATCCGACTGGGCGGCTCTTTACCCGTTCAAAGAAATCATTCCCGTATCAGCAGGGCGTAACGACGGTGTTGATCATCTGGTCGCGGTGGTCAGCGGCTATCTTCCGGAAGGGGATGCGATGTTTCCCGATGACATCCTGACCGATATGCCGGAAAAGTTTATTGTGGCAGAGATGATCCGGGAAAAGGTTTTCCGCCTGACGCGTGACGAAGTACCCTATTCAACAGCGGTTGTGGTGGAAAGTTTTATTGAGCGGGAAAATGGCGTGATCGCCATTTCTGCGGCCATTATGCTGGAACGGGATACCCAGAAGGGGATCATCATCGGCGCCAAAGGTGAAATGCTGAAAAAAATCGGCAGTCAGGCGCGACAGGATATAGAGCGCCTGCTTGACACCAGGATATACCTGGAACTGTTCGTTAAAGTGGTTGAAAACTGGAGCGAACGTCCGTCTAAATTAAGAGAACTGGGATACGAATGAAACCTTTAGTAGCTATTGTCGGACGTCCCAATGTGGGCAAATCCACCCTCTTCAACCGCCTCCTCGGTCATCGCCGAGCGATTGTCGATGACACCCCCGGCGTTACCCGCGACCGGAACTACGCCAACATTACCCGTTTTGAAAAGCCGTTCATACTTATTGATACCGGCGGTTTTGAACCGGTAACTGAAGATCGCCTGTTGCAGCAAATGCGTGAGCAATCAAAACTGGCCATCGAAGAGGCTGATGTCATCATCTTCATGATGGACGCCAGGAGCGGCTTGACACCGGCTGATATTGAGGTGGCCGAAATGTTGCGGCGCGTCAAAAAACCGGTTTTTTTCGTGGTCAACAAGGTTGACGGCGAAAAGCTGGAGAATGAATCGGCTGAATTCTATTCCCTCGGGATCGGGGAGCTGTTCACCATTTCTGCCGAACATAACCGGGGCGTCATCGATCTGGTCGAACACGTTCTCGATGTATTTCCACCTTCCCCGGTCGAAGAAACGGAAGAAAACATCACCCGCATCGCTGTGGTGGGGCGCCCCAATGTGGGTAAATCCTCGCTCGTCAACCGGCTGCTTGGCTTTGAGCGGGTTGTGGCCAACCCGACCGCTGGAACGACCCGGGACTCGGTTGACACACCGTTCAGCTGTAACAAAAAACCGTATGTGTTGATTGATACCGCCGGTATCCGCCGCAAGGGGAAAACCACAGAAAAGCTTGAAAAATACAGTGTCTGTGATGCCCTGCGCAGTATCGAGCGGGCTGATGTAGTCCTGATGGTGATCAATGCTGAAGAAGGGGTGACCGAGCAGGATGAGCGCATTGCCGGGTACATTCATGAAGCCGGCAAAGGGTGTGTATTTGTCATCAATAAGTGGGATCTGCTTGAGAAGGACAACACCACTCTCGGGGTTTACATCGCCAAAATACGGGATGGTTTCAAATATCTGGCCTATGCGCCGATTGTCTGTGTTTCCGCCACGAGCGGCCAGCGCACCGGCAAGATCATCGCGACCGTTGATGAAGTCATGGAGCAGTATTGCCGCCGCGTCACCACTTCGGAACTCGTCCATGTGTTTACCGATGCCATTGAGGCTCACCATGCCCCTCTGTCTCACGGTCGTCGGGTAAAATTCTACTTTGCTACCCAGGTTGCGACACGCCCCCCGTCTTTTGTTATTTTCACCAATCAGCCGGAGAATATTCACTATTCGTACGAACGCTATCTGATAAACAAGTTCCGCGAAGCTTTTGGTTTTGATGGTGTACCCCTGCGGCTTATGTTCCGGGGGAGAGACAAGACGGACACTTCTCGTAAAGCGGGTTCAGATCGTCCGGCAAAATAGCACGTACTGCCGCTAGTACTCTGTAAAAGCAAATATTTATCAGTTATGTCCGCCCAAACTTTGCTGTTAGCTTCCCCTCCCGCAAAGGGCGGGGGGACTTTTAATAGTTCCAAGGCGCAATCCGGATTTTATGGAATATCAGCAGTTGGGAGGTATGCCCGGTGAGTACTAAAACCATTTTGATTGTCGATGACTCTGCGATCATACGCACCATGCTGGCTACCATTGTCAAGGGACTGGGCGATTATCAGATTGTTGAGGCTTCCAGCGGTTTCGAGGCGCTTCGCCTTCTCCCCCGGGGTCACGTGGACCTGATTCTGACCGATATCAATATGCCCCACATCAACGGACTTGAGCTGATCAGTTATGTCCGCGCCAATCCACTGTATAAAAGCATCCCTGTTTTCATCATTTCCTCGGAAGGGAGCGCTGTATACCTCGAAAAAGGAAAACAGCTCGGAGTGAATGAGTTCGTGGCCAAGCCGTTTTCTCCTGCCGCACTGGGAATTTTGATTGATCGGTACTTGAATCCAACTCCGCATCAGGGGCATGAGATACTTTTGCCATGAGTGAACCGGCCGCTACCCATACAAAAGCTGTTCAGGATTTCCTTGCTGAGGCTGAGGAGATTGTCGAGCATCTCGGCTCCGAATTGGCTGATCTTGCAGACGCTGCCGAGCGTAGTGAGTTTGATCCAGATCTGCTCAACTCCATCTTTCGGGGGGCCCATTCCCTAAAGGGGTTGGCAGGCATGTTCAATTTTGACGGTGTCGCTGAACTTGCGCATAATATGGAAAACCTGCTAGACCGATTGAGGCTCGGAAAACTGAATCTTTCCCCACACCTCATAACAGTACTGTTCCTGTCACATGAGGTATTGACCGCTACTGTCAGAGCGCTTGCTTCAAGAGAAGACAAAGACATGACGCAGGAAATTGCTGTGTGTGTGTCCAGAATCAATGCCTGTCTTGCACCGCCGGAACATCAGGCCGGTACTGCTTCTCCCGGCGCTGCTGAGCTACCTGCCCATATACGTACTGCACTGACGGAATACGAAGAGCATCGCCTGAATGACAATATTGCCAAAGGGCGTGCACTCTTCACTGTTCACGCATCTCTCACCCTTGACACCTTCGATACCGAACTGACGGATATAACGGTTCTGCTGAAAGCGCGTGGCGAAGTTATCAGTACTCTGCCCGGCGTCGGGGAGAATGTTGAGACCGCCATCGATTTTGAAATTCTCTTTGGGTCAACTCGCTCCCATCAAGAACTACAGGCTGATCTTGAACGTGAAAATGTTTCTGTTTCCCTGCTTATCCCCGCAGTTACTCTGGCTGCTCCTGCCGCCGCTGTAGATGACAGAGCTCCCGTTTGTGCCGACTTCCTGACACCAGCTCCCGATGAAACGCAGCTCACTGCAAAAAGCATGAGCAGAACCGTTCGCGTTGACATCGCCAAACTGGATGAACTGATGAATATTGTCGGTGATCTTGTGCTTGCCAATTCTGCCATTGCTGATGTTACCGCCCGGATAAGCAGCGAAGGCCCTTCGCGCAGCGCCTCCGAGCTCGGCAGGGCTGCTAAAGGGCTGGAACGCAAGCTGGCTGATCTGCAGAAAGGGGTCATGGAAATCCGCATGGTTCCGGTCGGGCAGCTGTACGAAAAGATGTCCAGGATCGTCCGGAAAATTTCCCGTGAACAGGGCAAACAGATTGATCTTAAATTTATCGGTGCCGATACGGAACTGGACAAACTGATTGTTGAAGATCTGTCCGACCCGATGATGCATATCGTTCGCAACGCCATAGACCACGGCATTGAATCCGGGAGTGTACGGGCGTTACTGGGGAAAAAAGAAAGAGGCACCATCAGAATTTCTTCCCGTCAAAAAGGTAATCACGTTGTTATCGAAATAGAGGATGACGGCGGCGGCATCGATATCGCGAAGGTACGGGAAAGAGCCCTGCAAACGGGGCTGGTGAATGATGTGTATGCGGTGTCTGATCAGGATGCCCTTGATTATATTTTCCTTCCCGGATTTTCTACCAACGAAACTGTCAGCGAATTTTCCGGGCGTGGTGTCGGCATGGATGTGGTGAAAAACAACATTTCGGCACTTTCCGGGCGGGTAGATATTGAGACGAGAAAAGGGGAGGGAACCCGCTTCACACTAACCCTGCCGATTACTCTGGCGATTATCAGGGCCCTCGTTGTCCGTTGCTGCGGCAGGATCTATGCGCTACCGATCACGTCCGTACTTGAATCGGTTATCATGACGGACACCGACGTCACAACTGTAGAGCGCACTGAAGTTGTGCAGCTGCGTGGCGCCACACTGCCGTTGTTGCGGCTTGAGCACTATTTCGACCTTCGGCGCAGTGGCGATCGGCCGGAGGAGTTTTATGTTGTGGTTGTGGGAGCGGCGGAAAAACGTCTCGGGATAGCTGTTGACGATCTGGTCTGCCAGCAGGATATCGTAACCAAACCGCTGGGCGAAACGTTCAGGCGGTTCAGGGGAGTGTCTGGCGCTGCGGATCTGGGAGATCAGCGCACTATTCTTGTGCTGGACATAGTTGGAATCGTGCAGGATTCCATGCATTTGGGAGGCTGACAATATGTACAAGCGCTACTTTGGGCTTAGGGAAAAACCGTTCAGTAAAACCCCTGATCCCCGCTTTCTGTTTTTGAGCCATGGCCATGTGGAGGCGCTCACCCGGCTTGAATTTGCCGTTGAAGAGCGGGAACTGGCTGTTTTGACCGGGGACATCGGCTGCGGGAAAACGACGTTGTCCCGGGCGCTCATGGATCGTCTCGGGCCCCGTTACCGTTTTTGCTATATCATCAATCCGCGCCTGAATGCGGTGGAATTCCTGCGGACCATCGCCAGGGTTCTTGACGTGGAACAGCCGGCAGATGCCAAAGACATTCTCATTGACCAGATCCAGACGGCTGTATATGCCCTGAACCAACGGGACATCTGTCCGGTTCTGGTGGTCGATGAAGCCCAGATGATCACCGATGCCGAAGTTTTTGATGAGATCAGGCTGCTGACCAATTTTCAGCTTGATGACAGCAATTTGCTCGGCGTCGTCATTATGGGACAGCCGGAATTACGTCCCATGATTGCATCAAGCCGTTTTGAACCGTTACGGCAGCGCATTTCGCTGCACTATCACCTGAAGCCGTTATCCCTGGTTGAGATCATGGAATATCTGGATTTTCGGCTTGAAACCGCCGGCGGCTCCCCCGGTCTGTTCACACCTGATGCTGTACAGCGCATCTTTGAGCTGAGCGGTGGTGTACCGAGGAAAATTAATTCTCTGGCTACCAATGCTCTGCTGGTTGCCTATGGCAGCGATGTGGCCCTGATCGATTCGACAATAATCAACGAAATTAAAGATGAAATGATGTTGTAGGTTGCTGCTTTATGGATCTTGCGAAAATCAGAAAACAGTCTTTGCAGATGCTGAGGGAGTCGTGCGGTGACACGTTGGTTGCTCCGTCATCAGCAGCGGCAGAGAGCAAAACGGCTGTCAGTGCGGTTGAGTCACCCGTTCTGGAGGCTTTTCTGTGCGCAGATGCTGCGCCGGTTTTGAACGATCTGCAGTTTCGGGAGCGTTCAGGCACTCCGCTGGAAGCAATTCTGGCCGGCAGAAAGGCTGCGGGGTGCGACAGCGGGGCTTTTCGTGCTGAAAGAGCCACAGGTTCCTCTGGTGAATCCTCTCTGGAATTTCTTTCTGTACGGGTGTCCCATGAAATTTATGGCATCAATATCATGGATATCAAAGAAATCATCAAACCACGGGAAACCACCGAGATTCCCCGTGCCCCGCTTTTTATTTCCGGAGTTATTTCACTCCGGGGCACCATACTTCCGGTTATTGACCTGCGGGTGCGGTTGGGTCTCGAAAGTAGCTTGCCTGTCGGCATGGAGCGGATAATTGTTGTCAGAATCGGCAGTGCCGTAAGCGGCCTGCTGGTTGATGAAGTATTGCAGGTTGTTCAGGTACCGGCTGCTTCGATTGAAGAGGCGCCTGTGGTGCTTGACGGGGTTGACCGTGACTTTGTGCGCGGCCTCGGTCGTGCAGGGGGCAGGTTGATGATCATACTGAATCTGGATACCATTACTGATATCAACCTGTACTGACATGGAGACGGCATGGAAGAAGCGGTAACCCATATTCAGTTTGCCACGTTCACCCTTGGCGGTCGTCTGTTTGCTGTCGATATCATGCGGATACGCGAGATTATTGTTTCTCCGGAGCGGTCTCCGCTTCCCTGTGCCTCGACACTTTTGGAAGGGGTTATTACACAGCGCGGTTCCGTTATCCCGGTGATGAATATGCGGGAACGCTTCGGGATGGCTGCCGGAGGGAAGGCCGTTGAAGGAAAACTGCTGATTGTAGCTCTGGCGAAGCAACTGCTTGCTCTGGCGGTTGACGACGTTTTAGAGGTTATAACCGTACCGGTCACTGATATAACTCCTCCGTTACCAATCGTTTCCGGTGCCGGAGTAGAGTTTCTCCTGGGAGTGTGCCAAACAGATGGCCGTGTCATTATGATCCTGGACGTTGATTCCCTTCTTGGCAATGGCAGCGGGATTTTTTCTGATAACCAGGAAACAGACGCTTGCACGGCAATGTTTCGGGACGAATTGGACCGGTAACCGGTGACAGCATGTTCACATTTTCATGATACGTGGTTATTAACATGGTAGCAAAGACACATTACCGCTGCATGTCCGACGATGAATTCCGGTTGTTGCGTGATTGTATTTACGCACAGTACGGCATTCATTTTGCCCCGGACTCAAAGTATATCCTGGAAAAACGGTTGTCCGGTCGATTGACTGATCTGGATCTGCCAACCTTTCAAGAGTACTGCCGATATATACAACACCTCCAAGGTAAAGAGCAGGAACTTCTTGTTATAATGGATGTTCTTACGAATAATGAAACGTATTTCTTTCGTGAACCGTTTCAGCTCAAGGCCTTTTCCGAAGAAGTGATACCTGAACTGATCACCAAAAAAACTGCACTCGGAAACCGCTCCTTGCGGATCTGGAGCGCCGGCTGTTCCACCGGTGAAGAGCCCTATACCATTGCGATGCTGTTGAGTGGTATTCCAGAGCTTGCCGGATGGGATATAGAGATAATCGGCACTGATATCAGCCAGAAAGTGCTGCAGCACGCACAGCGCGCCCTGTATGGTAAATCTTCTTTTCGGGCAACAACGGAGCAGGATCTGAAGCGCTTCTTTCTTTTGCATGAAGATGGTTTTGTGGTGAAGGACTCCATCCGGAAGATGGTAACTATACGGAATTTCAATATTTTCGATGAGAATCGCCACTCGGATATCGGAGCGGTTGATATTATTTTTTGTCGTAATGTGATGATCTATTTTGATCAGTCCGCAAAAAAGCGTGCCATTGATCTGTTTTATTCTGATTTGCAGGGTGGCGGGTTCCTGTTATTGGGGCACTCCGAATCACTTATGAATATACCTACAGCGTTCACGCTCAGGCACTTCCTCAACGACATGATTTATCAAAAACCTGAGTCGTTCAGCCAGGGCGGTGCCGCATGAACAAGATCCGGATCGTTGTCGTTGATGACTCAGCGTTCAGCCGCCGAACCATTACCCACATGCTGGAGGAGCTTCCCTTTGTAGAAGTTGTGGGGTATGCGATAAACGGTGAAGAGGGGATTCAGAAGGTTATCGCCCTCAAACCGGACCTGGTAACGCTGGATCTGGAAATGCCTAAAATGGATGGATTTACACTGCTGCGAATCCTGACGGTACGTTTTTCCCTGCCGGTGATTGTCGTCAGTGCCCTTAGTTCTGCAGATAAAGTATTCAGGGCACTGGAACTCGGAGCCCTTGATTTTGTGCCGAAGCCGACTGGGACCGCTTCTCTTGACCTGCTTTCTATTAAAGCAGAACTCCATAAAAAAATACTTCAAGTACTGGCGCTTAAACAAACCGGTCATGCTTTTTCTCAAACAGGGGGCAACATACCGGAATCAGGGAGTGGACAGCCGTTGCCGCCGGTGTCTACGGGTGCGGGTGGTAATCATTTAATTGATCTTGTGGCGATAGGTACGTCAACCGGGGGGCCGCCGGCGCTCCAGAAGATTTTTTCAGCTTTTGAACAGAAATACCCTTTTGCAGTTGTGGTTTCCCAGCATATGCCGCCCGGCTTTACCAAGGCTTTTGCCGAACGACTAAATCGAACTTCGGCCTTTGACATTACGGAGGCCGAAGATGGAGACCTTGTTCTTCCCGGCAGGGTGTTGATCGCTCCCGGTGGCAGGAACATGGTTTTTGAAGAACGAGACCATCAAATTCTAGCCCGAATTATCGTTCCTTCGGAGTCTGACCGGTACATTCCCTCCGTTGATGCCATGCTTACATCCTGCGCAGCGCTGTATGGCAGGCGGATGGCAGCGGTTATACTGACCGGTATGGGCAATGACGGCAGCGTGGGGGTTAGGGCGGTAAAGGAACAGGGCGGGTATGTGATTGCCGAATCGGAGGATACCGCCGTGGTCTACGGAATGCCGCGAGAGGCGGTGGCCACCGGAGTTGTTGATCGCACTGTACCGCTGGGGCAGATCGCTTCTGAAATAATTCAGCGGTGCGGTTTTTAGGGCATTTTACCGTAGACCCGACAGCGCATGAGCGGTATCATCGGTGCAGATCAAAACAATGAGATGAAGCATAAAAATAATAGAGGCATGGGAAAGGAATCGACCGTGGAGCAGAAGTACTCACCAAAAGACGTGGAACAGAAGTGGCAGGCTGTCTGGGAAAACGAAAAAACATTCAAAGTAACTGCGGACAAAACCAAGCAGAAATACTACCTCCTTGAAATGTTCCCCTACCCATCAGGGCGTATCCATATGGGGCATGTGCGCAATTATTCCATTGGGGATGTTGTCGGCCGGTTCAAGCGCATGAAGGGGTTTAATGTCATGCACCCCATGGGATGGGATGCGTTCGGTATGCCGGCGGAAAATGCGGCGATCCAGAACAAGAGCCATCCAGCAACCTGGACCTATGAAAACATAGATTACATGCGTAACCAGATTAAGAAAATGGGCTTCTCCTACGACTGGGACCGTGAACTGGCCACCTGCGACGTTGACTATTACCGCTGGGAGCAGAAATTATTCTTGGAAATGTTTGCCAAAGGGCTGGCCTATAAGAAAACCTCCTTTGTCAACTGGTGCCCGAAATGTGAAACCGTGCTTGCCAATGAGCAGGTTGAAGACGGCGGCTGCTGGCGCTGTGACAGTGACGTTAATCTGAAAGAGCTCGACCAGTGGTTTTTCCGGATAACCGATTATGCCGAGGAACTGCTTGAAAATACGTATAATCTTCCGGGCTGGCCGGAACGCGTGCTTGTCATGCAGCGAAACTGGATCGGCAAGAGCTTTGGCTGTGAAATTGATTTTCCGGTTGAAAACGGAACCGGTGCCATCCGGGTGTTCACCACACGTCAGGATACAGTTTTTGGTGCGACCTTCATGTCGCTGGCACCGGAGCATCCCCGTGCCCTGGAACTGGCAACAGCAGGGCAGAAGGACGCTGTAGTCGCTTTTATCGATAAAATCAGAAAAACAGACCGTGTCAAACGCACCGCCGATGATTTTGAAAAAGAGGGCGTTTTTACCGGCTCATACTGCGTAAACCCGCTGACCGGTTCCCGTATGCCGATCTTTCTGGCCAACTTTGTGCTGATGGATTACGGTACCGGCGCTGTTATGGCGGTGCCGACCCACGACCAGCGCGATTTTGAGTTTGCCAAAAAATATGACCTGCCGCTGGTGGTTGTTATTCAGCCTGCCGGAGTGACCCTTGATCCGGCCAGTATGACTGAAGCGTATACCGAGGCGGGAATTATGGCTAATTCAGGCCAGTTCAACGGTATGCAGAGCAGTGATGCAAAAGAGTCAATAGCTGATTTTCTGCAATCACAGGGACAGGGGACAAAAACCGTCAATTTCCGTCTCAGGGACTGGGGCATCTCCCGCCAGCGCTACTGGGGTAACCCGATTCCGGTTGTTTACTGCGACGACTGCGGCGTTGTGCCGGTGCCGGAAAAGGATCTGCCGGTTGTGCTGCCCCGGGATGTTGCCTTCAGTGGAGAAGGGGGGAGTCCGCTGGCCCAGATGGAATCCTTTGTGAACTGTACCTGTCCCAAGTGCGGCAAAGCAGCCCGGCGTGAAACAGACACCATGGATACGTTCGTCCAGTCATCCTGGTATTTCCTCCGCTACTGCTGCCCCGATTTTAAAGACGGAATACTTGATCGAGACTCCGTTGACTACTGGATGTCCGTAGACCAGTATATCGGCGGCATCGAGCATGCCGTTCTGCACCTGCTGTATGCCCGCTTCTTTACCAAAGTCATGCGTGATCTGGGGCATACTTCCGCTGATGAACCGTTTACCAATCTGCTGACCCAGGGCATGGTCATTAAAGATGGTGCCAAAATGAGCAAGTCAAAGGGCAACGTTGTCGACCCGAATGCCTTGATTACCAAATACGGTGCGGATACCGCCCGTCTTTTTTCGCTGTTTGCCGCACCGCCGGAAAAGGATCTGGACTGGAATGATCAGGGGGTTGAAGGATCGTTCCGCTTCCTGAACCGTATCTGGAAACTGGTCCACGACCGTCTGGACGTTGTTAACACTGCGAAACCTCTTGATACCGCTTCTCTTACCGCCGAAGAACGGGATTTGCGCCGGGCTGTTCATAAAACGATCCGCAAGGTAACCGAGGATCTTGAGGAACGCTTCCATTTCAACACGGCGATCGCTTCCGTCATGGAACTGCTCAATATTCTCCAACCCGCAGAGCTTTCCACACCCCAGTTCCCGGCGGTCATGAAGGAGGCGCTGCAGAGTGTGATTCTCCTGATGGCTCCGTTTGTTCCCCATATCACGGAAGAGCTCTGGATCTGTTTGGGCAACCGGGTGCCATTAACGCAGTCCGCATGGCCTGATTATGATCGAAGTGCTGTTGTGGATGAAGAGCTTCTCGTTGTTGTGCAGGTGAACGGCAAGCTTCGTTCAAAGGTTACCGTCGCTGCCGGTACCGGTGAGGAAGAGCTGAAGGCTCTGGCGCTTGCGGATGAAAAGATCGTGCAGTTTATTGAGGGGCAGACGGTTCGCAAGGTTATTTGTGTGCAGGGTAAACTTGTTAATATTGTAGTGGGGTAGGGGCATGCCGAATTTGTTGCCATCGCTGCGTTTGATTATATGTGCGCTGCTGTTGACTGTTGTCGCAGGGTGCGGCTATCACCTGACCACTGCCCGCTCCGGGCAGCTTGCTGCCGTGCAGTCTGTCTGGATCCCGTTCTTTGGTAATGAAAGCACCAGCCCAACCGCCCAGACCGTTCTGCGCCGGGCCTTTTATGAGGAACTTCACGCGTTGCGCGGTGTACGTCCCGCGACGAGTCTGGCGACCGGTGACACTGCAATAAAGGGACGTATTATTTCCTACTCCAGTCGAGCGGTTTCGTACACTACCCTTGATCAGGCACGAGAATTCAGTCTGTCTCTGGACGTCGAGCTTGAAATCACCAGGAACGGGCAGACCTCTCCGTTCTGGAAGGGGCAGATCCATGGCGAAAAGCAGTACCCCGCCAACAAGGATCTCGCGTTGCAGCACAATGCAGAAGATCAGGCGCTTGATGCTGCCGCCCGTATTGTCGCCCAAAAATTCATCTCCGCGTTAGAGGAGTCCTATTAGTCATGACGCCCCAGGAGTTTGAAATATCGCTAAAAAAAGGGGTCGTGCCAACCGTCTGTTTTCTGTACGGCGAAGAGCCGTTTCTGGTTGAGCGGGCTGCTCGCATGCTGCTTGAGCGGGCAATAGACCCATCTCTGAAGGATTTCAATTTCAATGTGTTCTTCGGTAATGAATCCAGGGGGGTAGACATAATCGATTCGGCACAGACTTTGCCGATGTTCGCAGAGCGCCGTGCGGTTCTGGTGAAACGGGCTGATCAGCTGAAAGCGGAAGCCCTCGAAATTATGCTGCCCTATATCCAAAATCCATCGCCTGGTACCTGTCTGCTGATGACCGGAACCAAGATAGACCAGCGCAAGAAGTTTTTTCTGGAGCTCAAAAAACATGGCGTTCTTGTTGAGTTCAAACGCTTCTACGACAACAAACTGACGGGATTTATCCAAAGTGAAGCGGTCGCCCAAGGCAAACAGATTGAAGCCGCTGCTGCGGAACTTCTGTCGGCACTGATTGGCAACAATCTGCAGGAATTGAACTCTCAGATTGAAAAACTGGTGGTGTTTTCCGGTTCAAAATCTCGAATTTCAGTGGATGATGTTCGTACCATGGCCAGCAGCAGCAAGGCGTTTACCGCCTTTGAGCTGGCAAAATTTCTTGGGATGCGGGATGTGGCAAATTCTATCAGAAGCCTGGATGCCCTGTTTTTGAATGGCGAAGATGCACCGATGATGATCGGCGCGTTATCCCGGCATTTCCGCCAACTGTGGCGCGTCAGGGAACTGCTCGACAAGAAGATGCCCCAAGCCGATATCGGCAGAGAACTGACGATAAACTCGTTTTTTCTGGGTGAGATTATTACACAGGCACGTAACTTCCCCCGAAGGGAATTGAAACGGATTTTCGATGAACTGTACCGGCGCGACGTTTCGTCGAAAACCGGTGGGCAGCCGTACGGTCTTATGCATGGTTTGGCGATGGGGATCTGTACCGGCGGGTGGTAAAGCGGTAATTTTTACTAAACAGGGCAGGGGTTGATATAAAAAGGGGGCGTGCGATTTCGCAGCCCCCTTTGCATTTAATTTATTCAGTTAACAGCAATGCTCTAGCCGAGTGTGTTAACCAGCTTTGTCAGGCGTGAAACGTTACGGGAAGCGGTGGAATTGTGAATGACACCTTTTGAAGAAGAAGCATCAATGACCGGAATGGCAGCTTTGAGTGCAGCAACAGCGGCATCTTTATCCTTAGCGGCAACCGCTTCACGAACACGCTTGATATATGTTTTCAGCGTCGATGAGACATGACGATTACGCGCAGTTTTCTTAATTGTCTGCTTGATCCTCTTAATTGCCGATTTATGATGAGCCAAACTGCACCTCCATGTATTTTCTTGAGTAAGTAACGAAATCGAAGCTAGCTGTTTAGCACTGTTTGCCGAACAGTGTCAAGCAAATTGTATCCGCTGACAGGAGAGTTATAACGCGGTTAATCGTCCCGCCGGATCCGTACCACCTGACTGACTCCCTGCATATTCTCGATTTCCTGGTCATTCAAGGTGCCGGTATCACCAATCACGCCAATGATGGTTCTGTTTGCTCCGGTTGACTGGTGAATATCAAAGTCGCGAGTGATGAGGTATTCCTTGATGGTATCAAGTGCGATCTCTTCAGCATGTTTTTTCATGATAATAAGCATGGTAGGCCAGCTCCCTTAAATTTCTTCTTTATGTGACATAATGCGCTCCAGGCGCCGCGATTCATCCACAACGCGCTCAAACATCCTGATAATTGCGTCATCATCAAGCGGGCCTGGGTTATCTTCTTTCATACGGTTGAAAATTCTTTTTTCGCGTGCCGGGTCAAACACCGCCAGACCAAGTTCCTTCTTGGCATGCCCGATTTCAAGGGCAAGCCGTGCGCGTTCGTTGAAAATACGCAGAAGCACGTCATCAAGAAGATCAATCCGTTTGCGAATTTCACCAATTTCCACGGTAGTGCTCCTTTAAAACTCTTTCTTTACGAAGCTGTCTTTTTTCCCGTTTACTTCATCGAGGAAAGGGTAGTCAAGATTGTAGTGCAGACCACGCGATTCCTTGCGCTTTTGTGCACAGGCTATGATCAGTTCCGCCACAGTGGCAATGTTGCGCAGTTCGATCAGGTCGGAAGTAACGTTAAAGTTCCAGTAATACTCATCTATTTCACCCTGAAACAGTTTAATGCGGTTCATGGCGCGCGCCAAACGTTTGTCGGTGCGGACAATTCCAACATAATTCCACATTGTTCTGCGGATTTCATCCCAGTTTTGGGAAACGACTACCATCTCATCACTGTTGGTTGCGGTGCCGGAATCCCAAACCGGAATTTCGCGATGGTCACTTGGCTGTGATGCGACAGCACCGCTGGCATGTTTGTAGGCGCGTCCTGCGTAAACCGCAGCTTCCAGCAGAGAGTTACTGGCCAAACGGTTGGCACCGTGCAAACCGGTAAACGCGGTTTCACCAATGGCGTACAATCCAGGGATATCCGTTTCGGCATCTGAATTTACCGCAATCCCGCCGCACAAATAGTGGGCAGCCGGTACGACCGGAAGCCACTCCTTGGTCATATCCAGGCCGAACTCCATACACGTCTGGTAGATATTGGGGAACCGGTTGCGCACGACATCAGCAGGCTCGTGGGTAATATCGAGAAATACACAGTCATCGCCGCTGGTTTTCATTTCATGGTCTATGGCACGGGCAACGATATCGCGGGGCGCAAGATCCTTCAGCTTGTGATATTTTTCCATGAACGCGGTGCCGTCCCGCCTGCGCAGAATGGCTCCTTCACCGCGTACCGCTTCGGAGATGAGAAATGATTTGGCCAGAGGGTGGAACAGGGTGGTGGGGTGGAACTGCATGAATTCCATGTTTGCAATGGTTGCGCCGGCGCGGTATGCCATGGCGACACCGTCTCCTGAAGCGACGTCGGGATTGCAGGTGTAGAGATATACCTTACCGGCACCGCCACTGGCCAACAGCGTAACTTTTGAACTGAACGTTACGACTGTTTCGCCCTTGATATCCAGGACGTTAGCCCCCAGGCACCGATTCTTCTCCAGTTGGCGCCGTTCAATTTTGGCTGACGTGATCAGGTCTATGGCAATATGGTTCTCATAAATGGTGATTGACGGATGTTGCCGGACAGCTTCAACCAAAGCTCTTTCAATCTCCCGCCCGGTGATATCTTCAGCGTGCAAGATACGACGGGCACTATGCCCCCCCTCACGGGTCAGGTCGTAGGTTTTGCCGCTGGTCGTAAACTTTACGCCCCACTCGATCAGGTTGCGAATTGTTTGCGGTCCTTCTTCAACGACCATTCTGACAACATCCTCGTGGCAGATGCCAGCCCCTGCAACGAGTGTATCTTCAACGTGGGAGTCGAACGAGTCTTCATCAGAATAAACCGAGGCGATACCGCCTTGAGCATATTTGGTGGCTGATTCTGAAATATCACGTTTGGTAACGATGGCGACGCTGCCATGATCGGCTGCCTGGAGGGCAAAGGTGAGACCGGCTATCCCGCTGCCGATAACGAGGAAATCGCTTTCGATGCGCATTGTTGTCCCTTCCGGAATTATGTGGGCATTGCAGCGCGGATATTGTCCCCGTCAGAGCAATTTGTCAAGCAGAGAGGGGGTGACTGTCGTTTATTACTCATTTTTGATGGGAGCAGAATATGGTTCCAGATATGCTGAATTTCTCAAACAAATTGCATTTTCACGGCATTTTTAGTATAGTCCGACGCCATTATTTCAGAACGCTCAATTTGTACCAAGGAAACGTCACATGAAAGAAATCCTCTCCGGCAACGAGGCCATCGCCCGTGGTGCCTATGAAGCCGGTTGTCTCGTCGCGTGTGCCTACCCAGGCACCCCCTCAACCGAAATTCTCGAGAACACGATCAAGTACAAAGAAATCGATTCATCCTGGGCTCCCAATGAAAAAGTAGCTCTGGAAGTTGCCATTGGAGCGTCCTTCGGCGGCGGACGGGCCCTGTGCACGATGAAACATGTCGGTGTCAATGTCGCGGCCGATCCGCTTTTCACCCTTTCGTACACCGGTGTACGGGGTGGTCTTGTACTGGTTGCGGCTGACGATCCTGAAATGCACTCTTCCCAGAATGAGCAGGACAGCCGGAACTATGCCCGGTTTGCCAAAGTACCGATGCTGGAACCGTCCGACTCGCGGGAATGCAAGGAGTTCACCCGTCTGGGCTTTGAACTGTCCGAACAATATGATTCGCCGGTCATGCTTAGAAGCAGCACCCGGATCTCCCATGGCAAATCGCTTGTTGAACTTGGCCAGCGGGTTACCGACCTGCCGCTTCCCAAACTGGAAAAAAATCCGTCCAAGCTTGTCATGCTCCCCGGTAACGCCCGTGTCCGCCATCCTCTGGTTGAGCAGAACCTGATCAATCTTTCCAAAGCGGCAGCTTCATTGCCGTTTAATCGTCTGGAACTCCGCGATACTTCCATCGGCATCATAACCGCAGGCATCTGTTATCAGTATGTCCGGGAGGTTCTGCCGAACGCCTCAACCCTTAAACTGGGCATGGTGTACCCGCTGCCGCACGACCTGATCCGTGAATTTGCCGCCAAAGTTGACACGTTGTATGTCATTGAAGAGCTTGACCCGTTTATTGAAGACCAGGTTAAGGCCATGGGGATCCCGGTCATCGGCAAAGAGATCATCTCCCTGTGCGGAGAATTGACCCCTGGACGGCTTCGTACCGCCTTCGGCCTTCCCCAGACCGCCGCCGCACCGGCTGAAAAAATGCCGGGACGTCCGCCAAATATGTGCCCCGGCTGTCCACACCGTGGGGTATTTTATGCCCTCAAACAGCTCAGGGCATATGTCACCGGCGATATCGGCTGCTACACCCTCGGCTTCATGCCGCCCCTGTCTGCCATGGATACCTGTGTCTGCATGGGTGCTTCCATCGGAATGGCAACCGGTGTTACCAAAGTGGTTGCTGCCGAGGAAAAGAAAAAGGTTGTTGCCGTAATAGGAGATTCCACATTCCTGCATACCGGTATCAACGGCTTGATGGATATGGTGTACAACAATTCGCCCGCAACCGTGATTATTCTTGATAACAGCATCACGGCAATGACCGGCCGGCAGGACAATCCTGCTTCCGGATTCACATTGATGGATAACCCGACCCATGCCGTAAATATTCCGCTTCTCTGCAAGGCGGTAGGGGTAAAGCATATTCGGATCGTCAATCCCCTTGACCTGGAAGAAACCAAACGGGTCATTGCGGAAGAGATGGAACATCCCGAACCATCTGTAATAATTACCAACAAGCCATGCGTACTGATTAAGCGCGAAGACGTTTTTCAAAAAGGGCCGGTTTATGCCGTTGATGAGGAACGCTGCACCGGCTGTCGAGCCTGCCTGAAAATTGGCTGTCCGGCCATTGAGTGGCGTGCTGCAGGGGATGGCAGTAGAAGAGGTAAAGCCTCCATCGATCCGCTGCTTTGTACCGGCTGTGATGTCTGCCGTCAGTTGTGCAAGTTTGATGTCATCGGGAGCAAACCATGAGCGGGCAGATAAAGAATATTCTTCTGGTAGGGGTTGGCGGTCAGGGCATTCTGCTGGCGTCAGAAATACTTTCTGAAGCTGCCATGCTGGCCGGTTTCGATGTCAAAAAAAGTGAAATTCACGGTATGTCCCAGCGGGGCGGCAGTGTCGTTTCCCATGTCCGGTACGGCACGGAGGTTTTCTCCCCGATTGTGCCGGAAGGTGAGGGGGATATCCTGTTCGGCTTCGAACTGATGGAAACCTGCCGCTCGCTTCCGCTTCTGAAACCAAGCGGTACGGTTGTGGCCAACGATCTGCAGATATCTCCGCCGTCGGTACTGATGGGACAGGAACTGTATCCCGAGGGGCTGGTGGAACGCATCAAGGCACAGTTCACAGATTTTCTGCTGGTGGACGGTCAAAAGATTGCTGCTGATTCCGGCAACGTCAAGGCTGCCAACACGGTTCTGCTGGGCGCGGTCTCCAAACGTCTCAGCATTGCTGAAGAGTTTTGGATGAAAGCTCTGGAAAAGATGGTGCCTGCCAAGGCGCTGGAAGTCAATAAACGGGCTTTCCGTATGGGTCGAGAGTTCTGACCATGACGCAGCTTGAAGCGATCATCACCGCCAACAAGAATTTTGTGAGGCCGAACGCTTTTCCGCCGCTTCCCAAGTCGCCGCAGAAGCAGTTGGCCATCTTCACCTGCATGGATACACGACTGGTCGATTTTCTTGAGCAGGCCATGGGACTTAAGCGGGGTGAAGCCAAGGTTATTAAAAATGCCGGAAACACCATTGTAGATCCGATGTCAGGTGCCGTCATACGAAGTCTTGTGGCCGGGATCTTTATGCTGGGTGTGGATGAAGTTTTTGTCATCGGTCACAGGGACTGCGGCATGGCGGAGATTGATGCCGAATCCGTCAAAAGTGATATGGTGAAACGAGGCATCTCTCCCGACATAATTGACATTCATATTCCTGATCTGAAGCAGTGGCTCGGAATTTTTGCTCACCCTGTGGAAAATGTGGAGCGGGTTGTCAAGATAATCAGGCATAACCCTTTGATACCAAAGGATGTACCGATACATGGCCTGCTGTTTTGCCCTAATGATGGCCACCTTGATGTTGTTGTGAACGGCTATACCGGGGAAAGTTTTGCCGCTGGACTTGTCTAAAATTATAACGAGGTAACTCCGTATGTTTTTCAACGAAGAGTTTGAAACTTTACCGCGCCCGGCTCTCGAAGCATTGCAGTTGAAACGACTGCAATCAACTCTTGAAAGAGTATATGCAAACGTACCGTTTTATAAAGCATCTTTTGATGCAGCTGGCATAAAACCATCCATAGTTTCTCATCTGCAGGATTTGCAGAAACTCCCGTTCACCACCAAGCAGGATATGCGTAATTCATATCCCTATGGTCTTTTTGCTGCGCCGATGGACGAAATTGTCCGTATTCACGCGTCCAGCGGAACAACCGGCAAACCGACTGTTGTCGGTTACACCAAGAAGGATATTACAACCTGGTCCGAACTTATGGCGCGCTCTTTTGTCGCGGCCGGTGCCCATAAGGGTGATATTATCCATAACGCCTACGGCTATGGCCTGTTTACCGGCGGTCTGGGTGCGCATTACGGCGCCGAGCTTTTGGGAGCATCCGTCATTCCCATCTCCGGCGGCAATACCAAGCGACAGATCATGATCATGCAGGATTTCGGTTCGACCGTACTTACCTGCACCCCTTCATACTCCCTGTTCATGGCGGAAGAGTCTCAGGCTGAAGGGGTTGATTTCAAAAACCTGAAATTGCGTGTCGGTATTTTCGGCGCGGAGCCATGGTCCGAGTCGATGCGTACTGAAATCGAGAACAAACTGAATCTGTCGGCTATCGACATTTACGGTCTGTCCGAGATCATGGGGCCCGGCGTTGCCATCGAGTGCATCGAAGCCAAGCGGGGCCTGCATATCTGGGAAGATCATTTTATCCCGGAAATTATCAATCCGGAAACCGGTGAACTCATGCCGGAAGGTGAAAAGGGTGAGTTGGTGATCACCACCATCACCAAACAGGGTATTCCGCTGATCCGCTATCGTACCCGTGACATTACCAGTCTGTCGTACGAGCCATGTATTTGCGGCCGGACCCACGCTCGCATCGCCCGGATGAGCGGCCGTTCCGACGACATGCTGATCATCAGAGGGGTCAACGTTTTCCCATCGCAGATTGAATCCGTTCTGGTCGGGATCGAGGGAATTGAGCCGCATTACATGTTGATTGTCGATCGGCAGGGGACGCTGGACACACTGACGGTTCAGGTTGAGATCAGCGAACGGCTGTTTTCTGATGAGATCAAGGTGCTCCAGGCGTTGTCGCGGAGAGTAGAAAAAGAGATTAAGGATATGCTCGGCGTTACCTGCTCGGCAAAACTGGTAGAACCAAAAACGATCCAGCGCAGCGAAGGCAAGGCCCAGCGAGTCATTGATAACCGGAAACTGGCGTAACGGTTTCCCCATCAAGGAGGTTCAGGATGAAAGTTGAACAGATATCCATCTTCATTGAAAACAAATCAGGCCGACTGGCCGAAATCACCAGGGTTTTAAGCGATGCCGGTATCAACATTCGTGCCCTTTCACTTGCCGACACGTCCGATTTCGGCATCCTGAGACTGATCGTGAATAACGGCGCCAAGGCTTCTGAAGTGCTTAAAGAAAAGGGGTTTACGGTCAGCAAGACGGAAGTGGTTGCCGTTGAGGTACCTGATCGTCCGGGCGGCCTGTCCGCCATCCTTCAAGCTCTGGACAGGGAGTCAATTAATGTTGAGTATATGTACGCATTTGTAGAACGCTGCGGCGGGAACGCGGTCATCATATTCCGCTTTGATGAGACGGACAAAGCTATTGCTGCTTTGCAGGCGCAGAATTTCAATATGCTTGAGGGAAACAGACTCTACAACATGTAGGTACAATCACTGGGGGTACTATGAAAAAAATGATTCCACTGTTGAGCAGTATTTGTTTGATTCTTATCTGTGCCACGGCGTCATTGGCATCCGGCACCATCAAGATCGGCGGGCTTTTCTCCGTTACCGGGCCCGCTTCATTCCTCGGTGAGCCGGAAAAAAAGACGCTTGAAATGCTGGTAAAAGAGGCCAATGAAAAAGGCGGCATCAACGGCATGAAACTGGAAGCGGTCATTTATGACACCGGCGGTGATGCCACCAAGGCCGTTCAGCTTGCGACAAAACTGATCAAGGACGACAAAGTAAGTGTCATCATTGGACCAAGCACCACCGGTGAAAGTATGGCGGTTATTCCGGTTGCTGAAAAAGAGAAAATTCCCCTTATTTCCTGTGCCGCCGGTATCAAAATTACCGATCCGGTAAAACAGTGGGTTTTCAAGACTCCGGCTAATGACCACGTTGCTGCTGAAAAAATCCTGAATTACATGACCGCGAAAAAACAGAAAAGTTTTGCCCTGCTGACGGTAACCGATGGTTTTGGCGCCTCCGGTCGTGAGCAGATCAAGGTACTGGCCAAGCAGAAAGGGTTTACTATTGTCGCTGACGAAGTGTACGGTCCGAAAGATACTGACATGACCGCACAGCTGACCAAGATTCGCGGGATCAAGCCTGATGCCATCATCTGCTGGGGAACCAACCCCGGTCCTGCGGTTATTACGAAAAACGTCAAGCAGCTCGGAATCAAGACCCCTCTGTATATGAGTCACGGCGTTGCCTCGAAAAAATATATTGAGCTGGCCGGCCCTGAATCAGCAGAAGGTGTGATGCTTCCCGCCGGAAAACTGGCCATATATGACGCACTTCCCAAGGGAGATGCACAATATAAGCTGCTGAAAGGCTATGATCAAAACTACAAAAAAACCTATGGCGTTGAAGCATCTACCTTCGGCGGTTACGCCTACGATGCTTTTCTGCTCGTTACAGGGGCGATAAAAAAGGCCGGTGCGACCCCTGAACAGATCCGCAACGGAATTGAGCAGACCAGCAAGCTGGTAAGCATATCAGGCGTTTTTACCATGACCCCCAAAGACCATAACGGCCTCGATCTTTCTGCCTTTGAAATGGTCAAGGTTCTCAAGGGTGACTGGGCGCTGGCGAAATAATTACTACTGAATTCAGGGAGATTGTCTATGAACGTTACCGTTAAACACTTTGTCATTGCAGTAATCACCTTGCTGTTCTCCACAAATGTTTTTGCCGCAGCCCCGATAAAAATAGGCGGCCTGTTCGCCGTAACCGGTCCCGCTGCGTTTCTCGGCGAACCGGAGCGCAACAGCGCCAAGATGGTAGTTGATGAAATCAATAAAGCCGGCGGCGTCAAGGGTCATAAGCTTGAATTGATCATTTATGATACAAGCGGTGATGCCACCAAAGCGGTGCAGCTTGCAACAAAACTGATCAAGGATGATAAGGTCGTCGCCATCATCGGGCCAAGTACAACCGGAGAGACCATGGCGGTAATTCCGGTTGCCGAGAAGGAGCAGGTTCCTTTGATCTCCTGTTCTGCCGGCAGCAAAATATCCGATCCGGTAAAAAAATGGATTTTCAAGACCGCTCAGAATGATTCGCTGGCGGTGGGGAGAATCTTTGAATATCTGCAGAAAGCCAAGCAGACCAATGTATCTATTTTGACCGTGTCTGACGGCTTTGGCGCTTCCGGGCGTGAACAGCTCAAAAGCCAGGCGTCCAAATACGGTATTACGATTGTCTCTGATGACACCTACGGCCCCAAAGACACGGATATGACAGCGCAGCTGACCAAAATACGCGGTTCCCATCCCCAAGCCATCATCTGCTGGGGCACTAATCCGGGGCCGGCTGTTATTGCCAAAAATGTTCGCCAGCTAGGTATCAAGTCGCCCCTGTTCATGAGCCACGGCGTTTCATCCAAAAAATTCATTGAACTGGCCGGTGACGCTGCCGAAGGGATTAAGCTTCCTTCGGGCAAGGTTGTGGTTGCGGATATGCTGCCGGGCACCGACAAACAGAAAAAATCGCTTATGTCCTTTGTCAAAGATTACCAGAAACATTACAAAGCTGAAGGCGACCATTTTGGCGGCCATGCCTGGGATGCTGTCATGCTGATAAAAAGTGCCGTTGAAAATGGTGCTGATTCTGCTGCATCAATCCGTGACCAGCTTGAGAAAACCAAAGGTTTTGCCGGCATAGGCGGCAGCTTTACCTACTCTGCCCTGGATCATGCCGGTCTGGGTAAGGATGCATTTGTCCTGGTGGAGATCAAGAACAAAGACTGGGCAATTGTAAAGTAACCTGTGCTGAAATGCTTTATTTCGTAGGGGCGGGCACTCGTTCGCCCCTACATTTATGAGGGGCAATGGAATTTAACCAGATACTTCAATACACGTTATCAGGCTTGTCTACCGGTGCTATCTATGCATTGATCGGCATCGGTTTTTCGATTATCTACAATGCGACCGGCATCATCAATTTTGCTCAGGGTGAATTTGTCATGCTGGGCGGTCTGTTAACGCTGTCGAGCCTGCAACTTCTCAAGCTGCCGTTATGGGCTGCTATTCCCGTATCAGTTGCCATTTCCACCGTGGTTGGCGTCATCTTTGAGCGTCTTGCGATCCGTCCGCTCCGGCAGCCGACACCAATCAACCTGGTAATTATAACCATCGGCGGCAGCATTCTGATTCGTGGTCTTGCCATGCTGGTGTGGGGCAAGGACACTCACGCGATTCCCCCGTTTTCCGGTGATACCCCGATTGCCATTGGTGGGGCGACCATTCTGCCCCAGCATCTCTGGATACTTGCCATTACCCTGGTAATTATTGTTTTCAACAAGTTCTATTTTTACCACACCATCAGCGGCAAAGCCATGCGTGCCTGTGCTTACAACCGTCGGGCAGCAGGCCTCGTCGGTATCGATGTAAAACGCATGGTACTGTTTTCCTTTATCATCAGTGCTGCCATGGGAGCTGTGGCCGGCATCATTGTTGCCCCGCTTACGATGACCGCCTACGATGTCGGTGTCATGCTCGGATTAAAGGGGTTTTGTGCCGCCATTATCGGCGGTATGAGCAGCGGCATTTCAACAGTTATCGGCGGTTTGCTGCTGGGTGTTCTCGAATCGCTCGGCGC
Organism: uncultured Geobacteraceae bacterium; assembly: GCA_903852495.1. Taxonomy (GTDB): domain Bacteria; phylum Desulfobacterota; class Desulfuromonadia; order Geobacterales; family Pseudopelobacteraceae; genus JACRCG01. The sequence continues at coordinate 64,722 of CAINRC010000058.1, read as the reverse complement.
CGGCCTCATCTCGTCCGGGTACAAGGACGCCATTTCCTTTATCATCCTGCTGCTGATTCTGTTCATCAGACCGCAGGGGCTGTTCGGTAAAGCTGATTCGGAGCGGGTCTGACGCCATGAAAAAAGATCTCCTCCTGTTTAGCGCTTTTGCCCTGCTTGTTGCCGCTGCTCCCCAACTGTTCAAGGGGGGCTACCTGATGAACGTGCTGGTGTTTGTCGGAATCAACACCATGCTGGCGGTTGCTCTCAACCTGCTCCTCGGTTATGCCGGACAGATCTCTCTTGGTCATGCTGGCTTTTTCGGACTAGGCGCATACCTGTCCGGAATTATGACGACCACGTACAGCATAGACCCATGGCTTGCCATGCCGATAGCAGCGATCGTTGTTGGCATAATTGCGTGCCTGATCGGCTTTCCGGTTCTGAAACTAAAGGGGCATTACCTTGCCATGGCAACCCTTGGGCTCGGCATTATCATTTTCATTGTCTTCAATGAAACGGTCGATCTGACCGGCGGTCCGTCCGGCCTGTCCGGTATTCCGAATCTGAAGATTGCCGGGGTAACCTTTGATTCCGATGTAAAAAACTATTATCTCATCTGGTTTTTTACTCTGGCGGTCATGCTGTTTTCCCTGAATCTGGCAAATTCGCGAGTCGGACGGGCGTTGCGGGCTGTTCATGATTCGGAGATTGCGGCACAGGTGCTTGGTGTCAATGCGAGGATTCTGAAGGTGCAGGTATTTACCCTTTCCGCGATCATTTCATCCATCGCCGGGAGCCTGTATGCCCATACCATGACGTTTATATCACCCGCATCTTTCGGCTTTAATTTCTCCATCGAGCTGCTGACGATGGTTGTTATCGGCGGTTTGGGCAGCATTTTCGGTTCGTTCCTCGGTGCCGCACTGCTGACCCTGCTGCCTGAGTTTCTGCGCGCGGTAAATGATTATGACATCATTATCTACGGCGCCCTGCTGATGGTCATGGTGATGTTCATGCCGGGAGGCCTGGTGCGTGGCATACCAGCCCTGTACCGGAAGATTTTCGGGCAGAGAAAGGGGACTGGCAATGCTTGAGGTCTCCGGTATCACACAGATCTTTGGCGGTGTCACCGCTCTTGACTCTGTTTCTTTCAAAATAGCAAAAGGTGATATTACCGGAGTTATCGGGCCGAACGGCGCCGGTAAAACCACCCTTTTCAACATCATCAGTGGAATTTACCACCAGACAGCGGGCACTGTGTATCTGGAAGGTAAAGACGTTACCGGTTTCCCACCGGAACGGCTGGCCCGGCTGTCCATGGTTCGGACGTTCCAGAATATTGAACTGTTTGGCGGGATGACGGTACTTGAAAACGTCATGGTCGGTATGCATACCAAAAGCACCAGTGGACTGCTGGCCTGCTCTTTCAAAGCTCCCTGGAGCATTTCAGAAGAGCGGCGCATCCGTCAGGGTGCCTTGAAGTGGCTTGATTTTACCGGTATTACGGATCTGGCTGACCAAAAGGCGGGGAATCTTCCGTTTGGCAAGGGGCGTTTATTGGAGATTGCCCGTGCCCTGGCTGTGGAACCGCGCATTATCCTTATGGATGAACCGGCTGCAGGGCTGAACAGTCAGGAAACCCTTGCCCTGGCTGCTTTGATTAAACGTATTCGTGATATGGACATTACCGTCGTTCTGGTAGAACATGACATGGAGCTGGTCATGGATATCTGTGACCGGATCGTTGTACTTAATCTCGGTAAAAAACTGGCAGAGGGAACTCCTCAGCAAATCCAGGAAAGCCCGGAAGTCATTGCGGCGTATCTGGGGGATGACGACTGATGCTCCGTCTGAAAAACGTAAATACCTACTACGGCAAGGTTCACGCACTCAAAAACGTTTCCCTGCATCTGGGAGAGGGGGAGATTGTAACCCTGATCGGAGCCAACGGAGCCGGTAAAACCACTATCCTGAACACGATCTCGGGAGTCACACCGGCTGCCGCCGGGGAAATTCAGTTCTGCAAGGAAAATGTCACTGCGCTAGCGCCGGACAAAGTCGTGCAGCGCGGCATATCCCAGGTTCCGGAAGGGCGCCAGGTGTTCAAACCGCTCTCCGTTGAGGACAACCTTGAACTCGGCGCATACCTCCGCTACCGGAACAGAGAAGGGAAGGGCGCCATCCACAAAGACATGGATCTGGTGTTCAGCCTGTTTCCACGTCTTCTGGACCGCCGCAAACAGCTGGCGGGAACCATGTCGGGCGGGGAACAGCAGATGCTTGCTATCGGTCGTGCCCTGATGGCTAATCCTAAAATGCTGCTTCTGGATGAGCCATCCATGGGGCTTGCGCCGCTGGTGGTACAGGAAATTTTCCGGGTACTGGAACGACTGCGACGGGAAAACGGCACCACCATCCTGCTGGTGGAACAGAATGCCAAGGCGGCTCTCAAGCTGGCCGATCGCGGCTATGTCCTGGAAACCGGCAAAGTCATTCTGGAGGGTCCGGCTGACGAACTGCTGGAAAATGCCGAGGTGAAACGAGCGTATCTCGGTAAAGACAAGAAGGAGATGTGGGAACGATAAATCTGACTTTCGTTCACACCGTTACATAAACTGCCGTGCTTGACAAACACGGCCACAACTACAAGGAACCTTATTTATGCGTTTTCCGATGCGCCTCAATTACGACCTCACGAAATACATCATCAGCAACAAACTCAGCAAAACTGAAAAGTACCCACTGGTGCTGATGCTGGAACCAACACACCTGTGCAACCTGGCCTGTTCCGGCTGCGGCAGAATCCGTGAATATGCGGACACAATCAAGGACATGATGAGCCTTGAGGAGTGTCTGCAGTCCGTTGATGAATGTCCAGCCCCGGTTGTTACCATAACAGGAGGCGAACCGTTCCTTTACCCGCAGATTTATGAGCTTATAGACGCGGTTCTGGAGCGGGGCAAGCATATCTACCTCTGCACGAACGGCATCCTGCTTGAAAAAGCGCTCGACACCATGAAACCACACCCCAACTTCACGCTGAATATTCATGTTGACGGCCTTGAAGCCACCCATGATCGGATTCTGGAGCGGAGCGGCGCATTTCAGACGGCACTGGCCGCGATTAAAAAGGCCAAGGAAAAAGGGTTTCGCGTCTGCACCAATACGACCATCTTCAATGAAACCGACCTGGTTGAAATTGAGATGCTTTTCAGCCTGCTTGAGGAGTTGGGTGTAGACGGTGTTCTTGTTGCGCCCGGTTTCGGCTATGAAGCGGTCGGCGAAAAACTGTTCCTTGAGCGTCGTGATATCGAGCGGAAGTTTGTTGACGTGTACGAAATGAGCAAAAAACACCGGTTCTTTTCAACCCCCATGTACCTCCGTTTTTTGAAGGGTGAAAAAAAGCTGGAATGTACCCCCTGGGGCAACCCGACCCGCAACACACGCGGCTGGAAAGCTCCTTGCTACCTGATTACCGATGCTCATTATCCGACTTTTGCGGAGATGATGGCAAAAACTGACTGGGAGAAATACGGAGTGGGCCGGGATCCCCGCTGCGCCCAGTGTATGATGCATTGCGGCTTCGAGCCGACTGTTGTGAATGAGATCGGTAAGAGCTGGAAGGATATTCTGGAGATGATGATCTGGAACATGACGTAACCAGTGGGAACCAAGTTGCTTACTTCGATTCAGAACTGAAGGGTACACAGCATCAAGGAACGAGGGGTTGACCTGCAAAGTCAGCTCCTTTTTTATTTATTGTTGCAACATTTATTTTGACATTAGTGGTTTTTGTTGCTACAAATACCTCCGTGAGAATCACTTATGACACAGACAAGAATAACAGGAACATTCAAGAACGCGGACTGTCGTTTGAATTGGTCTATGATCTTGACTGGACAACTTCCATATTTGATGAAGACACCCGCAAAGACTATGGAGAGCGACGCTTGTATGTACTCGCAATGTTAGGTGATCGACTACACGCCGTTATTATCACATATAGGGACGACGCTGTTCACATAATCAGTTTCAGAAAAGCCAACAGAAGGGAGATTGTCAGCTATGACAGCATCAAAGAGAAAACCTGATCCGTACATGATCGATGAAGAAAACCCCGAATGGACGGCTGAAATGTTCGCCAATGCCCGGCCTGCTCGTGAAGTACTGCCGGAGATATTCGGCAAAGATATGGCCGAAGAGATGCTTACCAGGAAGCCGGGTCGTCCGTTGGGTAGTGGCGTAAAAGTGGCGCAGAACATCCGGTTTGACTGCGAAATACTTGAGGTATTCAAGGCCACGGGCAAGGGATGGCAAACACGCATGAATGAGGCGTTGCGCGTGTATCTCAAGGAACATCCTATGAAACACGCCTGATGTTTCCCGGCACCCGGAATCGTTTCCGCCGTTTTCAATGCGGCTTGAGAAATGCTGGAATAACTTCCTGACCGTACCTATACCGTACCTATAAAAATACTGGAATAAGACGTAATTTTCTTTTTTGTAACTTTTGAATCCAACAAAACGGGCACCTACAGAATAATCTGTAAGTGCCTGTTTTGTTGGTACCCACGGATGTGTTATTACCCCTGAAGCGCCACCGGCATGGCTCGCCCTTCAATAGTGCCCATCTTCAGGCTGCAGGCCGGCGCGTTGGCAGCAAACTCATCAGCTGCTTCAGCAAGGGTTATAAAACGGACGTTACGGGAAGTGAGTCGGGTGAGCAGATCTACAAACGTACTGTTCAGCGCGTTTCCTTCAAGTTCGGCGTGGATGGTGTGAACGTTGAGACCCGGCTTCAGGAATGCAAGATACTGGTCATTGATAGTATCGAGAGTTATGCCGTTTTCACCAAGAAGCTCATCCATGGTCGGCCAGGTGGAAGGGATCTGCAGGGTTGTAAAGCGCCGGCCGTCCATAACCGGAAAAAACGGTGCGGTGCCTCTGGAATCGCTGCTGTAGGCAAGCCGCATGCTGTCCTGGATCTCAAGGGAGTCAGCGGTTACGGTCCAACCCGGGGCGGCGGTGGTTTTGGCTGGAAAACCGAAGATCTTTTCAAACATTCCTGCGGAGCGGTTTAGCTCCCCCGCAACGGCCTGTTTCGTGAATCGGCCAAGATAGTCGTGCCATTTGACATGATCCCAGCAGTGAATCCCTACTTCATGTCCGGCCTGCCTGACACTGCGTATCACATCAGGCAACCGGGCACCAATCTGCGGCGCCGGGAGCAGCGTTCCGTACAACATGGTCCGCACCCCGTACATTGAAGGGGCCCGGGTACGCAGCATCTTGCTGAGAAAACCCTTTTTGACAATCCGCCTGATGGCTTTACCTGAATTATCCGGGCCGAGTGAAAAATAGAATGTGGCCCGGATGCCGAACCGCTGAAGAGTGTTCAGCAGTTTCGGTATGCCGTCGCGTGTACCGACAAACGTGTCAACATCAACTTTGAAGGCTACGGTTGTCGGTTCCGGTAATTCCATAAATCAGTAATCCCCGCAGAACATCACCCCTAGAGCAGGTGCTTGATCTTCTCCCGATCTTCAATCAGGTAGAAATCCATGGTTTTGCGCAGTGCATCATCGGCTGTTGTCTCCGGCTCCCAACCAAGGCGGTTCTTGGCATTTTTTACGGACGGGACACGTGTCAGCATATCCTGGTATCCTTTGCCGTAAAAGCTGTCAGACGTAACTTCGACGATGCGGCAGCTCTCTGCCTTGTCCCGATAATCAGGGTATTCCTTGATCAAGGCAATCAGCTTCTCTGCTAATTCCCGGACGGAAAGGTCATTGTGCGGGTTGCCGATGTTGAATATGCCGCCGTCGGCGCAGCCGTTTTCGTTAGCTATTATTTTCATCAGGCAGCTGATGCCGTCTTCAACATAGGTGAAGGAGCGGCGCTGGTTGCCGCCATCCACAAGTTGGATCGGTTCGCCGGCCAGAATATTGTACAGAAACTGGGTCAGAACGCGTGAGCTTCCCTCTTTGGCAGTGCTGATGCTGTCCAGTTTCGGACCAATCCAGTTAAAGGGGCGGAACAGGGTATACTGAAGCCCCTCATGGGCTCCATAGGCGTAGATAACCCGGTCCAGCATCTGCTTGGCACAGGAGTAAATCCAGCGCTCCTTGTTAATCGGTCCGAGCATCAGTGGCGAGGTTTCTTCATCAAATTCCTGATCCGGACTCATGCCGTACACTTCCGAGGTGGAAGGGAAAATGACCCGTTTTTTGTATTTTGCGCAGAGACGGATGATTTTCAGGTTTTCTTCAAAGTCGAGTTCAAAGACCCGCAACGGGTCCTTCACATAGGTGACCGGCGTGGCGATGGCCACCAGCGGCAGTACCACATCACATTTTTTGATGTTGTACTCGATCCACTCTTTGTTGATGGTGATGTCCCCCTCCAGAAAGTGGAACCGGTCATCACCTATGGATCGTTCGAGTTTGTCGCAGGCCATGTCCAGGCCATACACTTCCCAGTCGGTGGTGGTGAGGATGCGGTGAGTGAGGGCGTTGCCGATGAAGCCGTTTACACCAAGAATAAGTACTTTCATGTTGTATATCCTATCTATCAGTATTTGTTAGTCCAGCTGTTGTGGACGGGCGTTAGTTTCAAGATCAAGCGAAACGATGAAGTCTGCTGCGGAAAGTTCTGCTTCACCTTCCATCTGTACTGTTTCTATTTCCAGCAGTCCGTCACCGGTTCCCACCAGTAACGGCGTCAAGGAAACGATGTGTCCCGGAGCGCCGCTGCCGATTGCTGGGCAGGCGTGCCAGATGATGATTTTTCTGCCGTTCAGGTACGCAAACGCGCCAGGGTAGGGGTGGGTAACGCCACGGATCAGGTTGTATATCTGGAGCGACGTTTTGCTCCAGTCAATCCTGCCGTCTTCCGCCCGCCTGCCGTTGCAGTAGTTACCCGCCTTCAGGTCCATTGCGATTCGTGGTGCCGTTCCGGCCAGCAACTGTGGCCAGGCCCGGCGGATTACCGTTACCGCTGCATCGGTCACCTTGCTAAAAACGTTGAACGCGGTATCTGTGAAGGCTATTGCCACTTTTTCCTGGTCAACGATATCGCCGGCATCGGGCTTTGCCACCATATAATGCAGTGTCGCGCCGGTTTCGGTTTCACCGTTGATAACTGCCCAGTTTACCGGGACTCTGCCCCTGTAGTGAGGGAGATAGGAACCATGGAGGTTAAGTGCGCCGCACGCGGGAACATCCAGCACTTCACTGTCTATCATGTTCCGGTAGTAGAACGAAAGAAGAAAGTCCGGGGCGATGTCCCGTATCCGCTGCAGATTTTCAGGTTCGTTGATTGACGTGGTGACATACGGGATGCTGTGCTGATCGGCCAGTTCGCGCACTGATGAGAACCAGATCTCCTCGGTGGGTGAATCTTCGTGAGTGAAAATAAGCCGTATATCTGCCCCCTGGCGGAGCAGTTCTTCCAGACAGCGATATCCCACATTATGATACGCGCACGCCACAACAACATTATTCATTGACGGCTCCGTGCACCTTGCGGACCACATAGCGTGGACGACGTCGGACCTCCTGGTAGATCCTTCCCACATACTCGCCCACAATACCGATGCCGAAAATGGTTATTCCGAGGAAGAAAAACATGATGGCAAACAGGGTGAATACCCCTTCAACCTCCGCACCGACAATAAAGCGGCGCACCAGCAGGAACAGGGCGAAGGTAATAGCGAAGATTGATGTCATGATCCCCATCAGGGCAAAGAGCTGAAGCGGCACCACCGAAAAGCCGGTCATCAGATCAAAATTGAGACGGATCAATTTGTAGAAAGAGTATTTGCTTTCACCCTCACTCCGTTCAGCATGGGCCACCGCAATTTCGCCGGGGTTAGAGGCGAACGTTTGCGCAAGAGCGGGAATAAACGTAGAACTTTCACCGCAGCGGTTGATGTTCTCCACCACGTTACGGTGATATGCCCGGAGCATGCAGCCGTAGTCGCTCATTTTTATGCCGGTAATCTTACGGGTCGTGATGTTGACCAGACGCGATGCCGTTTTGCGGAAGAAGGAATCCTGGCGCTGCTGCCGGATTGTCCCGACAACATCGTGTCCCCGCTCCACTGCGGCAACCAGTTTGGGAATTTCCTCCGGTGGGTTTTGCAGATCGGCATCAAGGGTGATGATGATCTCACCACGACTGATCTCAAAGGCTGCCATGATCGCCATATGCTGGCCGAAATTGCCGTTAAACTCCACTACCCGGACCTCGGAATGGTCAGCCGCCAGCTTCTTGAGCATTTCAAGAGAACGGTCATGGCTGCCGTCATCGGTAAAGATTATCTCAAACGGCTTGCCGATCTCCTGCATTACGGGGTAAAGGCGCGTAAAAAGCCGCTGGATGTTCGGCTCTTCATTGTAAACCGGTATGACAATGGAAATGTACGGGGTCATTTTCTGTTTCTCGCTATAATGGTTTTAACAGCGCTCACAACATCGCCGGCATCTTCCAGAGTCATCTTTGGAAAGAGCGGCAGCGAAAGAATCCGGTCCGAGGCGTAATCGGCATTGGGGAGGGAGCCATCCGCCTGGGGCAGATTTTCCCGGTACCATGCATGATGGTGAATCGCCTTGTAATGCAGGCCGGTACCGATGTTTTCCCCCTTCAGCTCCGCCATGAACTGATCACGATCAATTGATAATTTTTCGATTCTCACCAGCGGTGTATACAGATGCCAGGCGTGGCGCTGTTCATAGGGGGCATAAACAGGCAGGGCAAGTTCCGGAATATCGACGAGTTCACGGTTGTAAAACTCTGCTATCACCTGGCGTTTGTTGATGAAATCATCAAGTTTCGGCAGCTGATGGATGCCGAGTGCCGCCTGGATATCCATCATATTGTATTTGAAGCCGGGCAGGACGATGTCGTAGTTGGGAGTCCCCGAGGCGGCAAAGCGTTTCCATGCCTCCCTGTTCATGCCGTGGAACTTGAGCAGTGACACCTCTTCAGCCAGAGTTTCATCGGGAGTACAGACCATCCCCCCCTCACCGGTTGTGATGTTTTTGTTGGGGTGAAAAGAAAAGATGGAAATACTGTCGAGTGAGCCGATGCGCCGCCCCTTGTATTCGGTTCCGGCGGCGTGGGCTGCGTCCTCAATGACCGTAAGGTTGAACTCTTTGGCAAGGGCAAAGATCGGGTCCATATCACAGGATTGGCCGGCAAAATGTACCGGGATGATGGCTTTGGTGCGGGAGGTGATCTTTTCCCGTATTTTTGCTGCGTCAATGTTGAGTGTTCCCGGTTCAATATCAACCAGCACCGGTCTGCCGCCGCACAGGACGATCATGCTGACGGTGGAGGCAAAAGTCATCGGTGTGGTGATGATTTCATCACCTTCCTGAATTTTCAAGGCCAGCAGGGTCAGATGGAGTCCGGCGGTTGCCGAACTGAGGGATACGGCAAACGGAGCGCCGACATAGGCGCGGAACGCCTCCTCAAACCGTTTGACCTTGGGGCCAGTCGTAATCCAGCCTGAGCGGAGGGAATCTACAACCTCATTGATTTCCGCATCTTCCAGCGTGGGGGTTGAAAACGGTAGAAATTCACTGCGCATTACGTCCTCCAGTACAATAACGGTCTGCTGCTCACAGATGCAGCGTACCAGCATTTAATCAGAATCAGCGGTTGGTAATCAGAACCCGTCGCTTGTCTTTTCCCAGTGTTTTCACCGGTGTTTTAGCTGCCGAAGTGAGGCGGAGCAACTCCTCCGGTTGAACCAGCGCAACCACATGGCGTCCGGAGTCCCACAACTGGTGAAAACGATCTAGATCCATAAACCAGGCGGTCTGGTCGCCGATCTTTGCTCCAAATTCCAGTTCACCCAACCCGTCAGCCACTATAACACGCCGGCGGGTATAAAAGGGAAGTCCTTGTTCGTAGCCGACTGACACGACAGCAGTCTCCGGAGTTGCCACGGATGTTACCATACGGCAGAGTTCAACGGAACTGGCATTTCGCTCTGAAATTGTCGAAAAGGCGGCATGAGGCGCCACCAAAGCCAGCAGCAGCCCGCCCGCGCACAGGGAGGCAAACAGCCCGGCAGGATCGCTGCGTCTGACTGCCAAAAACACCAAAGCCCCTTCAAGCAGGAAGACCGTACCAAGCACGATCCCACCGACGGAGGAAATGTAGGTATCGGCTACAACGTGAGGATACAGGATGACGCCACAGCCGAGCAGGGCAAGGACTGCGGCAAGCAACTTCCCGGCACGGCGGGGGAATGACTCACCGTCCAGTGCGCGTGAAAAGAGAAGCCCCACCAGCAATGAAAGCGGTGCAAAGACCGGCAGTATATAGGGAATCAGCTTTGAATTGGACTTGGAGAAAAACAGGAAGATCAATACGGCCCAGATAAAGATGAAAACCAGAACATCCCCATCCTGCTCCTTCCGTTTACGCCAGGCAGCCACCAGGGCTTGCGGAACAAAAAATGACCAGGGGAGCATGGTCAACAGCAGAATCGGGAGGAAAAACCAGATTGGCTGGTGGCGACCATGGACATTGGAGAGAAAGCGCTGGAAATGCTCACGAATGAAAAAAAACTGGAAAAATTCAGGGTTACGGTCGGATACCAGGATAAACCATGGTGCCGCAATCGCCAGAAACAGCACAATGCCGGTGAAAATGCGCATTTCCTTCAGAAGTGACCAGCGCCGGCAGACAAGAAGGTAGAAAAAAATAACGCCGCCCGGTAATACCAGGCCGATAAGTCCCTTGGCAAGAACTGCCAGAGCGGAGAAGGAATAAAACAGGTAGTAATAGCCCCCTTTATTCCGCTCGTCGTGGCGGGAAGCCAGTAGAAAGCAACCGATCGAAGCGGACATGCAGAAGGTGAGGGTCATATCGGTCAGGTTGATCCGCCCCTGCAGCAGGAACCCTGTGCATGAACCGAGTATGAGCGCCGCCAGGAGTCCTTCACGGCGGCCAAAAAGCTTCGTGCCTACGTGGTAGGTAAACAGAATCGTCAGCAGACCACAGAGTGCTCCCGGAAAGCGGGTGGCAAACTCGTTTTCACCGAAAACGGTCATGGATACGGCATTCAGCCAGTAGTGAAGTGGTGGTTTTTCAAAGTATTTTACATAATTGAGCATGGGAGTAATAAAATCGCCCCGTTCGAGCATCTCGCGGGGGATTTCACTGTAGCGTCCTTCATCCGGCTCCATGAGGGGAAATTTCCAGAGGAACTGGAAGAAGGCTGTTCCAAAGACGACTGCCAGAACCATCAAGTCCTGGCGGGCTGAATTGATCCTGGCAGTTAAAAAATTCACTATGTGCTGCATGTTCTTCCTTTTGACGGTGAATTTAATTAGATCGCTGGTTATGGGAGAATTTGGACCCTTCGTCCTTGTACCAGAATTTTCCGGTCTACGAAAAGCTTGATCGCCTCCGCAAACGTGTGGTGTTCTGCTTTCTGAATCCGCGCCGACAGGGTTTCCTCGGTATCGTCCTGTTCTACCGGGACAACCGTCTGGAGAATTATCGGGCCGGTATCCGTGCCGCAGTCAACAAAATGTACGGTGCATCCGGAATAGCGAACCCCGTAGTCAAGAGCCTGCTGCTGGGCATGCAGGCCGGGGAAAGATGGCAGCAGGGCAGGGTGGATATTCATGATCGCATTGGGAAAAGCGTGCACCATGGTATCCGTCAGAATCCTCATGAAACCGGCAAGAATTACCAGATCAACCTTGTGACTGCGCAGGATTTCGACGGTAGCGGCATCATACGAGCTCCGCTCGGAAAAGTGTGCGTTACTGTGGATCACCGCCGGAATTCCGTGCCGCGATGCCCGGGTGAGGGCATAGGCGTCGGCTTTGTTGCTGATGACACAGGCGATCTCGGCAGTAAGTTCGCCGGATTCAATGCAGTCAATTATGGCTTGCAGGTTGGTGCCGCTTCCCGAAACCAGGACAGCCAACCGGCACGGTGCGTTCCCGGACATATTAACCTTCTACCAGTTCGACTCGTTCATCACCGTCACCGCAGGCAGCGATAGTGCCGATAATCCAGGCGGTTTCTCCCAACCCGTGCAAGCGGTCAATGATTTCTTCCGCCTGATTCTCCGTCACCGCCAGCACCATGCCAATTCCCATATTGAAGGTGCGGTACATTTCATCGCGTTCAACATTACCCGCTTCTTGCAGAACGGTAAAAAGGTTCGGCCGCTCCCACGTATTGGTGAAAATATTGGCCTGGCACCCTTTGGGGAGAACCCGGGGAACATTTTCCAACAAGCCGCCTCCGGTAATATGGGCAATACCATTAATAGCATAATCTTTCAGCAGGTTAAGGATAGAGCGGACGTAGATCCGGGTTGGCGTCAGCAGCACATCGGCAACTGAAGAAGCGGAACCGGGGAAGGTGTCGTGCACCGTGAGTCCAAGCTGGTCAAAAATCAATGTCCGTGCCAGAGAATACCCGTTACTGTGTAGTCCGCTTGAGGCAATACCAATCAATTTGTTGCCGACCGATATGCCGGAACCATCAATAATGTTTTCGCGATCAACCACGCCAACGGTAAACCCGGCAACATCATATTCACCATCAGAGTAAAACCCGGGCATTTCAGCCGTTTCTCCGCCAATCAACGCACAGCCGGCCTGCTTGCAACCCTCGGCGATTCCCTTGACGATCTCGGCACCTTTTTCCGGCAAAAGTTTTCCGGTGGCAAGGTAATCCAGAAAAAAGAGCGGTTCAGCTCCCTGGACAATTATGTCATTGACACACATTGCCACCAGATCGATGCCAACCGTGTCGTGGCGGTCTGCCAGAAAAGCGATCTTGAGCTTGGTGCCAACGCCATCAGTCCCGGAGACCAGGACAGGATTTTTATACTTTGCGGTATTGAGAGAAAACAAGCCGCCAAATCCGCCGATGTCCGCAAGAACCTCAGGACGTGATGTAGCCTTGACCAACGGCTTGATCAGGTTGACAAAACTGTTTCCAGCGGCGATATCCACCCCGGAATCTTTATAGGTAACAGGTTTTTTACTCATTGAAATATCCCCCTTGCGAAAGCGATATTAGTAGAACATGGCCCCTGAAAAGTCAATTTCAAACTGGTCCCAACTACTATATAAAACAGAATATGTCTTGACAAATCCGGGTACTCTGGGATTATTGACGCTATGTCAGTAAGAACCGCGTCATATGCTGTTCGTTTCGTGCTCTGCCTCAGTACTGCGCTCATCTCTTCCCTGACTGTACCGGGTCACGTCAGTGCAGATATCTACCGTTATGTTGATGATGATGGTATTGTTCATTTCACTGACGCACCGACGGACAAGCGCTACAAAGTATTCATGCGGGATCTGAAAAAAGACAGGGAACTCCGGACAAAACTCCGGTATGCCTCAACAGTTAACCCCGCTGAGTTTGAACAGCTTATTATGACCTGCTCTGAAAAATACGGCGTTAACCCGAGCCTGGTTAAGGCTGTAATTCACGCCGAATCCGGTTACAATCCGAATGCCGTGTCAAGTAAAGGGGCCGGCGGCCTGATGCAACTTATGCCGGAAACAGCTAGATCACTGAAAGTTGCAGATCGGTATAATCCAAAGGATAATGTTGAAGGCGGGGTAAAATACCTGCGATTTCTGCTTGATACCTTTCGGGGGGATGTTTCGCTTGCTGTTGCGGCCTACAATGCAGGTCTGAATAAAGTTGCCAAATACGGCGGAATTCCACCCTACAATGAAACACGAACCTATGTGAACCGGGTTCTTTCCTACATGAAGTCCTATCAGGAAAGCGGTATATGATAATGACAACGAACAGCCAGACGAATCAGATTCTCAACCTGCCAAATATCCTCACCATGTTGCGCATAGCGGCTATCCCGCTTCTTGCAGCGCTCTTGATGTCGCCATCACGGTGTGCCTGCTTTTGGGCGGCGGCCCTCTTTGCCGTGGCATCGATCACAGACTGGCTTGATGGTTATCTGGCGCGTCGCATGGGGATTGTCACCATCTTTGGCAAGTTTTTGGATCCCATAGCCGACAAGCTGATTGTCATGGCAGCGTTGATCATGATCCTGCCGTTTAACCGGGTGCCGGCCTGGATGGTGCTTGTTATTCTGGCGAGAGAAATCATCATCACCGGCCTGCGCGGCATCGCTTCAAGTGAAGGTATTGTGATCCAGGCAAGTGATCTGGGTAAATACAAAACCATTTTTCAGATTGTAGCCATCCTGGGGCTCGTTCTTCACTATGACTACAACTGGTTTTTCGGCATTTCTCACTCACTTCTGACCGTCAATATGCATAACGTCGGCATGTTTTATCTCTGGATCGCCACCATTCTGACGGTCTGGTCCGGGGTTGATTATCTGATCCGATTTATTAAGGTGATAGTCCGCTAGGAACGCCTAGCGGTTTGACTGCCCCAGCGGAATCCCGAACTTTTCCCCGTTGTATTGAAACAGGACGCGGTCCTTCTGAACCTCCTCTACGGTGACCCCTTCAATCGTTGCTCCGGTTAACACAGGTACGCCATTGATAACAGCCATACTGTCAGCCGAGCCATTCTGATACGCTATGCCGTTTACTCTGAGAGTCGGGACGGTCTTTGCCCTGGAAGGAGCAGGCAATGGCGGCTCGATGGGCATGATCGGGGGTACCCTTTTCGTGGGTACTGCCGGTTTGTTCTGCCTGGTGTCCACTGCCGGCACCACGATGATGGCTTCCTGGAGCTGTTCTGTTTTTACTTCCGGAACAGGTGGTACAGCAAGCTGTTTTTGTTGGCTGGATACGGCGGCCGTTTTCAAGGATACAGCGGCAGGAACCCTGTCCTGCTTCATAAACAGGTATGTAGCCGTTGAACCACATGCCATCAACAGCAGTGCAACCAGCAGTTTACTCGCCGTAGAGATCGGGCGGGAGGATCTGGGCAGTATTATTTCCGGATCTATTTTCATCTCGTCAGGCTGGTGCATGACTTTATGGTCTTCAAGCCTTTTCAGGGCTTTCATGATTGAACTCATTTTGATGTTCCAGAGGATGAAAGGGATGGGATTTTTATAGTGGCATCATATTTGGTGAGGGCCGCTAACGTCAGTTCCCCCACCGTTTCATTACGGGGAATTCCGGCGGAATGTTGAAAATCAGTGACGGCTTTTACTGTCGTCGCGCCAAAGGTGCCGTCAATAGCGGCGCTGTATGTGCCGGCGCGCTGAAGCAGTCGCTGTAATGATCTGATATCATTACTAGTATTTCCTGTAGTTACGTCGTCAGGAATGCGGCTAGAATTCTGCCACGCCAGATAAAAAGTTCCGCTGGCAATTGAATTCAGTTCGTTTCTGGACAAAGTACTTTTGCCGAACAATGATGGGGAGATTGACACTGAATTATTCCCGGTTGTCGTAACCGCGATACAATATCCGCCCTTGTTTCCATTCACTTTTGTCAGAACCAGGAACGGCAGATCCAAGCGGATTACCTGGTTCAGGTTCCCCTTGAACACCGTAACCCGAAGTTTTTTCTTCACAGCTGCACGCGAACGGTCATCAGGACCGGCTCCCCAGGCTTCAGCTATGGTGTTAAAGGCACGCAGGTGAACTTTATTCTGATTAAGCGACCGGATCTCCTGTTGAAGTTGCGAAAAGTTCTTTTCCGTCACGACTGTGGCTACTGCAGGCGCTGTGATTGGCGCTTGAACAGGGGCGGGGAGGGGAGTTGGAATGACTACAGGTGCCTTTGCCGGAGTCAGTGATTGAGGTGATGGAGGCGATTGCCGAGGAGAATCGTTGGGAAGTTGCCGGTTTAAATTCAGAGACAGGAAAATGCCGAGGGCAATAACCACAACCAGGCCGGTTATCGCCAGATAGAGGCGCCTGCCGCGATGCGCCTTAGCCAGTTCCAGTATGGCCCTGATAACGACGAGTGCAGTAATGTTCCTGCGCTCGTCACCATAACCAACGAGCAGTGCCCTGTCGCAAAGGTTGTTGATCAGGCGGGGCAGTCCGTGGGAATAGAGCTGTATCACCGCACGTGCCGCACGGCTGAAGGAGACTCCACCTGTTTCGCCTGCCACCACCATCCGGTGATGAATGTAGGAACGGGTGTCAACGCCGCTCATGGACTGGAGCCGATACCGTACGGCGATACGCTGATTCAGCTGCCTCAACTCCGGCAGGTCCAGAAGAGCGGAAAGCTCTGGCTGGCCCGCCAGAACGATCTGTATCAGCTTGTCATTTTCGGTCTCAAAGTTGGAAATTAGTCGCAGTTGTTCGAGAATCTTCGGTGACAGGTTTTGAGCTTCGTCTATTATGAGAACAACGGTAACGCCTCGCGCATTCTCCCGGAGTAAAAAATTGTTGAGCTCTGCAAGAAGTTCGCTGATATATTCACTCCCGGACGGGAGGCCGAATTCATGATTGATGCAGCGAAACAGTTCGACTCCGGTCATGCATGGGTTAAAAATCAGTGCAGACCGGTAGTTGTCATCGCTTAAACGGCAAAGGAGTGAGCGGAGCACGGTGGTTTTACCGGTACCGACTTCGCCGACAAGTTCAATAAACCCGTAATGGTTGTTGATGCCGTACAGCAGGTGGGCAAACGCTTCCTTATGATTTTTACTCAGGAAAATGAAACGGGGATTCGGCGTGAGCGTGAACGGTTTCTCGTTGAACCCATAGTATTTTGTGTACATGGCAGGTAACCGTTAGTTGGCAGTTTTTTCTGAATTATCTGAAAAATTGAGGAGATACATGGAGTAATAATGTATTGTGTATTCCATAAAAGCTGACTATTTTCAAGCAAATAAAATACATCTAATTTCAAGTTCCATTTCAATTTCAGGCAGGATATAATTTAATGCGATACTTTATATATAACACTACAAATAGCTGTAATAATAAATCTAGTTTAGAGATAACAGAAAACGCTGAATCGGTTGCAGCACGGTATCCGGTGAGGCTATCTGACTATTATGCCGGTCTCATCAGAGTACCGGATGACCCCATCTGGAAGCAATGCATACCGGATGCACGAGAACTGGAAGATGCCGATCAAAGTCCTGATCCGCTGGAGGAAGAGACATTAAGCCCGGTTCCGGGACTTATCCACCGCTATCCGGACCGAGTAGTACTGCTTGTTTCCAATCGCTGTCCCGTGTACTGCCGCTTTTGTATGCGAAAACGGCTGGTGGGCAGCGGTGACGCTCCCATGACTGAGGCTGCGCTGCAGAAAGCTCTGGAGTATATTGCCGCCCATTCTGCCATCCATGATGTCATTTTGTCCGGCGGCGATCCACTGATGCTTGACGACGCATCCCTATCCCGCATTCTGACCGGTTTACGTAAGATCGCCCATGTAGCCATTATCCGAATCGGCACCCGGGTACCGGTTACACTGCCAGCCAGGATCACGTCAGACCTTTGTAGCCTGCTGAAAAAGTTTCACCCGCTGTATGTCAACACCCATTTCAATCACCCAGCGGAAATAACAGCAGATTCAACTGCAGCCTGCGCTTTATTGGCGGATGCCGGCATTCCTCTGGGCAATCAAACGGTGCTGTTGAAAGGGGTTAATGATTCGGTGGAAATCATGCGGGATCTGATGATCGGACTGCTTTCCATACGAGTTAAGCCGTATTATCTGCACCAGATGGACCTTGTGCGAGGTACGTCACACTTCCGGACTTCAGTGCGAGCCGGACTGGAAATACTGCGCGGCCTGCGTGGTCACATCTCCGGCATGGCTGTTCCGCAGTATGTGATTGACCTGCCGGGAGGAAAAGGGAAAGTGGCGATTCTTCCCGATGACTTTCAGGTAGAGGGATCCATTCTGACTATTCGCACCTATACCGGTGAACTGGTAACCTACCAGGACATTACAGATCTTCAGGAGTAAAGGCAACAACGTCATCAATAGCTTCTGCACCGGCCGCCAGCATGACAAGCCGGTCAATCCCCATGGCGATCCCGGCCGATTCAGGCATAGCACCAAGTGAATTCAAAAAAGGCTCCGGCAGCGGCAGTTCAGGCTGTCCGAAACCTCTACGCATCCGGTTGGCGGCCTCAAAACGTGCACGCTGTTCAACCGGATCCGTCAGCTCGCTGAAACCGTTCGCCAACTCCAATCCTCCAAGGTACAATTCAAAGCGTTCTGCCGACTCCCGGTTTTCCGGTTTTGTGCGAGCCAGAGCAGCCAACTCAACAGGGTAGTCAATCAGGATAACGGGAGTGCTATACTGAGAAATGGCCGGCTCAATTACGGCCGTCAGAATTTCTTCGTAACGTCCTTCTTTGATGCAGTCGCATACGTTGACCTGTCCAAATCGGAAAAACGCCTCCTGGACGCTGATACGCAGCCAGGGGGCAAACGGGTCTATTTTTACAGAATTTCGGCTGAAATAGCGGTCGTTTGGCAGACAAGACGTGGCAACATACTGAAGCAGCTCTTCACAATCAGTCATCAGGGTGTGATAATCGGCGTTGGCCCGGTACCATTCAAGCATGGTAAATTCCGACAGGTGACGAGAACCTCGTTCATCAGCTCGCCAGCAGCGGGAAATCTGAAACACTCTCTGGTGACCGTTGCAGAGCAGACGCTTCATGCATATTTCGGGTGAAGTCTGGAGTTGCCAGGCGGAGGGGAGGGTGACTACCGGATTAATATGTTCTTCAGGAGCATTGGCAGGAATGAGAAGGGGGGTTTCCACTTCAAGAAACCCCCTCTCCCAGAAAAAATTACGTACCGCTTTAATTACATTCGCCCGGAGCCATAAGGCGTCAATCTTCATATATTCAGCCCTTTACGCGGGTGGAATACTCGCCGGTACGGGTGTCAATCACGATAAGTTCACCTTCTTCTATGAAAGGGGGGACACGCAGGACGTAACCGGTTTCAACGGTAGCCGGCTTGGAGTCGTTGCCGCTGGTGTCACCTTTGGCCCACTGCTCTGTTGCAGTTACGCGCAGGTTTACAAAGTTCGGCAGAGAAATACCGATAGCTTTTTCACCAAAGAGCATGACTTCAGCCTTGAGGTTTTCAAGAAGGTAGTTTTTGGCGTCACCAAGGGTCTCTTCCTCCATGACAACCTGTTCATAGGTCTGCTGATCCATAAACGTATAATGGTCACCTTCCTTGTACAGATACTCCATCTGGCGTTCTTCAAGACTTGCAGGCTCAAACGTTTCGCCGGAACGATAGGTTCTGTCAAGCAGTGTGCCGTTAATCATGTTGCGCATCTTGGTGCGGTACAGTGCCTGGCCTTTACCCGGTTTAACAAAATCAAAAGCCACTACCAGATACGGGTCACCATCCAGGGTTATCTTCAATCCTTTTTTAAGGTCAGCTACGCTATACATGTATTCCTCGCAGAGTGTATTTTGAAACAACACAAGCCCTCCAGAATGGACGGGCCTGTACTTGGTCAATCAAATAGACTTCAGTTTACTTGGCGCGGTAGGTAATACGGCCTCTTGTGAGATCGTACGGGGAAAGCTCTACGGTAACTTTGTCGCCGGGGAGAATCTTGATAAAGTATTTGCGCATCTTACCTGAGATATGGGCGAGCACGACATGTTCGTTCTCCAGCTTGACACGGAACATTGCATTTGGTAACGGCTCAATAACGGTTCCTTCAACTTCAATCGCTTCTTCTTTACTCATACGCTTGACCTGCTCCTCTGTAATACGTTTCGAACGGATGGGTCACATTACTGATAGTGCCCTGGAAATGCAAGCTAATTTGTACGGTTACCGACAATTGTCCCATAAGATATATTATGTCAAGTACGAAGAGAGGCGGTGTATATAGCCGGTTTATGGGTCACGATACACATACAAGATTACCGTCCTCCCCCAAGGCTCACTATTATAAATTCAATGAACCAGACATAAGCGTCAGAGCTAATAGCCGCTACGTCAATTCTTGCAAGGCAGCAGTTAAATGGTCTATACTTCCGCCCAGGGACAACTAGACACAAGCTGCACCATAAAACACAATATATATTTGAGACTAATGGAGATACTACTGTGAATCCACGATTACCAGCCGAATGGGAAATTCAGGACGGAATATTGATGTCCTGGCCACACGAAGGCACGGACTGGGCCTATATGCTTGATGACATAAAACCGGTGTTCGCTGAAATAATCAAGCATATCAGCCGCTTTGAGCGGGTGCTGCTCACCGCCCCTTACGCAGTATCGGCAGCCGAATACCTTGTCAAAGCCGGCGTCGATCTTTCCAAGGTGACCATCTGTGAAATCCAGAATAATGATACCTGGGCTCGGGATTTCGGGCCTATTACCGTCTTATTCAACAACAAGCCGACCCTTCTGGACTTTGGTTTCAACGGCTGGGGGCTCAAGTTTCCGGCAAACTATGACAACCTTATTTCCAAACACCTGAAAAACCTTGGGGTGCTCCTACCCAATTTGAACACAATCGGGTTGATCATGGAAGGCGGCAGTATCGAAAGTGACGGCCTGGGGACGATTTTGACCACCTCGGATTGCCTCCTGTCACCAAACCGCAATCCTCAGCTTACCAAGAGCGAGATTGAGCAGGCTCTGGCGTCGCTCGTAGGCGCTAAACGAGTACTCTGGCTTGATCATGGCGGCCTGGCCGGTGATGATACCGACTCACACGTTGATACCCTGGCCCGCTTCTGTCCGAATAATACGATCATATATCAAGGGTGCGATAACCCGCTCGACGAGCATTTTGAGCAGTTGAAACTCATGGAGCGTGAGCTTACGTCTTTTACTGCACCGGATGGCTCCCCCTACCGCCTGATTGCACTGCCGTGGCCCAAGGCGCGATTCGATGAACAGGCCCATCGACTGCCGGCAACCTATGCTAATTTTTTAATCATCAACGGTGCGGTGCTGGTGCCGACCTATCGAGATCCTGAAAATGACAGCACCGCTTTGGAGCGTATTGCCCAGGCGTTTCCGGGACGTGAAACTATCGGCATCGATTGTCTTTCACTCCTGGAACAGCATGGATCACTTCACTGTGTCACCATGCAGCTCCCCCAGGGGGTTTTGGCATGAATTTGCTTAAAGTTGCTCTGATTCAGCAGAGTTGCACCGATGTTAGAGCTGATAATCTTGCCAAATCAGCGGCACTGATTCGCAAGGCAGCGGCATCCGGAGCAGAGCTTGTTGCTCTTCAGGAATTGCACACTTCCACGTATTTCTGCCAGGTTGAGTCCCCTGCCCTGTTTGATCTTGCGGAACCAATCCCCGGCCCATCAACAGAAGTACTCGGAATTATTGCGAAAGAACTGGGTATTGTTCTCGTTGCATCACTGTTTGAACGCCGTGCGGCTGGTCTGTATCACAATACGGCGGTG
Source organism: uncultured Geobacteraceae bacterium (assembly GCA_903852495.1). Lineage (GTDB taxonomy): Bacteria > Desulfobacterota > Desulfuromonadia > Geobacterales > Pseudopelobacteraceae > JACRCG01. The sequence goes on along the minus strand of CAINRC010000058.1, from coordinate 43,397 downwards.
GTATTTGAAAAAGACGGAACCATTGCCGGCACGTACCGGAAGATGCATATTCCTGACGACCCCGGTTTTTATGAGAAATTCTATTTTACCCCCGGAGACATTGGCTTTAATCCGATCAAAACCTCGGTTGGAACGCTTGGAGTACTTGTCTGCTGGGATCAATGGTACCCAGAAGCCGCCAGACTGATGGCACTGGCCGGTGCCGACCTGCTAATCTACCCGACCGCCATTGGCTGGGATCCTGAAGACACGGTCGAGGAGCAGCGGCGACAGTATGATGCCTGGTGTACGGTACAGCGAGGACACGCAGTTGCTAACGGGCTGCCGCTTCTGGCGGTCAACCGGGTCGGCTTTGAAAGCTCGCCGCAGAACCCGGATACCGGTATCAAATTCTGGGGCGGCAGTTTTGCCGCCGGACCGCAAGGTGAGATACTTGCCATTGCCCCCCAGGAAAATGAAGAAGTTCTGCTGGTTGAAATTGACCGTGAACGAAGCGAGCGGGTGCGCCGCATCTGGCCTTTCCTGCGCGACAGAAGGATTGATGAATACGGCGATTTATTGAAACGGTTCAGGGACTAGTACGCTGTAACATTTAAACTTTCGCAGTGTTGTCCTACCAGTCTTTGCTGTTAGCTTCCCCTCCCGCAAGGGGCGGGGGAACTTTTAAATGTTATAGGGTACTAGATGAATAGAGTCACTAACAGCGGAATCAAACTGGGAACAAGGATTGTATATGTCATTTAACGGTGATCTTGAACATATTCCGCTGGTTGATGTCATTCAACTCCTGCATATGACCGGAAAATCCGGGGTTCTGCATTTACAAAACCCCAAAGGAGAAAGCCAGCTCGTCTTTCGAGATGGTTTTTTTGTCAGTGCTAATCATCTGAATAACAGTGTCCGCATCGGTAAAGTTCTAGTCGATATGGAAGCCATCTCGGTAGAAACACTCAACCAGGCGCTGACAGAGCAGAGGAACGCCGGTAAGAATCGTAAACCGCTTATTGCAACTTTGATTGAACAGGGCTTGATCGACAAAGTGACAGCCTTTAAGGGGTTGGAAAAGCTTATTGAGATGACGATTGTCGAGGTACTTACCTGGACTAGTGGTTCGTTCTCCCTTGATGTTTCAGATATGAACATTTCTGATGAATATCGATATTTCCCGGAAAAACTGCAGCAGGAGTTTTTACTAAACGCCCAGAGTATTCTGCTGGAATCACTCCGTATTTACGATGAAAAACTGCGTGACGGGTCTCTATACGACCTTTTCTTTACTGACCAAGCCGGTGTCCCCTCCCCTTCCTCAGGCCTGGCTTCTGCGGATATAACAGCTGAGCTGCTCGGGCTTGCTTCGCTCGATGAAATATCCCATAAAATCCCGGAGGTTTTTATCGGCCTTAAGGACCATGACCCTGTGGCCGAGCACCGACGTGCTGTAACCCGTGCGCTTCCGGAGATGACCATTGACCAGCAAGAGCAATTGGTAAATTTTCTTGTAACTATTTCTACGCCAGCAGCAACTGGCCTCGCTCTGCCGGTTACGGCTGTTGTTCTGCTGACGCAAAATGAACTGTTTTCCCATGCACTTTCAACTCTCTGTAAACAGATCAACCTGTTCATGTTTTCTTCAGATGAAGAAGCCGGCCTGGACACGGTTATAGAGCAATCTCTCAGCAGAGATCTGCACCCCGTACTGATTATTGATATTCCTCATGGAGATGCTGGAACAGCTTCGCTCGCTCTAGTGCGCCAGAAAACTGCTGCCTACCCCAGTATTTCAATCGTTTTTGCAGCCTGCAACCATTTCTGGCGCACCAACGGTATGGCTGCACTCGTTGCAGGCGGACAATCACTGATTCCCCGCCCGTGTGGAAACTGCCATAAAACTTCATACGTATCCGATATTATTAAATTCATACCCCTGGCTGGTGAATATCTCAAAGCAATTACCCCTCAACCACCGACTGACCTGAACCCTGACTTCATAGCGGCGCTCAGTCAGTTGAAGTCACGCACCACTCCACCCGAAATTACCCTGGTACTGCTCCGCTTCGCTGCACTTCAGTTCGAACGGGCCTTAACTCTGGTAGTTGCTAATACCGAATTGATCGCAGAAAAATCCATCGGTATTACCTCTGAAAAGATAGATGGACCTTCACCACCGCTCATGTTTAAACTTCCTCTTGATAAACAGTCGGTTTTTCAGGACGTTATAAAAAAACATATGCAGTATTTTGGGCAACGAAGCGATTTAGTGCTGACCGATCTACTGTACAAGCAGATCGGTGCGCCGCGCAGTCCCAAAGTTATGGTGTTACCACTGATCAACAGAGATAAGGTTATTGCAGTCATCTATGCAGACTTTGGGGCTAAGCCTGTGTATCCACCCCAGATTAATCTTATGGCAGCGCTGGCTCACTGCGCCGGTTCGATACTTGACAACCCTCTGTATCTGAAAAATTTATAACACTGCCGCGCAACAATTTAAGCTATTCAACAGTTACCGGGTAACTGCTGGGGGTAAGATGGACATCAACATTCTGCATCAGATTCTGGAAATAGCATTCCAGAAAAAAGTATCTGACCTCCACTTTGAGGTGGATAATCCACCGTTTTTCCGTGGACGGGGGCAATTGGTTCGCGCCAGAATGCCGGATCTTACTCCTGCAGATACCCGCTTCATTGCTGAAACCGTTCTGAACCACAACGGCCGTACTTTGGGCAACGACCTCAAGGAAAGTGATGCGCCCTACTCTCTTCCGTCCGGCGGTCGTTTCAGGGTCAGCATATTTCGACAAAGAGGGCATTTCGGCATCGTCATGCGCGTTATCCCGGCGGTTATCGGAACTTTTGATGATCTGAATCTGCCACAGGTTCTGGGGGAGATTATTCAGTCCCCTAACGGCCTCATACTGGTGACCGGTCCGACCGGTAACGGTAAATCGACAACACTTGCCTCCATGCTTCGATACCTGAATGAAAGCTTTAGCTATAATATTATAACCATTGAAGATCCAATCGAATTTTTATTTAAATCGCAAAAAAGCTGCATCGTTCAGCGTGAAATTGGAGTTGATACGGACAGCTTCGCATCTGCTCTACAGGCTTCTCTCAGAATGGATCCAGATGTCATAATGGTAGGTGAAATGCGGGATAAGGACACTATCGATTCCTGCATTAAAGCGGCTGAAACCGGACATCTGGTATTGTCTACCCTGCATACCCAGGGGGCTGTTTCGACGATCAACCGGATCATCGGGCACTTCCCGCCGGACACCCAGGAAATTATGCGTCATCGTCTGGCCGATATCCTGGTTGCTACCGTTTCAATCCGGCTGATCAAGGATAAATCGGGGGAAAATATACTGCCGGTGGTTGAAATCATGCGTCCGACGACAACAATTCAGGCCTGTATTCGTGAGGGGCGCCTTGAGGAAATTGAAAAGCATATTGAAAACGGTGCGTCCCAGTACCATATGCAAACCCTCGATATGCATCTTCTTCAACTCTATCGTCAGGATCTGATCACTCTGAAAGACGCCCAGCGACTAACACATTCCATGGATTTTGAACGCAAATTGATGTTTGACAACTAGAGGGACGGGCGCACAGCGATATCTATGGAAAAAATTCTTATTATTGATGATGAAGCATTTATCCGGGAAAACGTTTCGAGGATATTAACCGATGACGGTTACCAGGTCTGTCAGGCCTCCAATACGCTGGAAGCGAGTGAACTGGTCGCTTCCGGGGAAATTGATCTGGCACTGCTGGATTTGAACCTCGGCCCGGAAAACGGCATAGATACCCTGAAAGTCCTTAAAGAACTTGATCCTGACCTTCTGGTGATTATCATTACCGGTTTCGGGTCGGTTGAAAGTGCCGTTGACGCGCTTAAAATGGGTGCTTTCCATTACATGAAAAAACCGTTCAAGGCAGATGCCCTGAGGGTTATCGTAAAGCTCGCCCTACAAACCCAGATCCTGAAACGAGAAGTGCGCAACCTGAAACGAGCCGACAGCTGTCTGCCCGGGCGTACACCGATGATCGGCCGCAGCAAGCCGTTCCTGGATGTTATTGAACAGGTCAGAGGAATTGCTCCTATCCCTTCTACTGTTCTGATTACCGGAGAGTCAGGCACCGGCAAGGAATTGATCGCCCGGGCCGTTCATGATCTTTCCGTCCGCCATGATGCTCCCTTTATCGCCATAAACTGTGCCTCAATTCCCGCCTCTCTGCTGGAAAGCGAGCTTTTCGGCCACGAGAAAGGCTCCTTCACAAACGCTGTCGTGCGAAAAACGGGCCTGTTTGAGGAGGCACACGGCGGCACCGTGTTTCTGGATGAAATTGGAGAAATGGATCTTGCCATGCAGGCCAAGCTCCTCCGGGTTCTGCAGGAACGAACCATCCGCCGCGTTGGTGGCATTAAAGATATAAATATTGATGTCCGTATTGTGGCGGCAACCAATCAAAACCTACAGGATAATATTGCTACCGGCTCTTTCCGCGAAGACCTCTACTACCGTGTCAATGTCTTCCCCATCCATATTCCCCCACTCCGAGAGCGCAAAGAAGATATAGGCATCATAGCCTCCTACTTTCTTGACACCTTCAGCCGCTCATTCGCTCGCAACTTCAAGTCACTTTCGCCGGAAGCAGCCCGGTTAATGGAGGAGTACAAGTGGCCGGGCAACATCCGTGAACTGCGAAACGTCATAGAGCGTATCTGTATCATGAACTACGGCCCAACGCTTCTACCGGAACACCTTCCACAGGAAATACGGTGCGGTGGATCGCTTCCCGTACAGCAGAGTGCCGGGGAGACTCTGTTTTCCTTTGATACCGGCCTGGAAGACGCGGTGATAATCTTTGAAAAAAACATCATTCGTCAGGCACTGGAAAAAACGCGCGGCAACGTTCTGCAGACGGCAGCCATGCTCAGGATCCCGCGCGGCACGCTCCGCTACAAAATGGACAAGTATGATTTATAGAACCGGGTGTCTCAAGCCATGACCGAAAAACATGAAATCAAACCGGGACAATCACTAGAGCTGCTGAAAGAGCTGCATATTCTCACCCGTGACGGCAAGATGAATCAGGATAGCAGACGAAAACTGAAACAGGTCAACCACCTGTATCAGTTTATCGAACCACTACTTAACGATGTATTGCAGGACCATAGTGATATCACGCTGGTCGATCATGGTGCGGGTAAGTCATATCTGGGCTTTATACTGTATGACCTGTTTTTCAAATATCAGGATAATAACTCCCGTATTTTCGGTATTGAAACGCGTGACGATCTGGTTGAAAAATCACGCATCCTTGCAAAGCATCTCCAGTTTCCGCGTATGTCATTCCTGAACCAGTCAGTTGCCGAATCGATTCATTCCGATGCGCTTCCCGAAACCGTGGATATCGTTACCGCTCTGCACGCCTGTAATACCGCCACGGACGATGCCATCCTTTTTGCTCTGAAGAAAACTGCCCGCTTTATTGTGCTGGTACCTTGTTGTCAGGCAGAAGTCGCCGCTGTGCTGCGCAAGAACAAGGGCGCTGCTCTTGCTTCGGGCAGCCTGACGGAGGTGTGGCGACATCCGCTGCATACGCGTGAATTCGGCAGTCTGGTCACCAATGTACTGCGCTGCCTGCAGCTTGAGGCACACGGGTATCAGGTAAATGTTACCGAATTGGTCGGCTGGGAACATTCCATGAAAAACGAGCTGATCATTGCCAGCTACAAGGACCTACCCCGCCGCAGACCAACAGAGCGTCTGAATGAACTGCTGAAAACCCTGGGACTTGAAGAGCTTACCCATCGCTTTTTCACTCCGTAACGACACCTTCCAGATGCCGTCCAGTTTGTGATAAACCGTCGCAAGATGATTGCAAGAGCATATTATCTAACAAGGCCACCCCTTCAAAACTCCTCCCCATTTTGCAAAAAATGGCTAAATACCGCCACTTGAGATGGCCGGTTTTAGCCACTAAACGCCTTTATAACAGTACATATAAAATGTATATGCTAAAATAAAACGATATATCGGCATGTTATCGCAGACCATGCTATTGGCACTTCAGTTGCACACGTACAGATGAGTACAGTTACGTTGAACACTATCCAGCACCCAAAAAGGAGGAACATCGCATGAAGTTTACTCGTTGTCTCAAAAGTATGGTTGCCGTCACCTCAGTTCTCGCACTTCCGTTGACGTCCATTGCCGCTCCCGCCCCCATTCTCATCAAGTTCAGTCACGTCGTCGCCCAACATACCCCAAAGGGCCAGGCTGCCGACTACTTCAAAAAGATTGCCGAGGAGCGTACCAAAGGCCGGGTTAAGATTGAAGTGTACCCAAACAGCCAGCTCTACAAAGATAAGGAAGAAATGGAAGCTCTTCAGCTCGGCGCTGTCCAGATGTTAGCTCCATCACTTGCCAAGTTTGCTCCGCTGGGCGTCAAAGAGTTTGAAGTTTTTGACCTCCCGTTTATCTTCGATAACTATCAGGAACTACACAGAGTCACCCAGGGCCCAGTTGGTGCCAAACTGCTGGCTAAACTTGAAGCAAAGGGTATTCATGGTCTTGCTTACTGGGATAACGGTTTCAAGGTCATGAGCAACAATACCCCGCTCAAAAGCGTTGCCGACTTTAAAGGGCAGAAACTGCGCATCCAGTCCTCCAAGGTACTTGATTCACAGATGCGTTCCGTTGGCGCCAACCCTCAGGTAATGGCGTTCTCTGAAGTGTATCAGGCTCTCCAGACCGGAGTTGTCAACGGCACTGAAAACCCCCCTTCAAACCTGTACACACAGAAAATGCATGAAGTTCAGAAATATGTGACCCTTTCTGATCACGGCTACCTTGGTTATGCTGTTATCGTTAATAAGAAATTCTGGGCTGGCCTGCCCGCCGACATCCGCACCATTCTGGAAGGTGCCATGAAAGATGCAACTGTATTCGCCAATGATGTTGCCAAGAAAGACAATGACGAAGCTCTGGCAGCTGTAAAGAAATCGGGTAAATCCCAGTTTATTACTCTGACTGCAGCAGAACGTGCCCAGTGGAAAAAAGCCATGGATAAGGCACACAAAGAAAATATGAGCCGTATTGGCGCTGATCTGGTTCAGGAAGTTTACAAAGCAACAGGATACACAGCCCACTAAGCTTGTAAATATGGCCGCTGCGGCCGACGCAGCGGCCTTTTTTATGACCATCCACAGGAGCAGACACTATGATGAAATATCTTGATCATCTTGAGGAAATAATCATTACCTTCCTCATCGGCATGGCAACGGTGGTGGTCTTTGTAGCCGTTGTTCACCGTTATCTGTCCGGCGTCCCGATCCCAGGCGTACAGGACTGGCTGTTGACCATCAATATGAGCTGGGCTCAGGAACTGTGCATCTACATGTTCGTCTGGATGGCTAAATTCGGTGCTGCCTACGGCGTACGAAGCGGCATCCACGTCGGTGTTGATGTCATCGTCACTCGTCTTCCGGATACATGGCGGACCAAGTGCGTTATTCTCGGCATCGCCGGCGGTGCTCTGTTCACCGGCCTGATTGGCACACTGGGCGCTCGTTTTGTTTGGGAAAACGGCATGCATTACGCCCTCTTCAACAAATTGGGGATGACCATCGGAGATCTGTATGAAGGTCCGATCACTCCGGATCTGGAGTGGCCGACATGGATCATTTATTCTGCCGTACCTCTCGGTTCGTACCTGATGTGTTTCCGCTTCCTCCAGGTAGGCTGGGGCTTTTTCCGCACCGGTGAACTGCCGCATCATGATCATGGTGCGGTTGATGGTCTCGATGACACAGTTGCGCTCGAAGAATATGAAGAGCACAAGTTTGACAAAGCTGGAGGTGCCAAATGAGTACAACTGTAGCTGGCTGGGAACAATTCTCCAAACAAAAAGCAGCAAAATTGATGATCGGCATTGCTGTCGCCCTGGGTGCCATCGCAATGCTCGGCAGTACCGGCATCGTATTCGCCCTTTTGATCTTACTCATGCTGACCGGAATGCCGATTTCCATCGCCCTCGGTCTGACCGTTCTTTCATTTCTTTTCTTTTTTACGAAGATACCGACTGAAGCGGTGGCGATGAAGCTCTTTACCGGCATTGAGAAGTTCGAGATTATGGCGATCCCGTTCTTTATTCTGGCCGGTAACTTCCTGACCCACGGCGGTGTAGCAAAAAGGATGATTAACTTTGCGACATCAATGGTCGGCCACTGGCATGGCGGACTTGCGCTGTCCGGTGTTATCGCCTGCGCTCTGTTTGCCGCCGTTTCCGGGTCAAGTCCGGCAACTGTCGTGGCCATCGGTTCGATTCTGCTGCCGGCCATGGTAAAAGCCGGTTTCCCCAAGCGCTATGGTGCCGGTGTTATCACCACATCAGGGTCGCTCGGCATCCTGATTCCGCCATCAATCCCCATGGTTATTTACTGTGTGGCAACCAACTCGTCAGTCGGCGGCATGTTCATGGGCGGCGTTGTACCCGGCCTGATGCTTGCTACCCTGCTCGGTCTGGTTTCCTGGTGGATTGCCCGCAAAAACGATTATCCCCGTATGCCTAAAGCAACTGCCATCCAGAGATTAAAAGCCTTCCGGGAAAGTGTCTGGGGTCTGCTGCTGATCGTAATCGTACTGGGCGGAATCTACAGCGGTCTGTTCACCCCGACAGAAGCTGCTGCCATGAGTGCAGTCTATGCCTTCGTTATTGCAGTGTTTGTCTATAAAGACATAACTATTGCCAAAATACCAAAAGTCCTTCTCGATTCAGCAAGTATGTCGGCAATGCTGCTCTATATCATCACCAATGCGGTATTGTTCTCATTTTTGATGACCCACGAGCAGATTCCCCAGATCATGGCCGACTGGATTCTTGGACACAACCTGGGCGTTGTAGCCTTCCTGCTGGTAACCAACGTGCTGCTGCTGCTGGCCGGCAATGTCATGGAACCTTCCTCCATCATCCTGATTCTGGCTCCGATCCTGTTCCCCGTTGCAATGAAACTGGGAATCGACCCGATCCATTTCGGGGTACTGATCACCGTCAATATGGAGGTCGGTATGTGTCATCCACCGGTAGGATTAAATCTCTATGTAGCCAGCGGTATTACCAAGATGGGGATTTCGGAACTTTCGGTGGCGGTACTGCCCTGGCTGCTTGCCATGATCGGGTTTATGCTGCTGATAACCTATGTACCGATCATTTCTCTCTGGCTGCCGCGTCTGCTCGGCTATTGACAATGTAAAGGAAGTACTTTAGTGAATAAAAGGGCTTGCCATTCGGCAGGCCCTTTTATGTTTTCCTGCGTAACCACTTTTCGCACTCAATCACGCAATATACAACTGTCGAAGCGGCAATGATTATTCCCCACTCCCGAAGGGCAATCGGAGAACTGCCGAACGCCCTGTTCATAACCGGCAGGTAGGTGAAAAGGAGTTGCATCAACACCATAATACTGACACCGCCAAGGACCCAGCGATTGGTGAACAGGCCGATGCGAAACATGGAATAACGAAGGGAACGGCAGTTGAATAGGTAAAATATTTCACCGAACACAAAGATATTGACTGCGCCCGTTCGTGCCGCCTCAAGACTGCTGCCATGCTGAAGCTGCCATTCAAACAGCCCGAATGATCCTGCAAGAAGCATTAAACCGACCAGAATGATACGCATAATCAATTCACCGGACAAAAGCGGAGTTTGAGGATTATGCGGGGGACGGTTCATCAGTCCCGTCTCCTTCGGCTCAAAGGCGAGCATAAGCCCGAGAAGAACCGCCGTGGTCATATTGATCCAGAGGATCTGTACTGGCGTAATCGGCAGCTGTACTCCGGCCAGTACGGCCACCAGAATAACCAGCCCTTCACCCAGATTGGTCGGCAGTGTCCAGCTTATGAATTTCACCAGATTTTCAAAAACGCCCCGCCCCTCCTCCACCGCAGCTTCAATGGAGGAAAAGTTATCATCCAGCAGGAGCATATCAGCGGCCTCCTTCGCCACCTCCGTGCCAGCAGTTCCCATCGCCACACCAATATCAGCCTGACGCAGGGCCGGCGCATCGTTCACTCCGTCACCGGTCATGGCCACAATATGCCCGGCTGACTGTAGCGCTTCAACCAGCCGGAGTTTCTGCTCCGGAGCGATGCGGGCAAACAGTACAGTGTGCTGGATCAATGCCGCAAGCTCAGAATCAGAAAGCGTCTGAAGGTCTCTGCCGGTAAGTGTCATTAACTGTCCGGATCTATTGATCTTCCCCTGCAAGCCAACCTGTCGGGCAACAGCTGCTGCGGTGACGGCATGATCACCTGTTATCATCCTGACCTGAATACCGGCCATTTGGCAAACGCTTACAGCGGCCACCGCTTCAGGCCTGGGCGGGTCAATCATCCCCTGTAAGCCAAGAAAGGTCAGCTCTTCACCAATGTCATCGTATTTCAGCTCATTAGGATTATACGGACGTACAAACCGGGCAAGCGCAAGTACCCGTAACCCTTTTTCAGCCATCTGAACCGCCTGCTGATGATATCCATCAAAGTCTGATGGAATCAGACAGCCGGTATCTGACAAAGCGGTACGGCAACGGGGAAGCAGACTCTCCGGCGACCCCTTTAAAATAACCATCTGTTGGTTGCCATGTCGGTGCAGTGTTGCCATGAATTGGCGGCTTGAATCAAATGGAATGGTGTCCAACCGGGGGAACGTAGTGGCAAGTTCTTCCCGACGAAGACCGGCCTTATGCGCGGAAGCAATCAGGGCCGCTTCGGTCGGGTCTCCCTCAACCTGCCATCCGTCAGTGTCCTGTTTCAGAAGCGTATCATTGCAGAGCAGACCTGCAATTAGACAATCTCTCAATGCCGGATACTGTTCCGGAAGTATGGTGCTGTTGTCACAGCTGAATGTCCCCTCCGGACCATAACCACTGCCGGAAAGGTGAAAGAGAAGGCCACCCGCAAAAACTTCCTGTACGGTCATCTGGTTACGGGTCAGGGTGCCGGTCTTGTCAGTACAGATGACAGTCGTACTCCCCAATGTTTCCACCGCAGGAAGTTTGCGGATGATAACATTGCGCTTTGCCATACGGGATACCCCGATAGCCAGGGTAATTGTTACCGCTGCCGGTAAACCTTCCGGAATTGCCCCGACCGCCAGGGCAACCGCAGCCATGAACATATCAAGCCAGGATTCACCCCGAATGATACCAATAACGAACGTGATCGCCGCAAGGGCAAGAATGATGTTCAGTAAGATGAAGCTGAAACGGGAGAGTTTTTTTGTGAGCGGAGTTGCCAGGATATCGGCTGAAGCGATCAACTGGTTGATACGCCCGATTTCCGTATGGTCACCGGTTGCGATTACAACTCCTGTCGCTGTTCCGTTGGTTACCAGTGTTGACGAATAGGCCATGTTGCTGCGATCAGGAAGTAGAGTGTCTGCTGGAAGATGACCGCAGGTCTTCTGTGCCGGCAGCGATTCGCCGGTCAAAGCTGATTCATTTATCTGCAACTCTCGTGAAGAAATCAGCCGTAGATCTGCCGGAACCTTATCGCCCGGCCTCAGTCGCACTACGTCGCCGGGCACCAGCTCATCTGCGGGAATCTGCTGTTGTACTCCATCCCTGACGACCGTTGCGGTACTGACCAGAACATGTGTCAACGCCTCGATGGCTTTGACCGCTTTTGCTTCCTGAATAAAACCGATGACGGCATTGACCAGCACTACGCCGTAGATGACTCCGGCATCGACCCATTCCTGAAGAAAGCTGGTTATGAGTGCGGAGCCAAGCAGGATATAGACAAGCGGTTGATGGAATTGATGCAGGAAGAGGAGCAGGAGATTGGGGCCTTTTTTTACACTGAGCCGGTTGTGACCGTATTCTGCTTGGCGACGCCCGACCTCCTGGAGATCAAGGCCCTTTTCCAGAGAGGTAGCACACTGTTCAAGCAGTTCTTTCTCTGAAAAACTGTGCCACTGGAGGTTGGGGTTAATTGACATTGTTCTCCCCGTAACAACGAATTGTTGCTGGTATGTAAGGGAATGAAATAGCGGTACTATTTCTCTGAAACAAGTAAACCGAGTTTCCCGGCAAGCCAGCGGGTGGTTGTGGCCTGAATGATGATTGTCATCAGTATGGTAATGAAGGTAATAGAGGCGATGACTTCAGCCCCCGGCACTTTCATGCCGACAAGAATTCCAGCCAGCGCTCCCGGAATTATTCCGGTTTCCCTTGTCCAGCACATGAAGAGCATCTCGTTCAGACTCCACCGTGCCCTTCTGTCCGGCAGGGCGCAACAGAATACCGTGACCGGTCGGGCAATCAGCATTAATACAGCGACCAAGGCGATGCCACTCCAGAGATATTTTCCCATCAGTGCAAAGTTGACCTGGCTGCCGAGTAGAATAAAGATAAACATCCGCATAATGAGCGATGTCGTCAGAATAAAATCTTCCAGTTTTTCCGCCTCCTGCGCTTCCATCTCGAAACCAAAGGCGTCCTTGTTGCCAAGTACGATCCCGAACACGAATACCGCCATAAAACCGCTGGCATGAAAGTTTTCGGCGCTCATATAGGCCCCCGCCACTGACATCAGGGTAACCAACGGGGCGTATTCCAGCAGGAAGCTGAATTTTTCATGGGCAATCAGAAAAGCGGCGGCATAGCCGAGTGTGCCTCCCACCACTACCCCGATCAATGCATTGCTGACCAGATCAAATGAGGCTCTGCCGAGGGAAAACTCACCGCCGGTTCCCATTATGACCCCCAGTAAAGCAAAGGTAACAATTGCTCCCATGGCATCATTAAAGGCCGATTCACTCATGACAGTCTGGGCCACCCGATCTACTATCCGAACCTGCTTGAAAACCGGCACCAGAGTCGCCGGGTCGGTCGAGGCGACAACAGCGCCGAACAGAAGCGCCGTAATCAGTGGCAGGCCCAGAATCTGGCTGGCGGCAAAACCGGTTATGACAACGGTTATGACAACACCAATGGTCGCAATGACCACTATTGTAATCCAGACTTCTTTCAGCACCTTGAGTCTCAGACTGGCGCCGCCATCAAACAGGATGTAGCAGGAGCCAAAAATAAGAATCAGCTGATTGAAAGCTGAATCGGCTTTGACATCTATCATGCCGGACATTTCCGGTCCAAGACCGATCCCGATCAGCAGGAACACAACCACATCGGGCACCTTGAATTTAGAGGCCAGGATACCACTGAAAGAACCGGCACCAAGGATAATACCGATAACCAGCAGAATATGTTTAGCCGAGATAATTGCTGCTGATTCCATAAACATCCATCCTTTTAGTCACCGGTCCGGTGCTCAATAAAATATAATACCAAGTTCAGGGTAAATACAAAAAAAGGGGAAGGCCGAAGCCCCCCCCACTGTATCACATAATTCTGCAATTTAAAGCATCAGTGATTTATAGCCTTGGCCATACCGAGGCCGGTGTTCTGACGGACGTAAACTTCGTCAAACATCTCTTCAGCACGCTTGTTCGGGAACAGCAGTGCACCGAAAATAGCTGCCAGGAAGCCGAGCGGGATGGAGATGATGCCCGGGTTTTTCAGCTTCAGAATCGGTGCATCAAGGCCCATGATGGACTTGCCGTCTTTATTCTTTTCAAAATCAACTTTTGCTTTGGCCAGCGCCTTGGCGTCCTTTTCTTCAAGAACAGCACCTGGAAGCAGAGCAGCCTGTTTCTTCTCCATAGCAGTGATGATCTTCTGAGCGCCGGCAGCAACTACCTTCGGATAGGTCATGTTAGGGGAAACCATAACCAGACCGATGGAGGCGATGGTACCAACTACCAGACCGGAGATAACGCCGGCGGTGTTGAATTTGCGCCAGAACAATGACAGCACAACAACCGGCAGGTTACCGGAAGAAGCGACGGCAAAGGCCAGAGCAACAAGGTGAGCTACGTTGGCTTTTTCAGCCATCAGGCCGATCATGATGCCGACTGCACCAACAACCAGCGAGGTGATGCGGGCAGCCATAACCTGCTCATGCTGGTCGGCATGGCCGTCCTTGATAACGTTAACATAGATGTCGTGGGCAATAGCGGCCGAGGCAGCCAGAACCAGACCGGAAACAACCGCCAGAATTGTGGCGAAAGCAACCGAACAGAGGAAGGCCAGGAAGATGTCGCCGAGGATCGGAGAAATGTCGGCACCCAGTTGCTGAGCCAGCATCAGGGTAGCCATGTTGCCGCCCGGATCAACAGAGATAATACCCTGTGGCGTCAGGTTGATAGCAGCACCGAAACCGAGCAGAGTTGTCAGAACGTAGAAGCCGCCGATGATGAACATGGCGATAATAACAGACTTACGGGCAGCCTGTGCGGTTGGTACGGTGAAGAAACGCATCAGGATGTGCGGCATACCGGCGGTTCCGAGAACCAGAGCCATACCGAGGGAAATCTGGTCCAGCGGAGCTTTCATGAAGAGGCCCGGCTCAAGGAAGCGTTGCCCGGCATCTATGCCGTTGAGTGTGATACCATCTTTCAGCACCAGCTTGGAAACATGGTCCTGAATGTCCGGGCTGTTGACGATCTGGTCGAAGAAGAAGATCGGATTGAAACCGGCTTTAGCCAGAACAAGGATCGAAAGCAGGGCGGCGCCCGACATGAGCAGACCGGCCTTGATGATCTGAACCCAGGTTGTGGCGGTCATGCCGCCGAAGACGACGTAGCCGACCATCAGGATACCAACGCCGATGATGGCGGTTTTGTATGGTACACCGACGAGCAGAGCCATCAGCTTGCCTGCGCCAACCATCTGGGCAGTCAGGTAGAAGGTCGAAACGGCAACGGTTGAGATCGCTGCAACAGCACGAACAGGTTTTGGATCAGTACGGAAGGAAAGGATATCTCCCAGAGTGTACTTACCGGCATTACGGCAGGGCTCGGCTACGATCAGAAGAACCGTGATGTAGGCAACCAGCCAGCCGACGGAGTACATGAACCCGTCATACCCATACAGCGAAATCATACCGGAAATACCGAGGAAGGAGGCTGCAGACATATAGTCACCTGCAATAGCCCACCCGTTCTGGGTTCCGGTGATACCACCACCGGCGGCGTAGAAGTCAGCCGTGGTTTTGGTCTGCTTGGCAGCCCAGATAACTACACCCAGCGTGATGCCGATGATGACGGCGAACATGGAAAGGGTGATAGCTTTGTTAGCTTTCAGCTCTCTTTTCTTGGTCAGTGGTGCAGCGGCGGGTGCTGGAGTTGCGGTGCCAGGTGCGGCAACCACTGCAGCGGCTCCGGCAGCGGCAGGAGCGGTAACTGCTGCAGGCGCGCCCGGTGCGGCAGGAGCTTTCTTCGGCTCTTCAGCAAAGGCGGCTGCGGCAACGGTGAGAACTAAACTTGCGGCTATAATGATATTCTTAAAAGTCATGTCGTATCCTCCTTTTCTAAAGATGAAGTTCGTCGATAAGTTCTTTGGTCAACCGGTCAAAATCCTTGTTTGCAACGTGGGCATAATAAAGAGCCAGTGCCCATGAAACAAAAAACTGAGATAACGCAAATATGTACCCAAAATTGATGACACCGATCATTTTGATCTTGAATAGACCGGGTGCATAGGCTGCTCCGATGGGGAGCAGGAAGTAATACGCACTGGAGAAGATCCACCAGCCGAACAGGAATGCCTGTTTTTTGTGATGGAGTTCAATGAACTTCGGATTCTTTGCTATCGTCGCCCAATCATACTGTTTCTCTGCCATTTAGTTACTCCTTTCATATGAAATTGGTTCAGCACGGGGTACAAACAAACTTTGATGCCGGGTGCAACCTCCTTTCGTCATAAATTTAACACATGGCCAGATAAGAGCAACCTCAGCTGTTTATTGAATCAAGCGGTAATTTTCATATAGCCGAACTTCATAGAGAGCTCTTCCGCCCCCTCAATCATGGACGGGATAATCTCTTGTTCAAGACGTTCCTGAAGCATTCTGAACGATGGTGCAAGAAGCGTCAGCGCCCCAACAACCTTGCCGGCATAATCCCTGATCACGACTGCAACGGCACAGATACCGTCTCCCAAGCCACCAAAATCGACAGCCACACCTTTTTTTCTAATTTCGTCCAATTCTATTTCCAGCAATTGGGGATCAGGAATATTTCGCTTTTTGCTCCCCTTGGTGCGCAGATCAATCGATGAAACAGATTTCAGGACTTTACCTGCGGCGTTGGTGAAAAACGGAAACCGTTTGCCGACCAGATCAACCGCTTTTACCTGCTGGAACGAATCAACCATGTCAAGGAAGAGAACTTCATCGTTGTTCATGACGGTTATATAGATTGCCTCATCTAATTTACGCGCCAGTTCCTCCATGACAGGATGGGCCAACCGGATCAGGTTGGTGCTTTTCAAGATATGCTGGGCCATCTGGAATGCCTGCAGACCAAGCATATACGTGCCGGTCAGAGCATCCCTCTCCACAAGACCTTTGTCTTCAAGCGTAGCCAGCAGTCTGAATGCTTTGTTACGGCTTAAGCCTAGTTTCTTTTCAATGATTGTAATTGATGGTCTATCCCCATCCTGAGCAAGCGTTTCAAGCAGGTCGATTGCCTTGATTACCGCCTGCACCGAATATGCACCCTTTTCTCTGGACATAGAAAAAACCCCTCTATGGAAAAGCGTAGTTAACAAACAAATCAAATGAGTGAAAGTCACATTTGTGACGTATTTATTACGCCGTTATAAATTTGTCAATATATTTTATATAAATTCCATATATTTTTTATTATTACACAAAAACGGCCTGTTATAAATAAACCAGTAGTTAATTAGTGGTTAGTAGTGCGATAAATAAGTTCAATATAACCGAACTTTTTTAGGGTTTATGGGGAAAATTTGTTATTGTTTTTTCGGAAACAAGTCAGTTTTTAAACAGGCATTTTTAAAACAGGAGAAGATTCTGGGAGGTGAAAAACGAAAAACAGTGTGGATTATTTGGGGGGATGAAAATAAAGTGGCTACGGTTCAGCGTTTCACTCTCGGATCAAGAGCGTCCCTGATCCCCTCTCCCAGCAGATTATAGGACAATACCGTTACCAGAATTGCCAAGCCGGGGAAAAGTGATAGCCACCAGGCAAATTCAATGTAATCTTTGCCGGAGGTCAGGATGTTGCCCCAGCTGGGAGTCGGGGGTTGAACGCCTATTCCGAGGAACGAGAGAGCGGATTCGGTGAGAATGGCACCGGCAATGCCGAGAGTTGCGGACACCAGCACCGGAGAAACTGCGTTGGGGAAAATATGACGGAAAATTATGCGACTGTTTGAACAGCCAATACACCGGGCCGCCAGGATGTAATCCATTTCACGGATTGAGAGGGTTTCAGCCCTGACCAGACGTGCAACCCCCATCCATCCGGTCAGACCGATCACCATCATGATGTACCAGATTGACGGTTCTAGAAAGGTAATGATCGCCAGTATAAGAAAGAAAGCGGGGAAGCAGAGCATTATGTCAACGGCCCTCATCAGGGTTGCATCAACCAGCCCGCTGTAATATCCGGAAACCAGTCCTATTATAGTTCCTATGAAAACCGCGATCCCGACCGCTACAAAGCCTACCTTGAGTGAAACCCGCGCGCCGAACAGCACCCTGCTGAGAACATCGCGGCCAAGTTCATCGGTTCCGAACCAGTGCTGCCAGGAGGGAGGTGAAAGAACCTTCCAGGCATCAATAGCGCTCGGATCATAGGGAGCAATAATCGGCGCCAGGAGGGAAATCAACAACAGACCCAGCACAACACTTCCTCCACACAGAGCCAGGCGGTTACTTTTCAGGCGCGGCCAGAAAATTGAATTCAGATAGCTGTGTTTAAAGTCCACTCATCTACCCCTCCCCATGTCTGATGCGCGGGTCGGCAAGGGCATAGCCGACATCAGCAATTAAATTGCCGATTAGCGTCAAACAGGCGCCAATCACCAGAATACCCATGACAACCGGGTAGTCGCGTGACATTGCCCCCTGATAAAAGAGTTGCCCCATCCCCGGAATGGCAAAAATGGTTTCGAAAATAACGCTGCCTCCGATAAGGCCGGGAATCGAAAAGCCGAGGAGTGTTATCAGCGGCAACAGAGCATTCCGTAAGGCATGTTTGTAGATAACCGCCCGCTCGGGGAGCCCTTTGGCGCGGGCGGTGGTGATGTAATCCTGACTGATGACATTAAGCATGGCGGAGCGCATATAACGGGACAGGCCGGCCAGACTCCCGAATGACGCGACCATGACCGGCATGATCAGATGTTTGCCCATGTCTGCCAGGTAACGAAGAGAACTCCAGGAATCACTGCCTAACGTATGCAGTCCGGAAATTGGCAGCCAGTTCAGACGGACCCCGAAAAAATACATCAGTAGCAGGGCCAGCCAGAAGGTCGGCACGGCAAAACCGATAAACACAAATACGGTAATCCCCTTGTCAAGCCAGGTTTCACGCCGGGTTGCCGCAAGTATTCCTATCGGGATGGCCAGTCCGAATTCCAGCACCAGAGCAATAACATTTAAAGAAATGGTAACCGGCAGACGTTCCTTTATTTTATCCACCACCGGTCGATTATCCGATGAGAACGATCGTCCCAGATCAAGGCGGAC
Organism: uncultured Geobacteraceae bacterium; assembly: GCA_903852495.1. GTDB lineage: Bacteria > Desulfobacterota > Desulfuromonadia > Geobacterales > Pseudopelobacteraceae > JACRCG01. The sequence goes on along the minus strand of CAINRC010000058.1, from coordinate 24,762 downwards.
TAGTTTACCCACCCAGTTTATATATTGTTCGTGCAGAGGTTTATCGAGGCCGTAGAATTTGGTAAGCCGTTCACGAGCCTCCTTGCCGACCTTCGGATTCATCGCCATCTGCATCTCAACCGGTTCACCGGGAGCAAGGTGAATGACGGTAAAGGTAATCAGTGTGATGCCGAATATCATGGGAATCAGCATCAGTATGCGTTTTACGAGATAACGGACCATTCAGTACACCTGCTCATTCTTCGGCACAAACCAGCGGTTCTGGTTATGGCCGATACCTGCCGGCGCCGGCTCCACCCCACGTATTCTTGAACTGACCACAGGGAGCGCATCAGGCACATACAGAAAGGTGTAGGGTTGTTCGTCGGCAAGAATCTCCTGAATGCGGAAATAAGCGTTCTTGCGCTTTTGGATATCGAAGGTGTTGCGACCTTCTATCAGCAGGCGGTCGACTTCGGCATTGTTATAGCCGACAAAATTCAACTCGCCCGGCTTGTTCTTGCTGGAGTGCCAGATGTCAAACATGTCCGGGTCCTGGGAAATACTCCAGGCCAGCAGAACAACTTCGAAATTTCCTTTATTAACGAACTCCTTCAGAAACGCGGCCCACTCGACAATCCGGATGTGTACATCAATCCCGACCTGGCGGAGACGCTGCTGAATAATCTGGGCCGTCATAAGGCGCTGCTGATTCCCCTGGTTGGTCAGGATGGTAAACTTGAATGGCTTGCCCCCCTTTACCAGTATGCCATCACTGTTTTTATCCTTCCAACCGGCCTGGGCCAGCAGTTCTGCCGCTAATTTCGGGTTATAGCCGATATCCTTCACTGCGGGGTTATAGGCCCAGCGCCCCGGCACAATCGGGCCATGGGCCTTTTGCCCCATACCAAAGAGAACGCCCTGAATAAGTTCATCCTTGTTGATGGCTGCAGTCATGGCCTGCCGGATACGCTTGTCGCCAAAAAGCGGGTGACGCAGGTTATAGCCCATATACAGATAGGTGGACGATGGATAGCGGTATTTGTTGAAGCGGGAGGTAAAGTTTTCTGAAGAGGTCTGTCGGGCGTACTGAACCGGAGAAAGGTTCATGAGATCAATTGCCCCGGCTTTCAACTCCATATACATGGTGGAACTGTCAGGAATAATACGATAAATAAACCGGTCAATGTACGGACGCCCTTCAAAGTAGTCCGGATTGAACTCCAGTACGATCTTTTGACCGGACACCCACTCCTTGAAGCGGTACGGACCGGTACCGACCGGTGCGCGAGCCAGGGGGCTTCTGGTAATATCCTTCCCCTCAAGTAGATGGGCGGGAAGAATACTTACTCCCCACGACGCCAAAGCCGGTGCAAACGGTGCGTCGTAAGTAACCCGAATGGTATGCGCATCGGGTGCCGCCATGTTTTTAACCTGCTTGAAGTCTTCGGCATACGCGGTGGGCGTTTTTGGATCTATCGTGACGTTATAGGTGTACAGCACATCTCGTGAGGTAAAGGGAACCCCGTCATGCCACTTCACTCCCCTATGGAGGTGAAACGTGATAACCAAACCGTCCTTTGATATGTCAAAGGATTCAGCAAGATCTCCGACAATATTCAGGTTTTTGTCGTATTTTACGAGGCCGTTGTAAATCTGTCCGGCAACGGCGTGGGAGGATGAATCAGTTGCCAGAAGAGGAATGAGAGTGGAAGCTTCGCCAATAGTACCTTCAACAAGTGAATCACCAGTGGCAGGGATGGCAGAGGAAGACGGGGTCAGACGTGCAGGTGTAGTATCGGATCTTGTGCAAGCGACAAGGGCTGAACAGAACAACAGCGCCACCAGCAGGCATCGTACGCCTGAAGGCATCATTTTTCTGTATGCTCCCCTTTAAGCTTCTGTATCTTTTCCACCAGCTCTTTTCGTTCCGGTGCAAGTTCAAGCGCCCGCTGATATTGTTTTATCGCCCGTTTTACGGCTCGGCGGGCCGAATACACATCGCCAAGATGTTCCACGATGGTGTAATCGTCGTCAACAAGCTCAATCGCTTCTTCCAGCGCCTTTACCGCTTCGTCATAGCGCTTGAGCTTGAAATAGGTCCAGCCGAGACTGTCGAGAATAAAGGCATCACGCGGACGTATGGCCACCGCCTGCTTGATATATTTCAGCGCTTCCTCAAGGTGTATGCCCATTTCAGCGTAGGTATAACCAAGGTAATTAAGAGCCTGTGCATCCTTTGGATCAAGCAGTAACACCTGTTTCATGCTTTTGATCGATTCGGCACGTTTGTTCAGCTTATCAAACAGCACGCCAACGCGGAAATGGTAGCGAGGCTCTTTCTGGAACAACTGCCCGTTATCAAGCAGGAAGTCGAGGCCGGCTTGAGAGTTGCCAATAGATTCATACAACGTGGATAAATTCAGATACAACTCAACATTACTGCGATTCGTTTCAATAGCCTTTTTCAACGCAGCAATTGCAGCATCGGTTTTACCCTGTTCCTTCAATATAAGAGCGATGTGACTGACCGCATCAATATACTGAACAGAACCTTGGGAAATTTTGTTGAACTCGGCGTATGCATTATCAAGTTCGCCTCTCTCTTCATAGGCGATACCACGGTAAAGACGGATATTGTCCGCAGACGGGTCCTTTTCGAGCATACCGCCAAATACGGCTATCGCTTCTTCATACTGCTCAAGTTCAAGGTGCACCAATCCGATTTTCCGAACCGTTTCCTGACCGCCGAGGCCGGACTGTGCCACTTGCTTAAGGTACACAAGCGCTTCGGGAAAACGGCGTTGCTGGAGCAGTAATTGGGTCAGGCGCTGCAATATGGCAACCCGATGTTCGTCCGAGTTCAGTAGAGATCTATAGCTGTCTATTGCATGAGCATAGTCGCCTGTTGCTTCGTATGTGGCGGCCATGTCGATTACAGCCTGGGCAAACTCCGGCTTCAGCTCAAGAACTTTTTTAAAATATCCGAGGGCATCCTGATACAGCTTCATTTGACTGTAGGTACGTCCCAGGTAATAATAGCCAAGAGCGGAGTCAGGATTGATTTTAACTAAAGTCTTGAGGGTAGAGACCGCTTCCTCATACTCAAACATACGCGTGAGCGATAGGGACAGGTGCAGGTACGCATCTTCCTTGGACGGATCAATTTTGACCGCCTTGCGCAAGTAATCGGCCGCTTCCCGATCTTTTCCTGCTGATGCCATCAAAATACCGCCCAGAAGGTACGGCGGCCGATAGTCCGGGTCCAGTGCAATAGCCTTGGTTATGTATTCAAGGGATTCCGGGACCTGACCAATCTTCACTTTTATTTCAGCAAGTTCACCGTAAAGCCTGGCTGATCCGGGCTCGAGAGAAATTGCTTCTCGCAGCAGTTTAAGTGCAGTGGGGTAGTCTCCTTCACTGGTTGCAATCCGGGCATGGGAAAACAGGTATAAGGAGCGGGTATGGCTGTCACGGATCTCATGAGTGGCAGATGGAGCATTTTCCGGCGTTGGGGAAAAAGCGGAACACGCAGATAAAAGAAGGGTTGCTGCCACTATGACAAGCGCTGTACGCATCGGGATACGTTCCAATTCAAAGAATTTTTTAGTGTTGGAAGCTAGCATGAATCAAAATATTGGTCAAACGATATAATATTGGAATGTTGCAGTTGACATCGTTCTCTTCTGGATAGAATATGGCACTATGAGTGATACCGTCATATACCTATTTCTTGTCGTTTTACTGGTGGCTGCAAATGGTTTTTTCGTAGCTGCTGAATTTTCTCTCGTTTCTGTGCGTCGGTCCCGAGTTGTCTCTCTTGTGGAGAGCGGCGAAACCCGTGCCGTGACCCTGCTTACCCTGCTTGATAATCTCAATTCCTATATCTCTGCCACTCAGCTCGGTATTACCATGGCATCACTGGCATTGGGCTGGATTGGCGAACCGGCGCTTTCCCGCCTGCTGGCTGTACCTCTGCACGGGCTGGTTTCTGACACTATCCGCCACACACTTTCTTTTGCCATCGCATTTACCATAATAACTTTTCTCCACATCGTACTGGGCGAACTTGCCCCGAAAACTCTGGCACTGGACAGGGCAGAACGCGTTGCACTGGCGATCGCATGGCCACTGCGCTTTTTTCACACGCTGTTCAGCTGGCCTATACGCCTTCTTGATTTTGCCGGTAGAAGTACCGTCCGGCTGCTTGGATTGCAGGTTTCACCCGACCACGCGAGTATATACACAGTTGATGAATTGCGGCAGATCATCAACATTTCACATACGAGTGGCACGCTGGAAGCTGACGAACAGCAAATGCTTCATCGGATTTTTGAATTTTCTGATTCAGAAGTTCAAGATATCATGGTTCCACGAAATGCGGTGTCCGCCCTGCCGGTTACGGCTACGCTTGATGAGACACAATTTGCTTTTAATTCGCTCGGTTATTCACGAATACCTGTGTATCAGGATCAACTGGATAATATTATTGGTATTGTTGTCAGAAGGGATCTTGAACCCTTTCTTACCTGCACAGGTACAGGTAACTTCGACCTTGCCAAGATAATCCACCCTCCCCGCTTTATCCCGTCCAATGCTCAATTGAGTACCGCTTTGAAACAGATGCAGTCATCACGTACCCACATGGCCTTTGTTGTCGATGAATACGGTGGTTTTGAGGGAATTATAACACTGGAGGATCTGCTTGAGGAGATCGTAGGTGAAATTGACGATGAGTTTGACGACGTTTCACCGGCGCAGTGCGTTGAAGACAACAATGATTTCCTGCTGGACGGCATGTTGACCGTGCGGGAGGTAAATCTCCGCCTTGACCTGCATCTGCCGGAAGATGCGCCGTACACCACAATTGCCGGCTTTCTCCTTGCCCAGACCGGGCGTTTGCTGCAGCAGGGTGAAAGTGTCCTGTATCAGGACACCCGCTTCACAGTGGAAAATGTTGACCGAAAAAGAATCAGGCGCGTCAGAGTCACAACAGTCGGGGGCACCCCGTGAAACTGACAACACGCTTTATAAAATTATCCGGCATCCTGCTGATGACGCTTGCAACGCTCGTTGTTGCCACAGCGCTGTTCCTTCCCTACCTGCTCGATGTTAACGCATACCGCACCGAAATTATTACATCTCTGCAGCAAAGTCTCAATCGTCCCGTCAGCTTCAGCACCGGTTCTTTTGTCTGGCATTTTGGTCCATCGTTTGAGTTCAAATCGTTTACGGTCAAGGAACAAGACGGGAGTGCCGACTTTATTTCCGCTCGCCAGATTACCGTGCAACTGGCGTTATTGCCGCTGCTGGAAAAAAAAGTGGAACTAAAGAGCCTGATACTTGATGAAGCCACGGTTTCACTTGTTCGAGACTCTGACGGAACATTCAATATCGATGATCTGCTAAAGCCAAGTCCTGATGATGGTGTTCGAATAAATTTCAAAAAAATCCGCATTAATAAGGGTGCCGTTCTCTGGAGCGATTTGTTTGAACGGGAAGAACCTTTTACTGCAGCTGTTCGCAATATTTCTCTTGCCGCTGACCATCTCGGGCGGGGGAGAAAAGGGCATCTGAAATTAACGGCAGATGTTCCGGCTGCAAGCGGCGACCCCACTCACCTCTCGCTTTCAGGTGCGCTCCAACTCCCCGAAGAAGGAAAATCATTGCAGGAAAGCGTTTTCGATTGTGATCTCGCTCTTAAGCAGGCTGAAATTGACCGATTCTGGTCCTACTTCGGTGAGTATGTCCCATTCGGAAATACCGGGGGTCGGTTGGATTTTTCCACAAGTTTTAAAGGGAAGCCCCAGGATTTTTCAGCAAAAGGGAAAATTGTTTTCCGTGGAATTTCCGTAAAGTGGCCGACAATTTTTCATGCGGTTTTATCTCCTAAAACGCTTCAGCTTGAATATACCGTTGCCCTGACAAAACAGCAGATCAATTTTTCTGCTGTGGATATCAGCATGGAGGGGTTCCGGATCAAGGGAACGTTCCAGATGCAGGATTACCGGACAAAAGACCCGCGACTAGTTGCCAAAGCCAGTACTCCATCAACATTCCGCTACGAAGACGTCAAGTACTATGTCCCCTACGGGATCATCGATAGCGACACCTCTGACTACATTGAGAACAAGATAAAAACAGGGGTTTTCAAGCTTGATACCGGAGTTCTTGACGGCCGGGTGAGCCAGATCACCCATATGGAGATCGGACAGAACTGCAATACACTCCTGATCCGAGGTCCGGTTGAGAAAGCGGTACTTAGTTATGGCCCTAAAGCTCCGACTTTCAATGACTTAAAAGGTGTTGTTGAATTAAAAGGTAAAAACTTCAACCTGATCGGCATGACCGGTAACTTTGGAACGTCACCGTTTTCTCTGGATGGCTCAATAACTGAATACAACACTGATAAAATTGCGGACTACCCCGTTAAAATGAATATTGCCCCACGTGCTCCGGAAATGGCCTGGCTGACTCAACTTGCCGGTATCCCGAAGCTTGAGTATGGCAGTGCCAGTTCATCCCTGCGACTAAACGGCAGCGGCCATTATTCTGCCTACAAATTAAACGGTGACTGGGACCTTAAACAATCATCCTATACTCTGCCCGGCTACGTCAGTAAGCCTGCCTCAATGCCTAATACTCTCAAGTTCACCACGGTTATCGGCAAAAAATCGACCCAGGTCACATCGGTTACCTACAATCTCCAACAAATGATAATTAACGGAAGCGGCTTGATTGGTTACGGCGATCAGCCGTATCTCGGTTTTGACCTCACGACCAACAGATTTGTAATGAACGAATCTCTTCCGATTATAACCATGTGGAAGCAATACAAACCGCATGGTACGGTGCAGGCACATATAAAGGCGGGGGGCGATCCGGATGATATGAGCGCCATGGACTACTATGGCACCGTTGATGTCACCCGCTTCAGCTTTCTAGCCAATGAACAGGTAAAGCAGATCAACGGTATTAACGGCCTGATCACCTTCAAGGGAAACAGCCTGGAAACATCCAGTATGCCTGCGTTTTACGGGAACTCTCCCATTACCCTGAAAACGACAATAAAAAGCCTGAAAAACCCGGAGGGCGACATTGTTATCACCTCACCGCAGCTGTTTCTGCGCGATCTGACTCTTGCGGGGGCACGTCCGGAAGACGCAGTCAGACGCTTCAGTGCGAAAGGCATACTTAGTAAAGATGCCATAGAGTTAAAGAGCGTATCGGGACTCGTCAACTCATCCAACTTCAGCCTGAGTGGAGTCATCCTGACCGGGCGTGAACCATCGGCAACTCTGGCCATAACGTCATCAAAACTTGATCTGGAAGAACTGCTCCTGTTTATGGCGTCACCTCAAAAACCGGAGAAGCAGAAAGATGCCGGCATGGACATGAAACTCACCCTTGCTGTTGAATCAGGAAATTACGGGAAGTTATTGTTCAGCAAGTTGAGTACTGGAGTTCAACGGGAAAACGGAACTTTTTACCTGCAAAACCTGACCGCCGGGGTTTATGGAGGAAAGCTAACTGCCAAGGGGAGAATTGCTCCGGCCGGTGAGCAGGGCAACCGTTATGACCTGAATTTTGATGTGGTTAAGTCAGATGCTGAAAAACTTTTTCCCGCCCTTGAATTCACTCGTGAAGTCACCGGATCCTTGACGCTCCATGGCGACCTTACAGCTCGCGGGAATACGCTTCTTGATGTGAAGAAAAGTGCCCTGGGAAATATGCGGCTCAGTATAGTTAACGGGACGCTGCGTAAATTCAACACACTGTCCAAAGTTTTTTCGATTCTGAATGTTTCCCAACTGCTGAAATTCAAGCTGCCTGACATGACCTCGGGCGGAATGCCATACAGCAGCATTAAAGGGAGCTTCGCGGTAAAAGACGGAGTCCTGTCAACCCAGGATCTCTTTATCAGCAGTAATGCCATTAATGTGTCTATTGTGGGAAGTGCCGATATTGTTAAAGAGGAGTTGAATTTCACCATAGGCGCCCAGCCGCTGCAGACGGTGGACAAGATTATCAACCGGATTCCAATCGTTGGCTGGCTGCTAACCGGGAAGGACAGCGACTTACTGACCGCCTATTTTGAGGCCAAGGGGAAATGGTCCGATCCAAAGGTAAGCGCGATTCCGGTGAAATCAATGGGGAAGGGATTGCTGAATATATTTATCAGAACATTTGAGCTGCCGGTGCGGTTGTTTACTGATACCGGAGAGGTAATACTGGGTCAGTAAATACTGTAGTTTTCGGGATCAGAAAAAAGCTCTTTAAGCAGCAGATTATTGAGATAATGGCCCGTCTTGTTAGCTTCAACTTTACCGAGAATGCGATACCCGCTGGTGTAAAAATCGCCGATCAGGTCAAGTATTTTATGGTTTACCAGCTCTTTTTTGTAGCGGAGCCCGCGCGGGTTCATGATCTCGTCACTGCCTATGACCACCGCATTGTCCAGCGAACCGCCTCTGGCCAACCCTATTTTGCGGATGGCCTCAATCTCTTCCTGCAGCACAAACGTACGGGAGTTAATGATTGCAAAAGCGTTTTCAACATCTGTCACCCGCTTTTTCTGTTTCCCCACCGGCGGACGGAATTCTATGGACATGGTGATTTCAAGCGTATTCAGTGGTTTTACCTTCACCCATGAATCATTGTGATGCACTTCCACCGGACGCAGTACTTTCAGGTATACTCCGGATTCCGGAAACTCATATACCCCGGCCTTCCACATCCCTTGATAAAACTCCCATGCTGAGCCATCAAGAATAGGTACTTCCGGGCCGTCAATGTACACTAGGCAGTTGGTAATGCCGGAGAAATAAAGGGCTGCCATCAAATGCTCAATGGTTGACACAGAAACGCCATCACAGCCGATCTGGGTAGAGAGGCGGGTATCGCCCACCATGTCGTAGCGCGCAGGAATCAACTGATTTTTGTACACAAAGGCAATACCGAACTCACGACGGGGAAGAAACTCCAGAGTCACCTCCTGTCCGCTGTGCAGGCCGATTCCGGAAACTTTAAAAATACGGTTTATGGTAGTCTGTCTTTTTATCATTTGGCGTTGACCCTGCTTTTAAGTTCTGCGTGTTCAGCCGAAAGAACATCGTACTTTCGTTCCAATTCGCGAATCTGGTCAAACAGGCAGGCAATAGCCTTTGCTTCTGGATCCGGTAACTGTCCGTGCTGAAGATCTGCACGCCCCTCATCTTTCTTTTCTTCAGCCATGACCATCCGCCCCGGGATACCAACAACCGTAGCATTGTCCGGAACGGCTTTAACAACAACAGAGTTGGAGCCGATTTTTGCCCCTTTGCCGACAGTAAACGGCCCGAGGATTTTGGCGCCGGAACCGATAACCACATTATCCTGAAGAGTCGGATGCCGTTTCACCTTGTCCCAGGTAACCCCACCAAGGGTAACACCGTGGTAAAGTGTAACATTATCACCTATTTCTGCTGTCTCACCGATCACTACTCCCATCCCGTGATCGATAAAGAATTTCCGGCCGATTTTGGCACCCGGATGGATTTCAACCCCGGTGAAAAAACGCCCAAGGTGAGAGATAAACCGGCCAAGAAAGAATAATTCATTGATCCAGAACCAGTGAGCAACACGGTAGAACCAAAGGGCGTGCAGTCCCGGATAACAAAAAATAATTTCCATCACATTTCGAGCGGCGGGATCACGTTCAAAAACTGAGTTTATGTCTTCACGGATGTTTTTAAACATGAATTTTGCTCCTTTATTCTAGTTGCTTATTGTCACAGAGGTAGCACACTGGCCGTAAACCTGTCAAATTCATTCATACTGAAACGTATAAACTTCCTGCTCGACAAAACAGCCATTTATTCATATAACAGGCATGAAATCCTACCTACACTGTATTGGAGTTCCCGTGGATTCACTCACCTTGTATGCACCGGCTAAAATCAATTACCTGCTTGATGTCATAGGAAAACGTCCTGACGGGTATCATGACTTGCGCATGATTATGCAGCGGGTAAACCTGTGTGACCAGATTACCCTTGCCTTGACCGACTCCCCTGAAATCATCGTTACCTGTGCCTCAAAAGGCGCGCCTGACGGACCCGGAAATATTGCCTGGAAAGCGGCACGGTTACTGCTGGATATCGCTGGAACAGGCTGCGGAGTGACAATTGATGTGAAAAAGAATATTCCTGTCGCTGCGGGGTTGGGAGGTGGCAGCAGCGATGCGGCGACGGTACTGATGGGAATGAACGAGTTGTTACAGCTCGGCCTGACAGTGCAGGAACTTATGGCACTTGGCTGCAAACTCGGCGCGGACGTACCATTTTTTGTGTTTAAAAAAACTGCTCTCGCCGAGGGTATTGGTGAAAAACTTACCCCGCTGCCAAATATGCCGAACTGTTGGATTTTGCTGGTAAATCCCGGAGTACATGTTTCAACAGCCTGGGTTTATGGATCTTTACGGTTGACAAGCAGGGGTCCGCTGAATAGACTGCCGCAGGTTTTTGAATCGATAGAACAGGTTGTTTCAATACTGTCGAACGATCTTGAATCAGTTACAATTCCGGCCTTTCCAGTCATTGCCGACATTAAAACCCGATTGATGGATCTGGGTGCTGTAGGCAGCATGATGTCAGGAAGCGGGCCGACTGTTTTTGGAATTTTTAAAAGTCAAGATGCTGCAGAAGTTGCTTGCCGTGAAGTTACAAAAGATACGAACTGGTTTGCGGCGGTTGCAGAAACACTCTGATTTCATTTGTTTTATTGGGGCGTCGCCAAGCGGTAAGGCACCGGATTTTGATTCCGGCATTCCCAGGTTCGATCCCTGGCGCCCCAGCCAATCTTTATAATGGTCAGCTTTCAAAGCTGGCCATTTTTTGTTATACATAGTGCAGCTAGACCCACTATTCCCGACGGTACTTGATAAGGATCCGACAGCGTGTTGATAAAACTTGTTTCGATCCACCCCTGCCCTTCGCCGCAATCAATTCCTTTAGCTGCCGCCTTTCTCAAGGCGTATGCACAGGACAGTGCCGCTTCTATCGAGCTGGTTGATTTTTTTCTTGGCGATGATGTTGCTACGTGCGCGGCACAGCTTGCTGAATCCCACCCTGTCGCTATTGGCTTTTCTGCCTATGTCTGGAACGTTTCCCTTGCTTGTGAAATAGCGTCTGAGCTGAAACAAAATTATCCTGGAGTCCCACTCTTCTGTGGCGGTCCACAAGTTACCGCCGCACCGGAATCTGTTATGAACAGGGGATTTTTTGACTTTGCAATCATCGGTGAAGGAGAAGTTCCCTTTTTATCCCTGTGCCAATCGCTGTCTTCAGGCGGAGGTTACTCAAATATACCAGGCGTTCTGCTGCCCGGTGCTCCTCTGTCCTCCCCCCCCTCTCCTCTTAAAGAACTGGACGTAATCCCATCCCCCTATCTGACCGGGGTAATTGATACGAACACCAGTACCGGCATTCTTTGGCAGCTGTCCCGTGGCTGCAGCTTTACCTGCGATTTTTGTTTTGACTCGAGGGGCATTCACGGCGTTCGTCATTTCTCCTTGCAAAGGTTGGAAACCGAGTTACGGCATTTTTCCAATTCGGCTGTTTCCCAGGTTTTTGTGCTCGATTCAACCTTCAACCTTGATATGGCGCGCGCCAAAAAAATACTGAAAATGATACGGAGTACGGCCCCTGATATTCATTTTCATTTTGAAGTGCGCAGTGAATTTATTGATAGCGACATGGCTGCGCTTTTTGCCCAGATTACCTGTTCATTGCAAATCGGTCTTCAAAGTGCGGACCGGGAGGTTCTCAAGCTGGTCGGCCGATCGTTCAACAAAGCTGATTTTGCTGCTAAAATCGGTCTGCTCAATGAAAGCGGCGCGGTTTTCGGTTTCGATCTGATTTACGGGTTGCCGGGAGATACTTTTACTGGATTCAACCACTCGCTGGATTATGCACTTTCGCTGTACCCGAACCATCTTGACATCTTCCCGCTTGCCGTTCTGCCCGGGACCCGCCTGGCGACTTTCGGGGCGGGACTCGGCTTGCGTTGGGACTCCGCACCACCCTACATCCTTGATTCAACGGACACATTCAGCCAAAATGATATGGCTGCAGCTGCTGATCTGGCTGCTGCGTGTGACATTTTCTACACTCGCGGAAAAGCTGTCGCATGGTTTAATGCCGTTATTACCGCCCTCGGCATGAAACCATCAGAGATGTTGAATAACTTCAGCAACTGGTTGATCCTTCACAGCGGGCGCTCCACGAAAGAAACTGATTTCAATGATGATGAGATATGGGAATTGCAGCAGCTGTTTTTACAAGATCTGTTCACCCCGAAGAAAGTAAGACGATTTCTTCCGCTTATACTTGATCTGGCAGCGTACCACCACCACTATGCTGAAGTATTACTGGCTCCTCAACTTCCGAGCGCTGCAGCACTCGGTACCCGGTACAACCTTGCACCATCAGCCAGAATCGCCAGTTTCACATATGATATTGAAGAGTTACTTGAATGTGGTGAGCCACACATAAAGTGGATGTTTGAAAACCTTCCCCAATCAGGATCACAGGTAGTGATCTACCGCAATGACGGCATGGTCTGCACCGAATCTCTTGATTCTCCCTATATACTGCTGCTGGAGCAGATCCGGGATGGAGCGGGCATAAACCACATGACCGTAACCGGACTTACCTCCGACGAGGTTGATGAATTTGTTACCTTTGCCCTGCAGGAAGGAATCATTGTGAATGCCTGAAAATATTGTCTTCCGTCTTTTATCCATACGCAGTAAATTGCGAAAGAGGTTGCATTTTCGTAAAAATTTTAGTATAGATTTCATCCTTTAGCGCATAGTCATCCCATTTGTTCGCAATTTGAAAGGTGCTGGAACGCCATGTACGATAAAATCAAAATTTTTTCCGGCAATTCAAATCCGGATCTGGCCCAGAAAATTTGTGATAGCCTTGGCTTCCCGCTCGGTGCAGCGAGGGTTCGTCGATTTTCAGATGGTGAAGTTATGGTTGAGATCGGCGAGAACGTCCGTGGCCGCGATGTGTACGTCGTCCAGTCAACCTGCGCACCGACCAATGATAACCTGATGGAACTGCTGGTTATCACTGATGCTTTAAAACGGGCATCGGCAGCGACAATAACCGCCGTAATTCCGTACTACGGGTATGCCCGTCAGGACCGAAAAGCAGCGCCACGTACGCCGATTACCGCTAAACTGGTTGCCGACCTCATAACAACTGCCGGTGTCAACAGGGTCGTTACCATCGACCTGCATGCCGGGCAGATTCAGGGATTTTTTAATATCCCGGTTGATAACCTGTACGCAGCACCGGTAATTCTCAATTATCTAAAAGACAGATTCAGCGGTGAGCAGGTGGTTATGGTTTCTCCTGATGCCGGCGGTACAGAGAGAGCCCGTGCTTTTGCCAAGCGCCTTGAATGCTCCCTTGCTATTATAGATAAGCGCCGTACCGGACCTAATGTCGCTGAAGTTATGCACCTGATCGGTGATGTACGTGATAAAATCGCCGTTATCCTTGATGACATGATTGACACTGCAGGGACATTGACTCAGGCAGCCAAAGCGCTTAAAGAGAATGGAGCTAAAGCCATTTTTGCCTGTGCAACTCATGGCGTACTTTCTGGCCCTGCAATTGATCGTATTAATGCATCGGACATTGAAGAAGTAGTTATAACTGATACAATACCTGATAGTTGTGGTGGTCACGCTACAACAAAGATCAGAATGCTCTCGGTTGCAGACCTGTTGGCTGAAGCAATCAGACGTATTCATGAAGATGAATCCGTAAGCTCTTTATTTGTTTAGTATCAAACAACTGATTATGAATAGGACAGGGTCAACCTGTCACTACACGTGGAGGAACGTATGCAACAGAAACAAATGAATATTGAACTACGCACAAAAACTGGTACCGGCGTCAGCAGAAGACTCCGTAACGAAGGCATGGTACCGGGTGTTGTTTATGGCAAGGGACTTGATCCGATTACCGTAAGTATAAAAAGTCGGGATCTTCAGGATGCCATTTCCGGTGCCGGTGGGCAGAACAATCTGATCACCCTCATTGGCGGTGGAAGTCTTGACCAGAATATTGCAATTGTTGTTGATATTCAACGTGACCCGATCAAACGTAGCTTCAAGCACGTTGACCTGCACCGCATCAATCCGAATGAAAAGATCCGTATTACCGTTCCTGTCAGCCTGAAAGGCACTGCCGCTGGTGTAAAGGAAGGCGGCCTCCTGGATCTGGCACACCATGAACTGCACATCGAGTGTCTGCCGGGAAACATTCCTGACAGCATTTGCATTGACGTTACTGATCTTAAAATTGCCCATTCGATTCATGTCAGCGATATTCTGCTTCCGGAAGGTATCACTATTCTTGACCAGCCCAAGATTCCTGTTGTCAGCGTACTTGGCAGAGCCAAGGAAGAAACTCCGGCTGCTGAATAGCCAGAACCTGAAGTGAGTATGAGTACCTATATAATTGCGGGGCTGGGTAATCCCGGCCCCACGTATCAATGGACCCGCCATAATGCGGGTTTTCTTTTTTTGGATCGTCTCGCACATCTGAACAATGTCTCTATCACCAAGAAATCGTTCTCCGGACATTCAGGTGAATGGAGCTTTGCCGGTCATCGCCTGATACTGCTTAAACCTCAGACTTTTATGAATCTGTCGGGAAACTCCGTCATGCAGGCCCTCCAATTCCATAAACTGCCGACTTCGAACCTGATCGTCATTCATGATGAGCTTGACCTCCCGTTCGGCACAGTTCGTTTCAAGCAGGATGGCGGACATGGCGGACACAATGGACTGCGCTCAATAATGGAGACACTCGGCAGGGGTGACTTTATTCGTCTGCGTATTGGCATTGGCAAACCGCTCCATGGCGACACAACAAACCATGTGCTGGGAAAGATTCCTCCCGAGCAGATGGAACAGCTGCCTCGCATCCTTGATGGTGCCACAGATATGCTTGAATTAATGCTTTCAGAAGGTCTACTTAAGTCAATGAATTTATACAATAATAAGAGTTTTTTGGAAGGATAGTTTATGGGTTTTAACTGCGGAATTGTCGGGTTGCCGAATGTTGGAAAATCTACCATCTTTAATGCCTTAACCTCAGCCGGTGCCGAGTCGGCAAATTACCCGTTCTGCACAATTGAGCCGAATATCGGCATTGTTCAGGTACCGGACCCTCGAATGGATCAGTTGTCAGCAATTGTCAATCCCCAGAAAATCCAGCCGACGACTATCGAGTTTGTTGATATTGCCGGCCTGGTCAAAGGGGCCAGTCAGGGTGAAGGCCTGGGTAACCAGTTTCTGGGGCACATCCGCAGCGTTGACGCAATAGTTCACGTTGTTCGCTGTTTTGATGACGATAATATCGTACATGTCAATGGGCGGGTATCTCCGGCTGATGATATCGAAGTCATCAATACCGAGCTTGCTCTTGCGGACCTGGACACGATTGAAAAGAAACTGCAACGCGCCGAGAAAATGTCACGCAGCGGCGACAAAAAAGCGAAGGACGAGGTTGAATTCTACCTGCGGGTCCAGGCTTTGCTTGAGCAGGTGAAAAAACTGCAGGGTGTTGCCCAGAATGAAGATGAAAAACTCTGGATGCGCGATCTGCATCTTTTGACGGACAAGCCGGTGCTTTACGTGGCAAACGTGGCTGAAGACGATCTGGAAGGAAAACACCCGAATGTAGCCAAGGTCCATGAAATTGCCGCTGCCGAAGGTGCAGGCGTCGTAGTTATCTGCGGTAAGCTGGAAGCAGAGATCGCTGAGCTTGACGGTTCGGAGAAACAGGCTTTTCTCGACGATATGGGTTTAGAGGAAGCGGGCCTGGATCGCCTCATTCGCAACGGGTATGCCCTGCTTGGCCTGATCACCTATTTTACCGCCGGTGTCAAAGAAGTCCGCGCCTGGACAATCGTCAACAATACCAAAGCTCCGCAGGCGGCAGGCGTTATTCACACCGATTTTGAAAAAGGGTTTATTCGTGCTGAAGTAATCGGCTTCAATGATTATATTGCCTGCCAGGGTGAAGCTGGTGCCAAGGAAAAAGGGCTGATGAGACTTGAGGGAAAAGAGTATGTCGTCAAAGACGGCGATGTCATGCATTTCCGGTTCAATGTGTAAACTGTTTTTGTCAGGTCCGGCCATTTGAAACCAGCCACAGGCTTATGGCAAATTTTGAAGACGTATGCTATGTAACAGTTTGCTTAATATATAATTAATCCTTGGGAGATAACCTACATGTTCAGTTCCCTTATAAAGAAGTTTATCGGCAGCAAGAATGAGCGCGAACTCAAAAAAATGTGGCCGATTGTCGCGAAGATAAATGCCCTTGAAGCATCGGTCTCAACTCTGACAGATGAGCAGCTGACCGGTAAAACCGGGGAATTCAAAGAGCGTTACGCACGGGGCGAATCTCTTGAAGCACTGCTCCCTGAAGCGTTTGCCGTCTGTCGTGAAGCGGGCAAGCGGGTACTTGGCATGCGTCACTTTGATGTCCAGCTGATTGGCGGAATGGTGCTGCACTCCGGCAAAATTGCCGAAATGAAAACAGGAGAAGGTAAAACCCTTGTCGCCACCCTCCCCGCCTACCTTAATGCTATATCCGGGAAAGGTGTTCACGTTGTCACGGTTAACGATTATCTGGCAAAACGTGACTCCGAATGGATGGGACGGCTGTACAGCTTTCTCGGTTTGTCGGTTGGTATCATTGTTCATGGCATAGAAGACGACCAGCGTCGGATCAACTATGCTGCTGATATCACCTATGGAACCAACAACGAATTCGGCTTTGATTACCTGCGGGACAACATGAAATTTGACCTGAGTGACTATGTTCAGCGCGGCTTCAACTTTGCCGTCGTGGACGAGGTCGACTCCATTCTGATTGATGAAGCCCGTACACCACTCATTATTTCAGGCCCGACGGAAGATTCCACTGATAAGTATTACATTATCAACGCGATAATTCCAAAGCTGGAAAAGGGCGAAGTGCTCGAAGTTGAAGCAAACACGCTTTCCGGTAAGCGCAAACAGTATACCGGTGATTTTACCATTGACGAAAAGGCCAAAAGTGCCGCCCTGACCGAAAAAGGGGTCCTGAAAGTTGAGAAACTGTTAAAGATCGACAACCTGTACGACCCCCGCAACATCGAGATCCTCCACCATGTCAACCAGGCGCTGCGTGCCCACGCCATGTACAAACTTGATGTGGATTATGTGGTGAAAGACGGCGAAGTACTGATTGTTGATGAGTTCACCGGACGTTTAATGCCGGGTAGACGCTGGTCAGACGGCCTACACCAGGCGATTGAAGCCAAGGAAGGGGTCAAGATTGAAAATGAAAATCAGACCCTGGCAACGATTACTTTTCAGAACTTCTTCCGCATGTATGCCAAGCTGTCCGGGATGACCGGAACCGCCGATACGGAAGCGGAAGAGTTTCACAAGATCTATAAGCTGGATGTCAGTGTTATTCCGACCAACCGACCGCTGGTGCGCCCGGATTTTCCGGATGTCATTTATAAAACCGAAATGGAGAAATTCAAGGCGGTTATCGAGGATATCAAAGAGCATTACGCTGCCGGACAACCCTGTCTTGTGGGGACGATCTCCATCGAGAAATCCGAAGTGCTGGCGGAACTGCTGAAACGTCAGGGCGTCCCCCACAACGTGTTGAATGCCAAACAGCATGAGCGCGAAGCGGAGATCGTATCTCAGGCCGGCCGCAAAGGTGCGATAACCATCGCTACCAACATGGCGGGTCGCGGAACTGACATCGTACTGGGAGGTAACCCGGATGCCCTGGCCAAACAGTGGCGGCGTGCCAACCCGGAAGCAACTGACGAAGAATACGTAGCTCTGCTCGCAAAATTTAAGGCTGAATGCCTTGCCGAACATGAGGAAGTGATCAAACTGGGCGGCCTTCACATTCTCGGTACGGAACGGCATGAATCACGCCGCATCGACAATCAGCTGCGTGGACGTTCCGGACGTCAGGGTGACCCCGGTTCTTCAAAGTTCTACCTGTCTCTGGAAGATGATCTGCTGAGGATTTTCGGCTCTGAACGCGTTTCCAAAATCATGGATCTGCTCAAGATTGAGGAGGGTGAAGCGATTACTCACGGCATGATCTCCCGGTCGATCGAAAATGCCCAGAAAAAAGTTGAGGCTCACAACTTTGATATCCGCAAGCACTTGATCGAGTACGACGACGTCATGAACAAGCAGCGTGAAGTTATTTACAGCCAACGCCGCGAAATTCTTGGTGGTCAGGATATTCGTGAAAGCTTCATGGAGATGCTTGATGAAACGGTTGAAGAGGTTACCGCCGCCTACGCCATTGACAAGGTTTCGCCATATGAATGGGACTGGGAGGGGATAAGCGACTGCGTCTATAAATACTTCAACCTCCAGCTTGATCTGCCCAAAGAGATGGTAAGCCGTCTGACCCCCGTGAATTTTCACGACACGCTCCGTGAACAGGCACACGCTATTTTCACGGGACGGGTTACCGAGATGGGTGACGAACTTATGGATCACCTCATCAAAGTTATGATGCTGCAGGCCATAGATACCCACTGGAAAGATCACCTTCTGAATATTGATCACCTGAAAGAAGGCATCGGTCTGCGCGGTTATGGCCAGAAAGATCCTAAGCAGGAATATAAAAAGGAAGCCTACAATCTTTTTATGGAATTGATGGTTCGCATCCGTGAAGAGGTTGTGGAACGTGTGTACTGGGTACAGATAAATCATGATGGCGAAGAGATCGAAGAGATCGAAGAAGAACAGCGCAGCAAGAAGCTGGTATTCAATCTGGGCGGTGGTGAGGAGCGATCCCATGAACCGGCCAAGAGTCAGAAAGTGGCAGGACGGAACGACGCGTGCCCGTGCGGCAGCGGTAAAAAATATAAAAAATGCTGCGGTAAGTAATTGGTATAGAGGGGGGGGCATCCCGATGAATACTATTAAGGGCTTTCGGTTTTCAACCGTTGAAGCGGCTATTAAGAAAGCGGGACGTAAAGACCTGGCGTTGATTTTTTCCGAAGTGCCCGCAACAGCGGTCGCCGTGTTTACCACCAGTACAGTTAAAGCAGCACCGGTACTTGTGTCACAGAAGCATATTACGAGCGGCTCTGCCCAGGTTCTGGTCGTCAACAGCGGTAACGCCAACGCCTGTACCGGAGAACCTGGAATGGCAGCGGCCCGGGAGACCGTGCATCTGGTCGCCAAAGGTCTCGGTATCAGTGATACAGCAGTCCAGGTCTGTTCCACCGGAGTAATCGGTGTGCAGATGCCGATGGATCGAGTTCGTGCTGCTTTTCCGGCGGTAATTACCGGCCTTTCCTCCGGCACGCTGGAAGACGTGGCCCTGGCGATCATGACCACCGACACTTTCCCGAAGCTGGCGGCCAAGACCGAGCAGGTCGGCGGAATACGCTACACGGTCGCGGGAATTGCCAAAGGCGCCGGCATGATCATGCCCAACATGGCCACCATGCTTTCTTTTATTATCACCGATGCCGCCGTAGAACCGGGCTTTCTTGACAGTTCGTTCCGGCAGGCGGTAGACCGCTCATTCAACGCCATTACCGTGGATGGAGATACGTCAACCAATGACACCTGTCTGCTTATGGCTAACGGTATGGCCGGAAATCCGCGTATTACCGGGGGATCGCCGGAAGGAAACAGTTTTGAATCTGCCCTGAATGACGTGTTGCTTTCCCTGGCCAAACAGATTGTCAAAGACGGCGAAGGTGCAACCAAATTCGTTGAAATACGGGTCAGCGGTGCCAAAAACGATGCTGATGCAAAACGGGCCGCACTGGCGATTGCCAACTCCAGTCTGGTTAAAACAGCTTTTTTTGGTCAGGACGCCAACTGGGGACGTATCTTCGCTGCGGTAGGATATTCCGGCGCTGAAGTAGACCAATCGCTGCTGTCACTGCATTTTGACGAAGTCTGTATGGCAAGGAACGGAATATGTGCCGGCGACGATGCAGAAGAGCGCGGTACCGCTGTTCTCAAACAAAAAGAATTTACCGTAACGGTTGATCTGGGTATCGGCAACTCTACAGCCACGGTGTACACTTCTGATCTAACACACGAATACGTCAGTATTAACGCAGACTACCGCTCCTGAAGTCATCAGGAATATTTCACCTCTTGAGCCTCCGTAAGCGGGGGCTTTTTTTCTTACCAATAGATTACATGAGCAAAACGTGAAAATTATTATTGCCAGTATTATTGCCGTACTCATACTGCTTCAGGCCGCCCCAAGTTTCGCTGATGACCTGATGGATGTCGGTCGGGCTGTATCCATAGATGTCATGCTGGAAAATGCCGTCCGGCGCGGACTTATTTCAGGCGGTGTTGTTGCCATAGGTAATCAGGCAGGCCAACTCTACGCCACTTCGCTAGGGTCCCTGTACCCTGAGGCCGGTTCCCCGCTGTTATCCGAGCGGACATTGTTTGATACCGCATCACTTACCAAAGTTATCGCCACAGCACCAGCCATTATGAAACTGCTGGAACAGGGAAAGATCAACCTGCTAGATCCGATTTCCCGCTGGTTTCCGGAATTCGAAGATACCGATAGAGATGAAATCACCATTCTCAACCTGCTGACGCACACATCCGGACTGGATGACGTTGAGTTGGCAAGTGACGATCCTTTGAAGAGTCTGATTGAAAAAGCAATTGTGCAGAACAATGGTGCCCTTCTTGGCAGCCGCTTCCGCTACGCCGACATCAATTTCATCCTGCTGGGTGAGTTGGTAAAACGGGTCTCCCGGACGCCTCTGGATAAATTCTGTGCAGAGCACATTTTTGCACCGGCCGGCATGGCTGAAACCGGTTTTCTGCCGCAATCCGACCAGTCGGCAATCGCACCTACAACCGGACTGAACAAAGTTCTCAGAGCCGGAGTAGTGCAGGATATGAATGCGCGGCGGCTTGGCGGCGTATCGGGACATGCCGGGCTGTTCAGCACCGCCAGTGATTTAACCAGGTTTGCAACCATGATTCTTAATCGTGGCAAGAGCAGCGGTGGAGAAGTATTCACAGAGCGTGTCGTTGCGCAGATGACATCACCCTATTTCTCCAGTCATGGCAAAATCATCCGGGGTCTGGGGTGGGATATTCATTCACCGTTTTCCTCGCCGCGCGGCAGTTATTTTTCAGATATGTCTTTTGGACATACCGGGTACAGCGGCTCATCCATCTGGATTGACCCGGAACAGGATCTGTTCGTAATTTTACTGACGGTACGCCTCGACTACGCAAATGTCCGACAGTTTAACCAACTCCGGAGTGATATTTCCACACTGGCCGTTTCAGTTTTTTCAACCCCGAGAATTGCTGCCGAACTTGCCGGCGAAGTGAAAATCCCTTGAAACGCTAATGCCTTGACACGTTATAGCGCCTGTGCTAGTTGTCACCCATAGTGTTAGTTTTGCGTATATAGGTACATGGGAGAGACCGATGAGCATAAAAATGCTGGTCGCTGACGATAGTATAACCATCCAGAAAGTCATCGGTATTATTTTTGGAGGAGATGATTATTCTCTGACCATTGTTGATAATGGTACTGATGCCGTAGCTAAAGCACACGAAATCGACCCGGATATACTGCTTATTGATGCTTTGATGCCTGGATTGACGGGATATGAGGTTGCAGAGGCGGTACGTTCGACGGCAACTCTCGCTGCCAAGCCGATTTTAATTCTAACCGGCTCTTTCGAACCGTTTGACGAGGAAAAAGCGATCAGATGCGGTGCTGACGGGGTTATTACCAAACCGTTTGAATCGCAGCAAATCATCAACAAGGTTAAAGAACTGCTGATACTTGGAGAATCCCGTCGCCAGTCAGCACCGTGTGGTGTATTTCCGGAAGTTATCTCTGAGCAGATTACCCCCTCTCCTGTTTTTGATGAACTGCCTCAAAGCCAGCAGCAATCCGCACCGGCAGACATATGGGGTGCCTTTACCCCGTCAGAGGTAGATCCACTGGAGACTGTTGATGTTCTGGAGCCTGAAGACTTTGCCATTATTACGGAAGAAAACGCTGAAAATCCCTTTGATGTAGCTGACGAAGTTATTCCGGAAGTTCCCCGAACACAGGTCGATCCTGTCCAGGAGCTATCTTTCGGTGAGATCGTTTTTGAAGACGATGAAGAAGTGACTGCACCCGAATCTTCGCCAACCGAGGCAGAGATAACCTACCCTGATACACCTCCTCCGTCCGTCACTCTTACTGAGGAACAATTGAAGGCGGCGCTTTCGGGAATATCGAAGGAAGTAATCGAGCGGATTGTCTGG
The DNA here is from genome assembly GCA_903852495.1 of uncultured Geobacteraceae bacterium. GTDB lineage: Bacteria > Desulfobacterota > Desulfuromonadia > Geobacterales > Pseudopelobacteraceae > JACRCG01. The sequence goes on along the minus strand of CAINRC010000058.1, from coordinate 2,402 downwards.
GAGGTTGTTCCGGATCTGGCAGAGCAGATGATCCGCGAAGCCATTCGCAAGATCAAAGAAGGGGTCTAGTTTTCAGGAATGTTCAACACCAGCGAGGGGATGGCGACATCCCCTTTTTTCGTATGGAGGTACACAGATGATTAAAAAAGCTATTGCCAAAATTGTCGAACACGAAAACCTGACCGAAGGTGAAATGATTGAGGTCATGAACCAGATTATGTCCGGTGAGTGCACTCCGGCCCAGATCGGCGCCTTTATTACGGCGCTGCGTATGAAGGGGGAGACCGTTGAGGAGATCACCGGCGCGGCGCGGGTCATGCGTGAGCGTGCCACCCCGGTTCGGGTCGGCAAAGGGGTGTTGGATATTGACCGGGACGATATCAATATCGACCGGGAAACCATCCTGGACGTTGTCGGTACGGGAGGTGACGGCACCAATACCTTTAACGTATCCACCACCGTTGCCTTTGTGGTATCAGCCTGTGGCGTAAAAGTAGCCAAACATGGCAACCGTTCCGTCTCCTCAGCCTGCGGCAGTGCCGATGTGCTGGAAAGTCTTGGTATCAACCTGGATGTGACACCTGAAACAGTTGAATTTTGCATAGACCAGATCGGTATCGGCTTTCTCTTTGCCCCTGCCCTGCACGGAGCAATGAAATATGCTATCGGGCCGCGTCGTGAAATCGGCATCCGCACCATTTTCAATATCCTGGGCCCGCTGACCAACCCGGCCGGTGCTGACTGCCAGGTTATGGGCGTGTATCGTGCCGATCTGGTGGAAAAGCTGGCCGGAGTATTACATAAGCTCGGCTGCCGGCACGGTTTTGTGGTCCATGGTCTGGACGGTATGGACGAGATGACACTGACCGGAGAAACTGTAGTTGCCGAAGTTACCCCTGCCGGTGTGACGATGGGCAGTATTACTCCGGAGCAGCATGGCTTAACCCGCTGTACAATGGCCGAACTTAAAGGGGGCAATGCCGCAGATAATGCCCTGATTGTCAAAGCAGTCCTGGCAGGAGAGCTGGGGCCGCGACGGGACATCGTGCTCCTGAATGCCGCCTATGCTCTTGTGGCCGCTGGCAAGGCGGGTTCACCGGCAGAAGGAATGGTAACTGCTGCTGAAGCCATAGACTCCGGCCGTGCCCTGCAGCAGGTGGAAAAACTTGCGGCACTGACTAACCAGCGATAATCATCAAATTTTCACAGGGAAGCAGATATATGAATAACACCCCGGATATTTTAAGAAAAATTGTCGCTCATAAGCAGATAGAAGTAGCTGCGGCCAGAGCCGCCGCATCAATCAGTGAACTGAAGGCGCGTATTAATGACCTGGAGGATGTGCCCCGTGGCTTTGAGCGTCACCTCCGCGAGGCCATCGCCTCAGACTGGACCCCTATCATTGCTGAAGTAAAAAAAGGATCTCCGAGTAAAGGCACCATCAGGGAGGACTTTGACCCGCTTGAAATAGCAGAAATATATCAGAACAACGGTGCCACCTGTCTTTCCGTACTGACCGATGAAAAATTTTTTCAGGGTCACCTGCGCTACCTTGGACTGATTCGTGAAACGGTGTCATTGCCGCTGCTGCGCAAAGATTTCATCTGCGATCCGTTTCAGATTTATGAAGCCAGGGCAGCCGGCGCTGATGCAATCCTGCTCATTGCGGCCATACTTGATCAGAATCAGTTGCAAGAGTTCCATGCGGCGGCGAAAGAAATACATCTGGACGTACTACTGGAGGTTCATGATGAAGCTGAAATGGATAAGGCGTTGGCCACAGACTGCACCCTGATTGGCGTAAACAACCGCAATTTGCGGACCTTTATCACCGACATGGAGACAACCGGCCGTCTGGCACGCATGATGCCGCCCGGTCGCCTGCTGGTGGCTGAGAGCGGTATCAACTGCCGCAGTGACATTATCCGTCTGCAGAACTCCGGTGCTGGGGCTTTTCTGATCGGTGAGGCGATGATACGGGAAAACGATATCGGAGCAAAGCTTCAGGAACTGCTGAACGACTGAACGGAAAGAGGTACTGAATGGCTTACAAAAAACAGGGAATCGCTTTGGCTATTGTCGCTTTCACAGCATACATAATCGGCGGGATTGGCAGCTTCGGGGGCCTGGCGCTTATTTTTATGATGAAAAACAGGGATCTGTGGGGCTGGGGTGAAGGGCGCGCCATCGGCTACCTGTTACTTTGCGTAGGGCTCTGCCTCTCGATTATGGGAGTTCTTATGATGCGTCTGTTCAGAAACCGCGGGTTGTAGTACTGCAGCACCCTCCCCCCTGGTGACTTCCTGTTGATTGTAAAAATGTATGGACTTAGATTCCTTGATTATTTTGGCATGATGCCAAGATGTTCACATACGCTGAGACTGATGAACTTTGGGGCCGAT
>CAINRC010000057.1 GCA_903852495.1 uncultured Geobacteraceae bacterium | reverse complement strand
TCTCGCGGATAAGCTGTTTAATAAGCATGGGTTCCTCCTGCAGATAGATATGGTGGTTGGCACTCCCATAACTACCTGATGGAACTCATGCTTTTCAATTGTTAAAGAACAAAGTCACGCATTGATTACTGTGACGAACCAAATGAAAAGGTTATATGTTGGCTACAGGGGGGACGAATATCAAAAACAGAGACAAAAAAATGAACCTGGTTATACTTCTCAACTCAACGCCATGATTGGAAATAACCCTGTTGAAATTCATAATAGAGTGACTGCATTGCAAGAAGTGCTTAAAAGAAACAACATTCCTGATAGCATTTCTGTGCTCGATTATGGTGGCAATGATGGAAAACTTATTCCAGAATCTATCAGTGGCAAGAAATATTGTTTTGATTTGTCTGACAATATCACTATCGAAGAAGTCATTAAGCTTGATCGAGATGAATTGGCACTTCATAATTACGATTTAATAATGCTATCTCATGTACTTGAACATGTCTCCTATCCCCAAGAAGTAATGCGCGAAGTAACCAGTGTTATGCGAGAAGGAACACATCTATATGTTGAACTTCCTTATGAGCTGGAAAATGTAAAACTAATGTTCCGGAGAAACAGGACATTGGTTGGAGTACTGAAGGGGTTTTTTAAGCGTAACAGACCAAAGTGGTTATTCCCATCAGTTTCATTTGGATTAGGCCCTGGTTTTCATGAGCATATTAACTACTTTAATACGGCATCGCTAAAAAAACTTATTTACGTTGGCGGTTTACGATGCGTTGACATGGGAGTAAAGAAGGTGAATTTGGGGTGGGCGAACGTAGATATCTTATATTGTTTAGCAATAAAACCGGTAAAAAAATCCAACGAATAAAGTGAACGAATCGCTCTGGAATTCTCTGCTTGAAAATATATTTTTTTGGAAAATAAATAAGAAAGGCTTTTCGAAATGAACCCAGCAATGCAGTATCTCAAGGATACCCTGCCGTACAGTATAAAAAAAAGCTTGTTAGATGTGTTTAGTCCTCAAAGAGAGGGGATAGGCCCCGTTTTGCGTACCATGAACCGTGGGATGAAGAGAGTCTTTGATATTGGTGCAAATATTGGCGATATTTCCCTCTATATGCTCCACTATTTCCCGGGAGCGGAAGTTTATTCCTTTGAACCCTGCTCGGAAACATATGCGCAGCTCACAAAAAATATTGCTAAAGCCGGTTTTAACTCGCGTTCGCGTCCATTTAGACTTGGTTTTTTCGATGTAGAAACTGAAGGCAACCTTAATATAGCGTCGTTTCACGGTGCTAACTCAATGCTTGAATTCACAGATGAATATCGCAGGTCGAACCCTCACCTTTCAAATGTCATGACAGAACAGATTCCGCTGGTGCGTTTCGATGATTTTGTTGAGCAAAACCAGATAGACCATATCGACCTTGTTAAAATTGATGTGGAAGGGGTCGAACGGCAGGTTTTGCTGGGGGGGGCGGAAACGTTCTCGTCTAAAGTTGATTATGTAATCATGGAAATTTCTTTTGTTCGCCATTCGGCAGAGTCGGGAGAGTATCTAAAAATATTTCAGTTAATGCACGACTATGGGTTTATCCCATGCAAAATCTACGACGTAGCACAGGTGGGAGAAGGTGAGATGTGCCTTGCCCAGTTTGACTGCGTTTTCCGTCGGAGATGACACCGCGATTTGAGTGAGAAAGCCATACTTATGAGAGAGCCAGAACCTATTAAGAACTGAGATATGAGATATGAGATGAGAAAAGCCTGCATTGTCGTGAATGATTATTACAAGAAGAACAGGTTGTTTGACCTGGATGATTCTTTTGTCAACAGAGATAACTGGCTGTTCGGATTTCATTTGCTGAAAACTGAATTCAGGAGGCAGGGTATAGACCTTTCTACTCATGATATAAACAGCATCAGGGAGTCAGAAATAGTCATATTTAACGATATGCCAGAAACTATTCCGGCCAAGGCTCCGGGGCAAGTTTTTTTTCTGCTGGCTCTTGAGAGTATAGCAGTACTTCCTGCTAATTTTAACCTTTATCGATATGATCTCTTCGATAAAATATTCACCTGGAAAGATGACATAATAGACGGAGCGAAGGTAATCAAAATTAATTACTCTTTCCAGTTCGACTATCATTTTTCACTCGACCTGGGAGACAAGGAAAAGCTGTGCTGCATGATAGTCAATAACAAATACTCTTGTCATGAAAATGAGCTCTACAGTGCTCGGATTGAGGCCATTAAATGGTTCGAGAAACACCATCCTGATGAATTCGACCTGTATGGAAGCGGCTGGGATCAGTATTTTTCAGATAGATTCCTGAACAAGGTTATAAGAAGAGCCCGGCTCGGTTCGCTCATAAAGCGAAGACGATATCAGTGTTATCGAGGGACCGTTCCGAGCAAAGTGCCGACGCTCAAAAAGTACCGGTTCACCTTGTGTTATGAAAACGTGCGGGACATCCCGGGGTATATCACAGAAAAGATATTCGATTGCTTCTTTGCTGGGTCTGTTCCAATTTATTTGGGGGCGGGCAATATTACAGAACATATACCGTTAGGATGTTTCATCGACAAACGGGAGTATGCAACTTACGATGAAATGTACCGGTACCTCACTGGGATGACCGATGCTACCTACATATCCTATCTTGAAAATATCCGCGCATTCTTGGACAGTCCAGCATCGTATGAATTCACCGCAGACAACTTTGTACATAAAATAATTGGTGAAATCAATGCTGGGTAAAAATGCCATACTCCTCGTTGTGGGGAGGATTGCCCAGATTTTATTGTCCTTGGTGTCTGTCCGGCTCTTTACCACCCTCCTGACTCCGGCCGAGGTTGGAAACATCTACCTGGTTAATTCAATAACAGGTTTTTTCTGTCTGGTTCTCATAAATCCCGTTGGCATGTACATGAACAGGAAGATGTTCAAGTGGGGTGAAGAACAAAGCATCAATAACCAACTGTTCATTTTTAATTTATACTTGATAGTGGTGGCGTTTGTTTCCTTGGGGGCTGTATTCTTGCTCCACAGATTTCTTCACGTTGCCAACGGAATTGATGTACGGATCTTGATGCTCTTCATGATGCTGAATGTGTTTTCGCTTACCTGGAATCAGACCTTGATACCGGTACTCAATCTTTTCAACCACAGGGTCAGTTTCGTTGTTTTGACCCTTTTGACGCTTTCCTTCGGCCTTCTCTTTTCCGTCGTGGCAGTCAGGCAGGTTTCCCCATCGGCCATAGGTTGGCTGTCTGGCCAGACGGCGGCCCAAACTCTATTTGCAGTGGCGGCGTTTATCTATTTCAGAAAGGTCATTCCTGGCGGACTCAGGCCGGTATCGGTCAGGGGTATAGTTAAACTTGAAAATATTACGAATGTTCTCCGATTCGTTTTCCCACTAGGAATCACTACCCTGCTCATGTGGATACAGAACCAGTCATACCGGATGGTCGTGGAAAACAGCATCGGGTTGGAATTCCTCGGCATGATGGGGCTTGGAATGGGGATATCTGCCAGCATTGCGGTGGCGGCGGAGTCACTGGTGCAGCAAATTTATTATCCGCTCTTTTACAGTGAAATTAACACTTCAGACGAGGAACAACGAACTATGGCATGGAACAAGATGTCCCATCTTATCCTTCCATTTTATACCTCCCTGACCATCATGGTCTCCTGCACTGCCCCATTTTTGACGCAAATCCTGGCCCACAGGCAGTTCGGCGAAGCAGCCATGTTCGTGATATTTGGTGCTTGGATCGAACTGTTTAGAATGACTACGAATATATTTTCTAACGTTGCTCATGCAGAAATGAAGACCAAATACTTGATAAAATCCTACATGGTCGGTGGAGGGATTGCCGTAGCCGGTGTTTTCCTGGCTACGCATTTCGGTTACTACTGCAGGATAACGGTTCCGCTCTCCTTGCTCTTGAGTGGTTTTGTGACCACGGTAATTATGTATATGGATATGAAGAAGCTGATAAAGATGAAAGTCGGAATTAAAGGTATATGGCGCTCGATACTAATTTCTGTGCCTTTTTTTGTGGCACTACCATTCATCTTTATGCATCATAACTTATTGATATCGTTTGTTGTTATAATTATTTGTGGAATATATTTGGTTCTATCCCAGTATTTGATTGCCAAGCCGTTCCTGAAAGTGTGAGTTGCAAATGATTTTCGGTACTTTAAGGAACGCTATTGTATTGCAGCCATCACAGGGAGATGTAAATGACGGAAAGTAGCCCCCGCGTTACAATATGTGTCCCTACCTACAACAGCGCTAGTTTTTTGCGCGAATCGCTGGACAGTATTCTGGCACAGACATATGGTAATTTAGAAATTATTGTCTCTGATAATGCTTCTCAGGATGATACGGTCTCCATACTGAAGCTGTACGCAGAACGTTACGATATTCGGCTGATTCTCAATGAGAGGAATATTGGTGCCGGGGGAAATTTTAATCAGCTGATTGAAAATGCCCGAGGCAAATACGTGGCGATTTATCATTCTGATGATGTGTTCGAACCAACTATTGTTGAGGAGTCTGTAAAAATATTCGAATCTTCTCCTGAAGTTGGCTTAGTGAGCAGTATGGCCGCTGTAATTGATGCCGATGGTAATCATTTGTACGACTACGTCCTTCCGAAGGAAATTCTAAAGCTTGGTAAAGAGAAATATGTTTTGGCTGATGCCATACTTGGCTCACTGGTCAGCCGGCGAAACAAAATATTTTTTGTCACACCTTCCGTTATGGTTAGGTCCAAAGTTTATGGTGAGCTAGGTCTTTTTCATACGCAAGCATTTGGGTCGTCAGGTGATACGGAAATGTGGCTGCGCATAGCGAGGACATACCAAGTCGCTGTTATCGACCGCAAGCTTGTGAAATACCGGATTCACCAGAACCAGGGCAGTGAGTTGGAGGTCCGTAAACACGTCGGAATACCAGATGTCTACAAGGTTATTGAGGAGTATTCCTCTATTATTGATGATGCCGTAGTTAGGGAAAAGTGTGGGGCTTTTCTTGAGTGGACGCTTTTTAAGACCGCTCTAAAGCAGAATTATAAAGGGCTTTTTGCGGAGAGTGGTGCGACATTGGCGAAGATCAAGAGTAAGCGTTACCGGTTTTATCGCTCTATACTTCAAACCGCGAATTTCATGCGTCTTAAGCTCCATATATGGCCGTAGCTAGTGTCCGGAAAATATTAACCGCCAGGACCGCGAGGTTGCAGTGATGAGCCAGATGATCAAAGTTCTCTACATTCTCCACGATTCCCGCCGCAGCGGTGTGCCGGCTGTTGCTGCCAGTTTCGTCAGGTATGCGGTTGAAGCCGGTGTGGAGCCGACGGTGCTGTTTGCCTATGACGGGGTGTATTCTGAAGAATTGAGCAACGCCGGGATCCGGGTGGTGACACTGGGGGCGCGGACACCCCTTGTCTGGCGCTGCAAGCGCTTTCTGCTCAATCTGTTCCTGCTGACGCGCGGGAAAAGGTTTGACGCTGTTCATATTCATAGTGTCAAGCTGGCGTGGTCAGTTCTTGTCGCCAATACGCTGAATTTAAAAGTGGTCTTTCATGTCCATGAGCTGCCGCGACGGATTGGCTGGCTGCTCCGCACGGCATTGGCGAAGGCAGATACGACGGTGTTCTGCTCTGAAACCTGTGCGGCACATTTTGCATCTGTTCCTGCCAAGAGGAAACGAACCATTGTCAATGCCATGGCGTTTTCAGACCGCCCCGCCGTCAGTCACAACAATATGGGAACGCTTCGCATCGTCATGGCCGCCAGCCTTAACAAAAATAAGGGGCAGGATCTTCTCCTTCAGGCTTTTGCCCGATTACAAGACCGCACGGCTGAATTATGGCTCTACGGCACCACCGGCCTTTCGTCCCATGGCTATGTACGCAACCTGAAACAATATGCCGCTGCACAGGGTATTGCCGACCGGGTTTTCTTCCCCGGCCCGACGGATGATGTCATGGCGGTGTTTGCCGAGGCGGCCGTGGTCGTCCATACCTCATGGACCGAGTCATTCGGCATGGCACTGGTTGAAGCCCAGTCATGCGGAGTGCCGGTTATTGCCCATGATCTTGAAGGGATGCGTGAGGTTGTGGAAGAGGGGAAGAGCGGCTACCTGATTAGTCCGGGAGACGTGGACGCTCTGACCGAGCGGCTCAATGGACTTCTCGCTTCTCCGAAGCTCCGTAACTCCCTTGGCGGTAAGGGGTATCGGCTGATGCGGGAACGGCTTGACATATCAACTCGTACAGATGTCTATCGCCACTTGTACGAAGAGGTGAGTGCGTCATGAAAATTGTTTTTTTGGCGCCATTCGGCATCAGGCCCAAGGGGACGGTTATTGCTCGAATGCTGCCGCTGGCTGGGGAATTGCTGAAGTTGGGGCATGATGTGGTCATTGTAGCACCCCCCTACACCAATCCGGAGGATTCCGGTAAAACGGAAACTGTGCGCGGTGTGCGCTTGGTGAATATCACGCTTCCCAACCTCGGCAAGGCACTGGGGGCACTGCCCATGGCCTGGCGTATGTTCCGGGCGGCAGTGAAGGAAAAACCGGATATACTGCATCTCTATAAGCCAAAGGGATACGGCGGACTGGCGGCGATGCTGCTGATCTGCTGCGCTCGCCTTGGTCTCCGGATCCCACGCCTTTTTCTCGATACCGATGATTGGGAGGGGAAGGGGGGGATGAACGATCTGGTGGACTACTCCACTGCCGAGAAGTATCTCTTTGCTTTCCAGGAACAGTGGTTACCGCCGCGAATGATCGGGGTGACCGTGGCGAGCAGGATGCTCGAAGATGCCGTCCTAAGAATGGGGCTCGGCAGAGAGCAGGTATTCTACCTCCCGAATTGTGTCGATGATCTGCCGCCGGGAAACGGACAAAAAATTCGGGAAAGGTTGGGAATAGCACCCGAAGCTCCGGTACTTATCCTCTACACCCGTTTTTTTGAGTTCAGTCAGGAAAAGCTCTATGACGTTTTTGCAAAGATCTTCGGACGTGTGCCGGAAGTACGTTTTCTCGTGGTGGGAAAAGGGCGGTACAAAGAAGAAGAACAGCTTATTGCCGCCGGTCGGGAACATGGCTTTGCGGACGCGCTGGTCATGGCCGGCTGGGTGGAGTCTCAAGAGATACTCGATTATCTGGCGGCAGGGGACGTAGCCATCTATCCCTTTGCTGATACCCTCGTAAATCGGGCTAAATGTCCGGCCAAGCTTACTGAACTGCTACGCTCCCGCGTGCCGGTTGTAGCAGATGCTGTCGGACAAATCTGCGAGTATATTGAGCCTGAGGTTTCCGGCATACTCTGTGCCCCTGACAACTGGCAGGATATGGTTGACCGGACGGTAGAGTTACTGCAGGATTCAGAACTGCGTCTCTCCCTTGGAGATGCGGGACGGCGCCATCTGCTTGATCGTTTTAACTGGCGGCAGTTTGCCGATCAATTATGTGGTTTTTATAAACAATAACGAAATATATATTTTATAAATAGTTGAAAGTCCGGAGAGTTCTCATGACCGAACGCAAAAAAGACTTGTCATTTATTGCCTCACTTTTAGTACTGCTGCTGCTCTTCTATGCCAAGATATTGTTTACTGATAAGGTCATTAGTGCCCCAGACATCATCAACGAATCATATTGGGGGTTCGTGGCGCAAAAGGGAGAATCCTTTTTAGAGCTCTTCGACTTCAGCAAGGTACAAGCAGGCTGGAATGTCTTCATCAACAGCGGAACAACCTCGGAGGGGGGGATTTCTCCCATTCATTTCCTGTTTTGGCACAAGTTGATAGGTTTCCTGTTCCCCCTTCCATCCAGTGTTGCCTGGCACATCGTTTTGCACCTGTTTTCCGGTGCTACCGGTCTTTATCTGTACTGCCGTGCCATTGGCGTCAGCCGCCCGGCTGCTTTCCTGGCGGGACTGATCTTTGCGGTTGCCCCTGAAAATGCCTCCCTGATCAATGCCGGTCACGTGATGAAAATCGCGACAATCTCCTATGCTCCGTGGGCGTTCTACTTTCTGGAGCGGGGGTTTCTGTCACGGCGGGCCATCTTCTTTCTTGCCACGGGCCTGATACTGGCGCTGCAGTTCTTTAATACACACTGGCAGATCGCTTATTATACCTGCCTCTGTTTAGGTCTATACGGACTGTTCCGCAGTTTTGCGATACTACGATCTCCCGGAGAGCGGGCAATTTTCACGTTTCCACGCCTTTTCGGAATGAATCTCGTGGTCATGTTCTTTTTTCTGTCGACCGTCTCCATTGCCCTGCTCCCTCTTGCAAACTGGGCAAAAGACACCAATCGTGGGGTGCATAGCGGTGCCAATCAGGGGAAGGGGGGACTGGATCGGGAAGAGGCCATGTCCTGGTCTTTGCCACCCGAAGAGATAACGGCATTCGTTATACCTGGTTTTTTCGGGCTTTCCCGGCAGGAGGGTGGGGCGAATCCCGAAAATATTGCGTCATATTACTGGGGGCGTATGCACTTTACCCAGACGGCAAGCTACATGGGGCTACTCCCGTGGCTATTGCTGCCGCTGCCGCTTATCTTCCGGCGCAACCGCTACACGTGGCTTGCTGTTGTTGCTGTGGGGGGTGGAATACTCTTTTCCATGGGGAAGTACACTCCGTTCTATAATTTTCTTTTTGACTATTTCCCGGGGATCAATCGCTTCAGGGTGCCGAAGATGATAATGTTTATCCCGGTTATGGGACTCGGAGTGCTCTCAGCCATGGGTCTTGATCTCCTGCTTGACCCGGCAGTTCGAAGTACCAAAGCCTTCAAAAACTATGTTGTTGGGATGGCGGTACTGCCGGTCGCACTTGTTCTGCTGCTGGTAGCCGAGTTGATCGGCAGTAATTACTGGATCAGTCAGTTCATTGAGACGCTGGCGCAACCTACCCGATACGAGCCGCAGAGCGAGCAGCTCGTTCTGCAGCGTTGGAACAACCTGGTTGTGGAGACCGGTCTTGCGGCCGGTCTGGCGACACTTTTCGCCGGGGCCTTCGGGGCCTATTACCGCGGAAAGTTCTCGGCAAAAGTATTGCTGGCTATTCTGCTGGCGCTCTTTCTTGCTGATGTGGGAAGGATTGATAACAAATTCTTGTTCACAATCAATGTCCCGGAAAAGAACAGGCAAGTCAGGACTCCGGTAATGGATTTCATAGGCCGGGAGTCATCAAGCCAGTACCGGGTTCTGCCTATGGACGGGGGTGACCCGATGCACTATGTGAGTCAGAACATTCCCGTAATGTACACATCCAATGCCGTACAGCAGCAGCGCTGGCAGGATCTTCTTGATAATTTCAGTACTAACTCGACCATTCTGAATATTCTCAATGTAAAATATCTTATTTTTTCTAACGAGCAGTACACCAAGGAAAAAACTCAGTTAGGCGGTAAATTTTCCCCGGTTTTTCAATCTCCCGATGGTCTTCAAGTCGTGCTTGAAAACCGGGAAGTCATGCCGAAGGCATGGCTGGTTCCATCAGTTTTTAATGTTACCCAGCCCCAGCAGGCTCTGGGGGTAGTGTTGAATCCGCAATTTGATCCTCGTCAGTTTGCGGTTGTAGAAACCCCGCCCACATTGCAGTTGGCACAACCTGGGTCGGCATCCAATACGGGGTTGGGGGATGTCCTGATCAAACGGTATGAAGGTGAACAGATCGACCTTTCTGTAACCAATACGGCGAATGCCCTGCTGGTGCTGGGCGAGAAGTACTATCGTGGCTGGAAGGCGACGGTGGATGGCAAACAGGTAGACATTCAGCGGGTCAACTACATTCTCCGGGGCGTGTATCTCACCCCCGGAACCCACAAGGTTGAGTTCCGGTTCGATCCGCTCCCGTTCAAAATCGGTAAATTCCTGACGCTTGGGTCTTTTGCGCTGTTTGCCGGAATGTTGATCCGTGAGTGGCTGATCCGGAGGAAAAAAACGGTACCGGAGGGGTAAAGAGCCTTGGAAACCGTAGACGATCTCAAACAGTTTGATCTGCAGCTGTTTCAGCCCCGGCATGGGTACCGCTATTCGCTGGATCCCTTTTTTCTTGTGCAGTTCTGTCCGGAGTTGGCGCCGGGAGCACGGTGCATGGATCTTGGTGCCGGTTGCGGTGTTATCTCTCTGGTGTTGGCTCGTTTGAACGGTGCCGCTTCGGTGGTGGCGGTGGAAAACAACCCTGCAATGGAGGCGCTGACGGAGCGGAATATTCGGCACAACCTTCTTTCGGACAGAGTTTCCGTGCATGCCGGAGATGTTGTCGACCTGAAGAAGAACTACGCTGACTCGACTTTTGACCTGATCGTTTCCAATCCGCCATTCCGTAAGGCAGGAACCGGGAAAACCAGCCCCAAAGCGGGGCGTGACAGCGCCCGCCACGAGACTACGGCCACTCTTGCCGATTTTCTTGCCGCCGCAAAATATCTGGTCAAGCCATCCGGGAAAATCTGCTTCATTCATCTCCCGGCACGTCTGGCTGAATTCATGGTGCTTGCAACAGAACTGAAGTTGTCTGTGCTGCGCTTGAGGATGATTCACAATAATGAGGAGTCACCGGCAACCATGTTCATGGCCGAACTGGCCAAGGGGAGGCGCAGCACCCCGGTGGTGGAAGCTCCCCTGTTTGTCCGCACTCTGGCCCAGCAATAAATTCTTTTGAGTAATCCCCCACCTTTGGTGGGGGACTCATAAAGTTTGACAGTTCCTGAAATATGTAGAAGCCTCCATAACGTGAACCGCTCAAAGTACACGAAAAGGAGGCTTAAATGGACGACGCGCAAAGTTTATGTCACTCAGTGTGGGATTGCTAGTATCTCGTAGTCTGGATTC
>CAINRC010000056.1 GCA_903852495.1 uncultured Geobacteraceae bacterium | reverse complement strand
GTGAACTACTCACCACCTAACTGCTAACGCAGTTTAGGGTGGGAGCTTCGCGATTCACAGGCACCAGCATCAGGCAGGCATAGACCCGCCAGACGACTTACGATTGCCTCCTGAGCCATTGCATCAGCGGCAACGACCCCAGATATGGTACTGCAATCCATATCCACGCGCATAACTTCGGGCGTCCCGGCCCTAGTTTTGGTAAACTTTACGGTCTTCTTCTGCTTGACTGCTATCCAGCCTGACAGCAATGACTCGATCCCGCGTTTCTTGATGACGCGGGCGGCATTGAAGTCGGCGTTAGCAGTTGCGCCGCAACCTGTGCAGACAAATAGAGCTTGTGACCCTCGGTTGTCTGGGTGAGTGTGCCCGCATGCGGAACACTCTTGCGAAGTACCTGGTGCTGGTATCTTGATAACGAGTTTTCCCAAGGCCAGTGCTTTGTACTTGGTGAACATCGTGATGTTGCCCCACATGGATTGCAGGATCGCCTTGTTAAGGCCGGACTTTGCAGCAGCACCGTTCTTGATGTACTTGCCATTTTCGTCCTGCTTCGGCTTTGCCCGCTTGGTTATGCTCTTGACTTTGAGGTCCTCGAATACAAAGACCTTGCTAGCGGTATTGACCAGAGCATGACTGATCTTGTGAGCGCGATCCTGCCGGATGTTTCTCTGTTTGGTGTAGGTCTTGTTGATTTTGTCGGTGGTCTTGATTCTGCGCTTTGACCAGTTCTGGCGTTTCAGCAGCTTTGCCTGCTTATCCTGCCGCGCCATGCGTTTCTGGTACTTGATTCGCCCCTGTTCTTTGGCAACAAGGACTGCTTTCTCCCGGTCGGTAAAGTCGTGTGCGGTGCCATCGCTGGTTGCCAGAGGAATGATTACTCCACGATCGCCGCCGATGGTCATGCCTTCGAGCTCTTCCCTGCTAAGAGAACTGTAGCAGTCAATCAGCTCTTTCTCTGTGAGGGGTTCTGTCTCAACTGCGCCCTCGATCGGGGCAGCGGCAAAATTGAAGGAAACGTGCCACTCGCCGTTGTGCCGGGAGATCGTGATGGTGTTGGGCGTTTCGTACGGACGGTGTGCTTTGAACTTCAGCTCGCCGACGGGGAATTTGTTGGTTCCAAGGAAGAGCTTCTCAACTCCGGGCTTGTTCGGTATCGGCTCGAAGCGGAACAGCTCGTTGGTTAGCATTACCGTCTGCTTGCCGTGCTTCAGCTTGCGAGAGGGGAGGCCACCAAGACCTTTGTGGTACCGGGTCAGCCCCTGCATATACCGATAGGCTCCATTCCGTAGCACCTGAGAAGGCACGTCGAACAGGAATGGCGTCAGTTCCTTATCCTTATAGCGGGAATACTGCTGATCTGAAGGGATTGGTTCTCCGGTATGCGACAGGGAGTGCTTGCGGAAGGTGCGGTAGTATTTGCTTTCCATGACCTTCGCATTATAGATGTGTCTCTGATGCCCAATCCACTGGTTCAGGATTGCGATCTGATCTGTCGTTGGGCGACACCGGAATTTAACTCCACTTGACTTTCCCATAGATGTATAGTACCATAGGTTACATGGACAGTCAATCAAACAAATCAAGCTCTAACGCCGTATATTCACTTAGGCTACATCTGGTGCTAGTCACCAAATACCGCCGCAAGGTACTCACGCAGGAAATCCGGGATTACCTCAAGGGTGTCTTTGCGAACATACTGGAGTCATGGCGGTGCCAGCTCATTGAATTCGGTGGCGAAGCCGATCATGTGCATCTGCTTATCGAGATCCACCCGGCTCTGGATGTGTCTCAGTTGATAAACAACCTCAAGTCTGCCAGTTCTCGCAGAGCCAGAGGCCAGTATCTGGATCACGTCTCTGCTTTCTACTGGAAACCATACTTCTGGAGCAGAGCCTACTACGTGGGCAGCGTTGGTAATGTTAGTCTTGCCACAATAAAGAAGTATGTGGAACAGCAGGGCACGAAAGAACTTAAACCAAAATCGTTCGCTTGACCCCCTCCTGCCTGCGCCCAGGAAGGGGAATGCGCTCACAGCAGTTCAATTACGCTTACAACCCGACCTATGTCAACGGTGCCCAGGGTGGGTTTTCCCCGCGTGGCGAAATGGTGATCAACTTCTACCTAGAGCGCCAGCCGCTGCCGAATGCCATCACCCACGAGATAACTCCCGAGGGCGCTATCGGCAACGAAACCGGCATGGACCCCAAAGATCTGGCCTCCAGCATGGTTCGTTTCATTGATACCGGGGTTGTCATGAGTTACGACAATGCCAAGGTATTCCATGCCTGGCTCGGCGATAAACTGCGGGAGGTCGAAGAGATACACAAGGCCCGCACGGAATTTGAACAGTCGGAGGCACGCGGTCAGGCTTAGGCGGATTGGACGTGCGGAGATAGTGAGCAAAAAGTACATTTTATCATGTCATCGGTTACGGCTACGGCAACGGTTCTGCCGGATGGCGGTCAAACAGCCGGATATGAAAATACTTCCATTTTCCCCTGCAACGTGGTAGGAAAAGGGCGAATAAATGGTTGTTTTTTATAAGTTTGGGGGATTTTCATGATTGTTTTTAAAGGCGTGCACAAATGGTTCAAGAACCTGCATGTGCTGAACGACATCAACCTGCATGTCACTCCGGGAGAAGTGCTGGTGGTATGCGGCCCTTCCGGTTCCGGAAAATCGACCCTGATCCGCACCATCAATCAACTGGAACCGATCAATGAAGGCTCCCTGGTTGTTGACGGCATGGATCTCTCCGACAAGAAAACAAATATCAACAAGCTGCGGGCAGAGGTTGGTTTCGTGTTTCAGCAGTTCAACCTGTACCCGCATCTCTCGGTTATCAGCAACATCACCCTGGCACCCACAAAAATCCGCAGCCTTTCAAAAAAAGATGCTGAAGAGCAGGCAATGGTTCTGCTGAACCGGGTCGGCTTGGCTGAAAAGCGGGACGCATACCCTTCACAGCTCTCCGGCGGCCAGCAGCAGCGGGTGGCCATCGCCCGGGCACTGGCGATGAAACCGCGCATCATGCTGTTTGATGAACCGACTTCGGCTCTCGATCCGGAAATGATCGGCGAAGTACTGGCGGTTATGAAAGACCTGGCGCTCTCCGGCATGACCATGGTTGTGGTTACCCATGAGATGGGGTTTGCCCGTGAGGTAGCGCATCGTGTCGCGTTCATGGCTGACGGAGTGATACTGGAAGAAGCACCCCCGGAAGATTTTTTCCTGCGGCCACAGCATGAACGTGCCCAGCAGTTTTTGCGCCAACTATTGACACCGATGCAAAGTGAATGTCCCTGATCCAGTACTTCCACCAAATTGTACCACCACCACACAAGGAGGAAACACAATGAAAAAACTGGTAACGTTGTTCATGATCATGGCTCTGACAGGATTAACCGCCAAGGCTGCCCTGGCCGGTGACACTCTGGCTGACGCAAAGAAAAAAGGGGTTCTGGTTGTCGGCTGCAAGGACTCCCTCCCCCCCTTCGGCTACATTGACGAAAAAAGCCGCCAGATCGTCGGCTATGACATCGACTTCGTCAACGCCATCGCCAAAAAAATGGGCGTAAAGGTTGAGCTTAAGCCGGTTACTTCTGCCAGTCGTATGCCGCAGCTGCAGGAAGGTCACATCGATATCATCGCAGCGACCATGACGAAAAACGCCGAGCGCGCCAAAGTCATCGATTTCAGCAGTACCTATTTCTTCACCGGCCAGAAGTTCATCACGAAGAAGGGGAGCGTCAAGACCCTGAAGGACCTGGAAGGAAAGAAAATCGGGACCGCCAAAGGTTCAACATCCGAGCAGAACGTAAAGAAATCCATTCCGAGTGCAACCGTGCTTTCCTTTGACGATTACCCCCAGGCATTCCTGGCTCTGCAGCAGGGTAAAGTGGCAGCGGTCACCACCGACGAAGCAATTCTTGCCGGTATCCTGGCCAAAGCCCCTAACAAAGCCCTGTTCGAAATCCCAGCTCTGCAGATCTCTGACGAGCCGTACGGACTCGGCATGCGTAAAGGCGATACGAACTTTGTAAACTTCGTCAACAAAACCATTATTGAAATGGAAAAGACCGGCGAAGCAGCAAAAATTTTCGACAAATGGTTCGGCCCGTCGACCCAGTTCCACCTGGATCGTACGTTCAAGATCACTGCTGACAAATAATCAGACTCACAGGGTGTTTGGCTGAGGGGTACGTATTTCGTGCCCCTCGGCCCCCCAAAAGGCGTTCCGGGTGCTCAACTACACATTCGACTGGTCAATCATAACCTCCGGCAAGTATTTCGACTGGCTTGTTTCCGGGCTGGTAACGACGCTCAAGCTGTCGGCGATCTCCATTGTGCTGGCTTTCATCCTTGGGCTTATCATTGCCGTCATGCGCATGTCGCACAGCAGGCCGGTTCGCTGGTTCGCCCACGCCTATCTTGAGTTTTTCCGCAATACCCCCCTGCTGGTTCAGATCTTTTTCTGGTATTTCGGCTCGTACAAGATTCTCCCCACAGCGGTAAACGACTGGCTGGTGAGCACCAATTTCGAATTTGCCGCAGCAGCTATCGCCCTGACCATCTACACCTCGGCCTTTATCGCCGAGGACATCCGTTCCGGCGTGCTCTCGATCCCGAAGGAGCAGATGGAAGCGGCCCGCAGCGCCGGTTTTTCCTATCTCCGCTCCATGCAGTACATCATCCTGCCGCAGGCGGTACGAATTACGATCCCGCCGCTGGTCAACCAGTTTCTTAACCTGGCCAAGAACTCATCGCTGGCCATGACCATCGGCGTCATGGAAATGACCTACCAGGCCCGTCAGGTTGAGAGTTACACCTTCAAGGGGTTTGAAGCTTTCACCGCCGCCACCGTGGTCTATCTGCTGCTCTCGATTGCCATCACCGCTCTGGTCAACGTTTATAACGAAAAAGTGCTTAACGTCCACAAGGCCACCTGACATGGAACAGTTCTTCAATTTTTCAGTCATCACCGACAATTTCACCTATTTCATGATCGGCCGCTTTCCCCACGGCCCGCTGGGTGGCGTCGGCTTAACGCTGTATCTGGCGGTTGTTTCCTGCATTCTCTCCTTTTTTGGCGGCATGATCCTGGGACTCTTCAGCATTTCACGCTTTGCGCTGGTACGCTACCCGGCCCTCGCTTTCATAAATCTGGTGCGCGGTATGCCGCTCCTGATGGTTATCTTCTGGATGTATTTCCTGATGCCGGCGCTGTTCGGCAAGGTCGCGGAAAACAACACCGTCATCATGGCGCTGACACTGTTCACCTCCGCCTATATGTCGCGCATCGTTGTGGCCGGCATTGAAGGCATTCCCAAAGGGCAGACCGAAGCGGCCATCTCCACCGGGCTTAAATCCTGGCAGGTTATGCTGTACATCGTCCTCCCTCAGGGCCTGCGCAACATGATCCCCTCGTTCGTCAACCAGTTCGTATCGCTGATCAAGGATACCTCGCTGGCCTTTATCGTCGGCGTTTCCGAACTGACCCACGTGGCAACCCAGATCAACAATCGCACCATGGCGTTCCCGACGGAGATTTTCATCTTCATCGCGTTGATCTATTTCATCCTCTGCTACGCATTCACCAGTCTTTCCCGCTGGCTGGAAGGACGCCTCTCCTGGTCTAAAGCAATTTAGACCGCCATGCACCCCGAAATCCTCCTGCCATTACTCTTCGGAGCGGCCTTTATTGCCGGCCTGATAGATTCCATCGCCGGCGGCGGCGGCTTGATCACTGTCCCGGTGTTAATGGGCATCGGCCTCCCGCCGCAGGTTGCCCTCGGCACAAACAAACTGCAGGCCTCCTTCGGCTCCGGCAGCGCCATGCTGCATTTTGTGCGGGCCGGCACCGTGACGTTGAGCGACTGCCTGGGCGGCATTCTCTGGACGGCACTTGGCGCGGCACTTGGCGTCTGGGCGGTGCAACTTCTGGATGCCACACTGCTCAAACAGCTGATTCCCTGGCTCCTGGCCGCCATCGCAATCTATACGCTCCTGTCACCCCGATTGGGATCTGAAGACGCCCACGCCAGGATGAAACCCGGTCTGTTTTACCTGCTGTTCGGACTGGCCATCGGCTTTTACGACGGTTTTTTCGGCCCGGGAACCGGTTCCTTCTGGACCATGGCGCTCATGATGCTGCTCGGTCACTCCATGATGCGGGCCACCGCCACCACGAAGGTCATGAATTTTACCAGCAACTTTGTCGCTCTGATATTTTTCCTGTCGGTCGGCCAGGTACGTTTTCTGGAAGGGATTGTGATGGGAGTCGGACAGTTTCTGGGAGCGCGGGTCGGTTCAAAGCTGGTTATAAAGAAAGGCACCGCCTTTATCAGGCCGGTGTTTATCACCATGGTACTGGCACTGGTGGGACGGCTGATCTATCAGAATTTCAAGTAGGTTTTGAGAAGTATTCTCCCAGTACGCCACGGGAATGTTCATCGTCATGGCAGTGGGTACAAAGATTTTCCCAGTTTGAGCCGTCGGGGGGATTATTGTGGTGATTACCGTCCCTGTGATGAACCGTCAGAAGATTCAGACTCCCCTGATCAAACTCACGGCCACATTTGGCACAGACCGGACCATGAATTTTCAGCGATTTAGAGCGGTAGTTGCTGTTGCTGTCCACCTCACCGCGCATCTTTTTAACAAGCTCCGCTGCTTTTGCAGCACTCGGCAGGACAACGGTTCGTGGTCCCTGGGGTCTTCCCGCCATGGTTTACTCCTGACTGTTCAATAGTTTTACCGTTGCCCGCCCATCGGCGTAATAGTCAATGATGTTCAGGCAGCCGTAGTTCTGCTCGATGTTGAACATTCCGGCCAGAGGGGCGCCGATAGCGTTTAGCAGCACGATACGGTTAACCCCGCCATGCCCCACCACCAGCACCTCCTGTCCTTTATGACGCTCCACAACTTCAGTGATGACCGGCATGACCCGGGCCGCCACATCACACAGGTTTTCGCCCCCCGGCACCCGGTAATTAACCAGATCCGCCAGCCGTGCCCGCCAGCCATCCGGCCAGGCCGCCTGAATTTCCTGCCAGGTCAGTCCCTCCCACTCCCCGATATTCAGCTCGCGCAGTTCACGACGGGCAACCGGCTCAATGCCGAATTCTCCGCAGATGATTCCCGCACCGGTCGTACAGCGGGTCAGGTCACTGGTATAGCAGGCCGAAATTTTCGTATCAGCCAGACGTTCTTTGAGGCGATGGTACTGTTCAACACCGTAATCGGTCAGCGCCACGTCGGCCTGGCCGTTGTAACGCGGCTGATCAAAGCCGGCCACCTGGCCGTGGCGGATGAGATATATGCGGGTATGGGGTGTCATCTCTACTCTCCAAAGAGTGCGTGCCGATTTCCGGCGTGTTTCAAAATCTAATCTGCGGCACCGCTGCAATAATCACCAGCGCTGCAATTTCATTCAGTTCACTGATGCAGCCGATCGTATCCCCGGTCAGGCCGCCCAGTTTTCGCTGGAAAAAGATGCGCCCGGCCAGGGTAAGCAGGCACACCGCCGCCAGCGCCGTGACCCCCCTGCCGCCCAGCAGGCCATAACCGGCAGAGGCGGCCGTGGCGCACGCCACAAAAAGAGCCGTCCAGCCTCCACCCTGAATAAATGCCGCCCCCAGCCCATCCTGCCGGGCATGGCGGGCACCGGTTAATGTTAACACCTGACCGAAGCGGGCCAAAAGCGGAAAAATCAACAATGCCTGCCATTTCAGCTCCGCAGGCACCGCCACCAGCGCCTGCCATTTCAGCAGCAGACCAAGCACCAGCCCGACCGCACCGATTGCGCCCACCTGGGAATCCTTCATGATCGCCAGAAAACGCTCCCGGCTGCCGCGGGCCGCCAGACCGTCGCACACGTCGGCCAGACCGTCCAGATGCAGGGCACCGGTTATCAGCGTCAGTACGGTTATCAGCAGGGCATCGCAGAGAGGACGGGCGATCCAGGGGGCAATCAGCCAGTTGACTCCCGCCAGCAGCCCCCCGATGGCCAGTCCGACCAGAGGGAAAAATGCGGTGGAACGCCCCAGATCGTCCTTTTCACAGCGCAGAGTGATGGGGAGCGGGATGATGGTCAAAAACTGGAAGGCGATCAGCAGTAGGCGCATGGTTAGGTATCCAAAAGCTACATTTTATACAGTAGAGTAGGAAGCAGGCCACTGCAACTTTAGGTTTGGCTTGTCTGTTTCCGCCTCTTTCGTTTGGCGGTGCCCTAGTAGCCTTGCCGTAGCGGCATTAGCCAACTTCCCCTCATCAATAGGGTCGAGAACTGGCGCGCCGGTTTTGTGTCTGATTCAGTTTCCTGTACACTCGCACTTTCGTTAGCCAATGTCAGCGTCACATTATCGGACTATTCCACGTTTCCAACTCCCGCCACGTCGAACGCAGCATGCGGTTTTCCCGCACTACGCTCTCCTGTTGGCTTCATACCAAGGTTTATGAGACTTATCGAGCTGGTAGCACTTTCGCCTAACTGATATACCTTACCCTGTAGCTTGCGAACAAACCCAGGTTGCGGTATATCCATTGACTACTCCACCTGTTCCAGCCAAAGCCACTGCGGTTTTTAGCACGCATCAAATGACGCCGAACCTTCTTTTCCACCCAGTCCTTCACGTAACCGAAGCATCGGCTGGCATGGCCGATCCGGAAGTAGTTGACCCACCCCCGCAGTATGGGGTTGACCAGGTCGATCACCCTATCCACTGGTTGGGATATAAAGCATCGAAAGATTTCCTTGATTTTCTGAAGTAGTAAGGTTCGCGCCTTTATTCGAGGCGTTATGTGTACCCCCCATTGACCCCGCAGAGTTTTCACCCTGCGGAAGTCAAACCCCAGAAAGGGAAAGCTTTCCTCCCTCGCCAAATCTACTTGCCGGGTTTTCTCGATGTTGATTTGGACGTCGAGTTTTGCCAACTCTTCAAGAAGTCTTTTGTATACCGCCTGTACGAGCCATTTCCATTTCCGCAGCCCATCCACCAGAATAACCAGATCATCTGCAAAACGGGCGTACTCGATGTACGTGTAGCGCCCACGGCGGGTTACTTCCTTTGCCCGTTCCAGCATCTTATCTACCTCATTGAGATAAATGTTGCTGAGCAAAGGGGAGATGACCCCGCCTTGCGGAACTCCTCGGACTCCACTGGCTTTGAGTATCAGCTTAAGCAGATACATCACATGATCGTCGTTGACCCGTTCAGCCACCTTCTTTAGCAGAAGATCATGCCGAACCGTGTCAAAGTACGATTTCAGGTCAACATCTATGACCGTTGTTTTGTGATGTACTACTGCCTCTGCAACTCGTTGCACCGCTTGGTGATTGGTTCGCTTGGGCCGGTATCCATATGACCCTTCTTGAAAGTCAGCTTCAAAGATCGGCTCCAGAATAAGCTTGAGTGCTCCCTGAACCACCCGATCTCGGATTGTCGGTATACCCAAGATGCGGACTTTGCCATCGCCCTTGGGAATTTCTTTCCTCCGATTACGGGTGGGCCGATAGGTGCCGGTGGTCAGTTCGTTACGTATGTCTTCCAGAAACGCTTCTACCCCTTTTACTTCGATGGCCTCAAACGTTACGCCGTCGATTCCCGGCGCACCGTCGTTCTTTTTGGCCATAGCATAGGCAGCGGACAGTGTTTCCGCCTTACATACATGGACGTACAGCCCCCAGAACCGCAACGTTTTATCAGCCTTCGCCTTGATGTAGATTCTCTTCCTCAGGTCCTGCAAGCTAACGAGTGCCTTTGTCATTTCACCCTTGCCTCCCTTTGTCGGTTGAGAAATACCAACAGCAGGGTGCCTTTGCTCCACGGACGTTACTCCGCTTCTTTGCTACTACGCACCCATCCGCCACCCTCTCGTCTTCGACCCACTTCCCGGTGTTGCCGGTTATAAGATCTACCTTGCTCCAACGATTTCTCCCTGGGACGAGGAGGGCTTCTCCAGTTGCTTAGCATGTCCTTGCCATCGTGCCGTCGCTATCACCCCGCTGGAGTGAACCGCCGCATCGGTCAGTTTGCGACGCCTCATACTGTCTTCACCCTACGGTTAAGGGTTCGACCTCCAGATTTACGCACTTTCGAGGCTACCTATGCGTTCACTTTCGTTCGGCCCGATACCTCACAACCACCCTTAAGGCGGCTTTGTCGATAGGCTCCAGAGTTTTGGTTTCCCGCCGCCCTGCTATCCAAGTTACGGGGCTCCTGACTTTTACCCCGGCAGGACTGTCTCCTGCTGAACATGCCAGCCTTCGCTGGACACACAACCGTACGTGCGGATTTCCCGCATACGGCTAACAGACAGTCTCTCGCTGCATGGCAGTACACGAGGAGTTGGTGGCAATGCTTTTACAGGTAAACAAGACTACAACATTTAAGTCCAGTGTTCAGGCTTACACCAATCCTGAAGGGTTTGCATTGCCTTTGGCTTCTCATTTAGCCGTGCTGCACAGTTTACATCGCAGAAAGGACATTGTTTGTTTCCGTTATGGAGCGTTTAACACTCACGCGGATCTCCTCTCTTTCCATGAAAACATGACTGAAGTGCGGCTCCTTGGCTCCACGGGAATTACTCCGCTTCCTCGCTACTACGAACCGCTCCGAATTCCGACCGTAAACGATGAACGGGTTATTGATTCCCCGCCAACACTTTCCCTTCGGCGAAACCCTTTCGCTTTGGGCATTACGTCGGACCTCCCAGGTTCCTCGGCTGATCTTTCGACACGCGCCCTCCCCAATCACCCCGAACAGTCCCACCGGTTCTTTCGCTCGTTTATCGCCGGTGGATGGCAGGCTTCACCAATTCTGGAAGGTTGGCCACTGTTATTTAAGTGTAACGAGGCCGAAACGGGTTCGCTTACGCTGGGCTCGCGTCTTCGTCGTCAAGGGGTTCAACCCCTTCGCCCTTCTTACTTACAAAGAACCGGTCTTACTCCCCACGTTTGGTTACCCTCCCGTGACAGACCGCGACTACATATTGAACGAGCAATTTATATGTCTGACACTTTTCAGTCAGATAGATCAACCAGGCTTGGCCTGGCGTACCAGAGGCACAGAGAACACCCTGAAATTATTGAGAGTATAAACTGACCTGTTTATTACTTATCTACCACACGTTCCTTCTCCCTGGGGGAGAAGGTGGCCGAAGGCCGGTTGAGGGGGCAGCAATGCTGCATAATCATGTTGTTTACTACCACAAGAATCGCCCTGGGGGAAGCCTCTGGTGGTGAGATCGTACGTCCGCTGAATCTCCCCATAGCTAAAGCGAGGGGGTTCTAAGAGCGAATTCCTTGGGGTCTCCCGGCTCTCGCGTTTCCGCTACAGCATCCGGGCCATGACCAAGGGCAAGCTCTCTGTGACGGCCGATCCGCTCTGACGGCTTCACCGTGGGGAATGTTTGCACACTCCCGCTCGCAGATTGGTTGAAGCACCATCCCGACCGTCGCAGCACAGATTCCTGAGCCGCCCACATAACTTCTATATGGGATGGATGATGCCGGTGTTCTTTCTCTTTTGTAACCACGCAACTGGCAAGAAAAGCGGAGTAGACATCTCGCTGGACTATCCCGCTGCCATCACCCAGAACGTGCCACCTTTGGCTGAGTGGCTTCTTGGTGTACGTCTCTGTTGGGTGATCATACTGCGACATCTTCAGACTCCATGTATGCAGATCCACTATTTCGCCGCCGGCGCTTTCAGCCTTGCGACGAAGTAGTGTGGCAAACGTACCGGGGGCTCTGGCTTTAACGCTGCGACCGAAACATTTTTGGAACGACTTGTACGACAGCTTTTCTGATTTGATGATAGTACCGTGGGAAAGGATCTCGTTAACCATCTGGCCGTGGGAGCGTTTTCTTTCGGCAGCAAGGCACCGTTCTGCCTCGGACAGTTCTTCCCGCAGATCGTTGTAGCCAACAGAGAAAATAGTTTGCCTCTTGCCTTTCTTCCATGTGCCGTCGGTGTTGTAGCACTTCGGGTTGGTTGCCCTTCGGCTTCTATCCATTGCTCTTTGAATTTTACGCATTTGCTTCCACGGCTGCTTTACTGTCGGACAGAAGGCGGCTAACTCGCTTACCTGTTCCGCCACAACTGCTATCGTAGACGGCCCGATGTCCAGGCCGACTTCTTTGCCGTGGTTGATCTCGTGTTTTACTTGTGGCAGACCTTTCTGCATTAGCTGCACGTACCAACGCCTCGTACCGTTCAGCATCCGCCAGATAACCCGGCAGTATTTGGTATCGCAGCACAGCGCTTCCAACTGGTAGTCGTCTTTGCCGAATGGAGCCAGCATGGCGGGAAGTGTTAGCCCGTTCCACTCGATAGTGGCTGTACCAGCCTTCCACCTGATGCCGGAGGCGTTGGTTTTCGCTTCGATGGAATGCAGCGGGCGGTTGATCCCTTTAAAGCGGGGTTTGCCTTTCTTGCCGAATCCGTAGGATTCTACTGCAGCAAAGGCTCGTTCGGCTATTCTCTGGGTTTCGTGAGCGCCAAGCCGGTCGATCCATCCTGCCTCGTTCTTGCATGTGGTACCGAAGGCCGAGAGACTGGCGCTGGTAAAGGTGTACTCGCTACTGATTTTACGGAAAGTAGCAGACCTCTCTTTCTGGTCTTTAAGTAACCGGGCTTTCTGCCACAGCTTTGATTCACGCATGAGCCGTTGACGCTTCAGTGCCTCACCCAGAACGGAGTTGCACAGTCTTCGTGCTGAATCGAAGCGGCCAAGCAAGGTGCGCTCGGCAGACAGATCAACCACCAGCGGCAGTTCAAGTACAAAGGTATCGGTTGTGGTTCGTTTCATTGGCCCTTCTGCTGTTCGACGTACTGCTTGATTACTTCCAGTGGGGCACCACCTACGGTAGAGACGAAGTAACTGTTCGTCCAGAGACAGGGTATCCGCGATTTCAACCATGGGAACTCGTTACGCAGAAGATTCGAGGACCGCCCTTTTATCAGTTTCACTAGATGATGGATGCCGAACTGTGGATCTACCTCAACCAGTAGATGCACATGATCGGGCATCACCTCCATTTCGATAATTTCAGAGGACGTCTCTTTACCTACCTCTTCGATAATAGTTTTAAG
>CAINRC010000055.1 GCA_903852495.1 uncultured Geobacteraceae bacterium | reverse complement strand
GCCCCGTCCAGTAAATCAAAAAGATTAAAATATAATCCGATTAAAGTGGAACTCCATGAAAACACTGACATTTGGCGACTTAATCGTAAGTATAGAAATAAAAGATGTTATCAGGGATAGCGAAAATCTTGATGAAGATGCCCGCCCACCTGTTTGGATTAATTTCAAATCCGGCAACGAAATCCTTCATAGCGTTCGTGCCTGGTCATTGTCTGCTGACAAATTAACCGATGAAGAATTAAAAGACTACGTCGGCGAATTCGTTATCGGCTGGCGCAATATTGCTCTTGGTGGCAAGTACCACACACTATTTCAAGCGGTAGGCACCAAAGCTCTTGAAACAGGACGAGGTGATTTACTGTTGGAGCCTATCTTTACTGAGTGCGGGATGGTCAAGCGAGACAATGAATATATCCTGCCAATAGCTTACTGCACTTGTGGTCAACCTTTTAACGCACCTTGGGAGACTTGTGAATGCGGTCTTCACTATCCAGTAAAAGAAGACGAAGAATAGAAAATTCATCCAAAACGTCAACCATGACGTTTTCAAAAGCGGGCTATCCCACCATTAAATACTCTGGGCATCTCAGATAGGTCGAGAAGGGCAGAATCAGACAGCTTCCACCGAAACGCACTGGTGGCAATTTCTGTTGGTCGATGTTTAAACGAAGCCTGGCGGATTTTTTTGTATAGTTTCTGACTATACAATTTTAGTCGTTGCCACAAGAAATAATCAAAAAAGTATGGCAACTGATAAAAATAGACCTGAATTTGCTTTACTGCTATCATGTCTAAAAGGGCAGAAAAGCTGGCTTGGCGATTGTATAGTTTGCGTAGACGTAGTATTGGCGGGGGTTTGCGGTGTTTTATTTCCTACTATACAAAACACTATACAAAATCATAAAAAAAGCCACTCAGATTTGACTCTAAGTGGCTGTTTTTATTATGGTGCGCCTGGAGCGATTCGAACGCCCGACCTACGGATTCGTAGTCCGTTGCTCTATCCAGCTGAGCTACAAGCGCGTTGGGAAGTGGTCTTATACCCCACGGGACATAATATATCAACCTTTTTTTGTCTCTTCTGTGCTTGCCCCGCCGCTTCAGTACGTTGAAATTGATTATTACCACTACCAAACCACTTCGATTTCAGCTATCTTCTCACGGCGAGCAGGGCGGATACCGCAGAAGGAAATTTGCTATGGATCACTTTATACTGGATATCAGCGAAGCCGATGTGAAGCGGGAACGTGAAAAATCACGGGAGCTTCGCAAAAGCCGCTGGTGGAAAAACCGTGTTGCTCTGGGACGCTGCTATTACTGCGATGGCAGTTTTGCACCGGAAGAGCTGACCATGGATCATCTGGTGCCTGTATCACGCGGCGGCAAGGCCTCGCGCAACAATGTTGTTCCCGCCTGTAAGGAATGCAACAGCCGCAAAAAATACCTGCTCCCGCTCGAGTGGGAAGAATTTTTAGGCGCACATAAACGTCCGACACTGGAGCCAACTAGTGAGTAAAACGAAAAGCCGCTATAAAGTCGTCATCTACGACTGTGACGGCGTGATTCTTGATTCAATCGAATCCAATTATGTTTTTTACAACCGTATCATGGGGTTTCTGGGGCGACCGGAGATTGAACGGGACAACGGTGAAGCGAGAAGAGTTCTCCACACCTATTCGTTTCATGATGTTATGGAATATTTTTTCCAGGGGGACTCACAGCGCGAAGAGGCGCTCAGTTTTGCCAAGACCATCCGCTACCGCGATCTAATGCCGTACATGCGCATGGAAGAAGGCTTTGTCAACGCCCTCGACCAGTTGAAGGGGCACACCTCCCTGGCGATCTGCACCAATCGGGCAACTTCCATGGATATGATTATTGAGGATTTTGGGCTGACCGGCTACTTTGAATATGTCATGACAGCTTCACAGGTTACCCACCCGAAACCGCATCCGGAACCGCTCCTGAAAGTACTGGACTATTTCAATGCCGCACCGGAAGAGGCGCTTTTTATCGGTGACGGCGAGGTGGATATGCAGTCGGCAAAAAGTGCCGGAGTCCCCTTCATCTCGTACAAATCCAATCTCCCGGCCCTGGCGTGCATCCAGCACCATGGCGAAATCGTCCGGCACGTTTTTTCCGCTCCATAAAAAAACTCCGGCGGATTGATACCCGCCGGAGTTTTCACATCTACCCTCTTACCCCGCTGCTTATCTCACCAGCTTTGACAGCTTTTTGAATTCCTCCGTCCCGGCAACCCCCAACAGTTGAAACAGAACCGATTCCGTACAGGTGGGCACCGCCCCGGCCAGGGTCATGACCTGAATGGCGGTCTGCCAGTTCTGCTTGCTGCGGCTCATGACGGCATCCTTCACCACATGGACGTCCAGACCGGCATCACGAAGTTCAATAACCGTCTGCAGAACACACACATGGGTTTCCATGCCGGTGATGATCACCTGACTCCTGCCGGTGGACTTGAGCGCCGCAACAAACTCCGGGCTGCCGCAGCAGCTGAAGGTCATTTTTTCAAAACAGGGAGCTGCTGCCGCCTTTTCCTTCAGTTCCGGTAGAGTTGCTCCCAGCCCTTTGACATACTGTTCCGTTACCAGTACGGGTATATTCAGTTCCGCAGCGCTTTCCAGCAGAATGCCGGTGTTCTTGACCAGTTTCCCCAGCACAGCCTCATCCATCGCGACGCACAGTTTTTCCTGCACGTCGATCACCACCAGTACCGCTTTGTCCCGCATCAGAAAAAAACTGTCCTTTATTGTCATGATCATCACCTCTGTAATTAATTTTGAAGCAGTGTAGCGCAGATGCCGGTGATAATCAACGGTGTCCCGCATGACGGATAATTCTTTATGCCGTTCCCTTAGGCAACAAAACTGATTGTCTGCTCCGGTGTACCATGCTACATCAAGACGGCATATTATCTCCGGAGGTTCATCATGAAAGTTACCGCATTCAACGGCAGTCCACGGAAGGAAGGAAACACCTCGTTGCTTATCGGCCAAGCCTTCGACGCACTGAACAAAGAAGGAATAGAAACTGAAATGGTTCAGGTGGGGGGCCAGAAACTGCACGGCTGCATCGCCTGTTATCAATGCTTCTCACGAAAGGACAAGCGCTGTGCCGTGACAGATGACATCGCCAACAGCTGCATCGAGAAGATGCTTGAGTCGGACGGCATCATTATCGGTTCTCCAACATATTTTGCCGCCCTGACCCCCGAAACCAAGGCGCTGATCGACCGGTGCGGTATGGTGTCACGGGCAAACGGCGATATGTTCAAGCGCAAGGCCGGTGCCGCCGTGGTGTCGGTACGCCGGGCCGGTGCTATCAACGTGTTCGATACCATTAACCACTTTTTCAGCATCGGGCAGATGATTATCCCGGCGTCAAATTACTGGAATATCGGTGTCGGCCGGAACATTGGCGATGTGCTTCAGGATGAAGAGGGGATGGGGACCATGCAGGTGCTGGGGGAGAATATGGCCTGGCTGCTGAAAAAAATTGCCTGACAGGTGCCACGCGTCAGGACACCCCAGCCGGAGCGTCCTGACAGGGTACTGTTACAGCAGCGCTCTTGCAGCGGCTATTGCTGCGGCATAATCAGGTTCACCGGTGACTTCCGGAACTATCTGGATGTAGCGGATAACGTTAGCGGCATCGACGACGAACACGGCACGGGTCAGCAGCAGCAGTTCCTTGATCAGCACGCCGTAGCCGAGACCGAAGGAGCGTTCGCGGTAGTCGGATAGGGTAATCACCGAATCGATTCCAGCAGCGCCGCACCACCGTTTCTGGGCAAACGGGAGATCCAGGCTGATAGTCAGAACCACCACATCCCCCGGCAGGGAAGCGGCTTCCTGATTAAAACGACGGGTTTCCGTGTCGCACACCGGGGTATCCAGAGACGGCACCGCACTGATAATTTTTACTTTGCCGGCAAAGGTGGCAAGCGACGTGGCGGCCAGCCCGTTGTCAACCACGGTAAAGTCCGGAGCAGCATCACCCACCGTAAGCGCAGCACCCAGCAGGGTCATGGGGTTTCCTTTAAACGTAATTATTCCTGTTTTTTCACTCATGGTCTTTCCTCCTCGTTAATTTCTACCGTTTCAGGCAGTAAGCTGTAATTTTCTCCGGCGGTTTCCCGACGGTCAAGCACGGTCAAAAACTGCATCACCAGCCGATAGGTAATCCCCCACAGCACCGGTTTGTTATCGACCGGAAGTGCGATAGCCGGCACTTCAAAACGTTTTTCATCGAACGCCACACTGCTTACCCGATGCCGCGCCGGATCGCGCAGATCAGAAAGCGAGACCCAGAACAGGTCCCGCACCTCTTCGTTCAGGGCCGGATTATTGGCGAGTCTGTCCACGCCGAACAGGCAGCAGGATACCCGCACCGGCAGATTGGTCCCGATGATATCCGACAGTCGCCCCAGATAGTGCCCCCGCGTCAAGTCAATGCCGATTTCTTCCAGCGTTTCCCGGCAGGCCGCCTGGCACTCCAACTCCCCCTCCTCCAGTTTCCCCCCGGGGAATGCGATATGCCCTGACCAGGGGTCGAGATCGTGGGCGGCACGCTGAATAAACAGGATTTCCAGATCATGGTCAGTCTGATGCAGGATCATGGCAACTGCGGCGCGTGTCCGGCCGCCGGAGTCTGGTTCGCCGGCGACTCCACGCACGGCAAGCGATGCCGCAATACTGCTGAACGTGTGCTGCTGCTCTGTTAAAAAGGCACTCATAGTTTTGATCATTCCTGTATGGATTAATCTGCATACTTACCGTATCATCGTACGCCGTCAAGAAAAATAAATTTCAGGATTTCACATCATGCCGCAACAGCTCTGCCCTGCAATTCCGAATATTTCACTACTGATGCCGGTGCGCAATGAAGGGCGTTTCCTCCGGGCCACGCTGGATTCACTGTACCGGCAGACCTACTGCGACTGGGAGCTGATCGCCGTTGATGACGGCTCCACTGACCAGACGCCTCACATCCTGGCCGAAGCGGCCGGTGGGGACAGGCGCATTCGGGTACTGCACCGTGAGGGGGGCGGCCTGGTTGCGGCACTCAACGCCGGTCTGGAACTCTGTCGCGCCCCGCTGCTGGCACGCCTGGACGGTGACGACATCTGCCATCCCCGGCGCCTTGAGCTGCAAGCCGCCTGGCTGGATGCACACCCTGAAACGGGGCTGGTAGCCTGCAACTTCCGGCATTTCCCCCGGCAGAGCATTAAACAGGGGATGATTGACTATGAGCAGTGGCAGAACGGTCTGGCTGATCATGCCCTGATCATGCGGGATCTGTTCGTGGAGTCCCCCTTTGTCCATCCCTCCATCATGGTACGCAGGGGTGTCATGGAGGAGGTGGGCGGCTACCATGACAGCAGCTGGCCCGAAGATTATGATCTCTGGCTGCGCATGGCGACAGCGGGAGTGCACTTCGCCCGGCTGCCGCAGACACTCCTGTTCTGGCGGGATCACCCCGAACGCGCCACCCGCACCATGGAGGAGTACACCTTACATGCCTTCCGGGCCTGCAAATGTTACCATCTGCTGCGCGGTTTTCTGAAAAATACCGGCGATGTTGTTATCGCCGGAGCGGGGCAGGAAGCCCGGGCGTGGCAGCGGTTGCTGGCCGCCGCGCAGGTGTCAGTTTCCACATGGCTGGATGTTGACCCGAGGAAGGTTGGCCGTATGCTGCACCATGCACTGGTCCTTTCCCCGGAAGCACTAAATCTGGATGGCAGAAAAATGATCGTGGCCATCGGCGTGCGCGGCGCGCGGGAGCAGTTCCGGACAGTGGCAGAGCGACGCGGTTGGCAGGAAGGCGTGGACTTTGTCTGCGTCGCATGATAAAAATCGGCTACCCCATGGGGTATCAAGTTTCGGCGGGAAGGGGTCACCTATGTTACCAAGTAAAGAAGAAATGGCACTTACCATTGACGAAGCCGAATGGAGCTGCCTACGGGCCCACCTGCACCGGGGGGGACTGATTCTGGTCGATGACGCCCTCGACCTGGCGGAGACTGCTCATAAAGTCGCCACCGATGATGTGGAAATCATCCAGCAGCTGGTGGAAAGCGGCATGATCGGCAAACCATCGGACTCAAAAATCCGTTCCTGGGAAGATGACCAGCACAAAAAATTCGCCATGCTGATTGTCAGTCCGTATGTGCTGTTCCAGGAAAAGATGCCGACATTTCACTGATGCAGACGGAGCAGCTATAATGGAAATAACACTCAATGAACATGAAGTACGCGTGCTCGGCAGCCTGATAGAAAAAGAGCTGACCACACCGGAGTATTATCCGCTGACCCTGAACTCCCTCACCAACGCCTGCAACCAGAAATCCAACCGTGATCCGGTGATGACTCTGTCAGAGGAAGATGTGGTGCGGAGTCTGGAGAAGCTCCGTTTCAAACAGTTGGCACTGCTTTCGGCAGACGGGGGGCGCGTTCCGAAATACCGCCACCTGCTGGCAGAGAAGTTCGGCTTTATGCCGGCTGAACAGGCGATCCTCTGCGAGCTGCTGGTGCGGGGGCCGCAGACCGTCGGTGAACTGCGTACCAGAGGAGAGCGGATGCACCCGTTCGGCAGTCTGGAGGCGGTTGAAGAGGTGCTGGAGGAACTCATCCGGCGGGAAAAACCGCTGATCACCCTGTTGCCGCGCCAGCCGGGGAGAAAAGAGGGGCGCTATGCCCAGCTTTTTTCCGGAATGCCGGACTGCAGTGTCCAGGAACATACTGAAGCACGCCCAGAGGCGGCCCGGGTGCGGGTCATGGCGGAGAACGAACGGATTGTCAAATTGGAGGAGGAGGTTGTTCTCCTGCGGGGTGAAGTTGCCGCGTTACAGCAGCAGATGGCGGAGTTTAAAGCTCAATTTGAGTAACATCTTCTTCAGGCCAGAACCGCCGCTGCAGTTCATCCATCAGCGGTTTGAGGCTTTTACGGTCACGGGCTGATACCGTGGCACTGAGCTGGGTCCGGGCCGACTGACGGACGCGCAGAAACGCAACCGTGTCCTTTTTCTTCATTTCATCCAGCAGATCCGACTTGTTGTACACCAGCAGTTCCTGCTTATCCCCCAAATCCAGCTCCGCCAGAATTGTCCGCACCTGAACAATCTGATCCTCAAAACGGGGGTGAGATGCGTCCACCACGTGCAGCAACAGGTCGGCATCGCGCATTTCCTCCAGCGTTGCTTTGAACGCGCCCAGCAGTGACTTGGGGAGGGAGCGGATAAAACCGACCGTGTCGGTGATGATCACCTCCCGTTCCCGGGGAAAGCGGAGGCGGCGGGTGGAGGTATCAAGCGTTGCAAAAAGAAGGTCTTCCGTAAAAACGTCACTTTTGGTCAGGGCATTCAGCAGGGTCGATTTACCGGCGTTGGTGTAGCCGACGATGGATATGATCGGCACCCCCGCCTTGACCCGCTGCTTGCGCCGCTGGTCGCGCCCCTGGGAAAGCTCTTTGAGTTCCCGTTCCAGACTGGCAATCCGGTCGCGGATACGGCGCCGATCGGTTTCCAGCTTGGTTTCGCCCGGCCCTCTCCCGCCGATTCCCCCCATCAGTCGCGACATCTGCACACCACGGCCGGTCAGACGCGGCAGCAGGTATTTGAGTTGAGCCAGTTCCACCTGCACCTTGCCGTCCAGCGTTTTCGCCCGCCGGGCAAAGATGTCGAGAATCAGCTGACTTCGGTCGATGACCTTGAGCTCCGTCATAGCGGAGATACAGCGGATCTGGGCCGGAGTCAGCTCCTGGTCGAAGATCAGCATACTGGCCCCCCGCTGCATCGCCCTGATGACCACGTCCCGCATCATCCCCTCCCCCATGAGGAAACGAGGATTGAGGGTCTTGGGCCGCTGGATGAATTCGTCCAGTGCCTCCACCTGGGCGGTGCGCGCCAGTTCCCGCAGCTCGGCCATTGAATCTTCCGCTTCCTGCCGGGTTCCGGAGGTCGTCACGGAGATCATGATCGCCCGCTCCAGCGCTTCCCCGGTTTTCGTTGCCGTGCGGGCCGCCTTTTCAAGATCGGCTTCCAGTTCAGGAATGACATGGACGCAGTCGATATCAATCCGCTCCAGCAGATCGATCGGGTCAACGGTCGTGGTCGCCCCGTGCTGATCAGGGGACAGCCAGGCCAACTGGGCGTAGATGTGCGGTTTACCGGGGGAACAGGTGAGGGTGGCCAGCAGATCGAAGCGCAGCAGGGAAAGGTCGGTCAAATCGTCTTCTGAAACCGGTTCATTCTTCAGGTGGGTATGGATCAGACGGAGACCGCGCAATACCCTCTTGCCGAGAGGATAATCGCGCAGATCTGGGATAACCAGCCCCTTTTCGTCACCGACAATAACGTATTCAACACTGCCGGCCCGATTGACGAGAATGCCGACCTGACGGCGAAGGTCACTGGAGATTTCTACGAGACGGGCGGCCAGTTCAGGGGAGCAGAATTCCGCCACCGGGATACGCCTGCGGTACAGGCGTTCCAGGGACTGGATCTGACTTGATTTTAAGCCTGCAAGATTGCCGAATGCTTCTTTAATAGGGATACTCCGGAGTTACAGCCCGATGATGTTATAGCCGCCGTCAACGTAGTGGATCTCTCCGCTCACACCGCCGGCCATGTTACTGCTGAGGTAGAGCGCCGCATTGGCCACGTCTTCCTGGGTGATAGTCCGGCGCAGCGGAGACTTTGACTCCACATGATTGAGAATATTGTGGAAACCGTTCACTCCCGCCGCTGCCAGGGTACGGATCGGGCCGGCAGAAATGGCGTTAACCCTGGTTCCTTCAGGACCGACCGCTTCGGACAGATAGCGCACAGACGCTTCCAGAGCAGCCTTGGCGATACCCATGACGTTGTAGCTTGGAAACACCTTCATGGCTCCGTAGTAGCTGAGTGTCAGAGCGGAACCGCCCCTTCCCGCCATCAACGGCTGAGCCGCTTTCATGATGCCGAGAAAGGAGTAGACGCTGATATCCATGGCGGTGGCAAAACCTTCGCGGGTGGTGTTGAGAATCGTCCCCTTCAGTTCTTCCTTGTTCGCAAACGCAACCGCATGAATGATAATATCAACACCGTCCCAAACTTTGCCAAGCTCGCTGAATACCGAAGTGATTTCTTCATCGCTGGTAACATTACACGGCAGAACAATTGCAGTGTTAATTGACTCCGCCAGCGGACGGACACGCTTTTCAAAGGCCTCGCCAGCGTAAGTGATCGCCAGCTCTGCTCCCTGCTCATGAAAAAGCCGGGCGATTGCCCAGGCGATACTTTTATCGTTTGCAACACCGAAAATTACGGCTTTTTTCCCACGCAGCAACATATGTTTCGTCCTCCTGTTTTCTACTCTGTTGGTAACTTTTCCGGATCTTTATTGATGGCAGCATGTGCATCCGGCATCGTTGTATGTTCATTAGTGAAAGGCTCTGACGGTGTGATCGGCACTTCGCTGTTAACAACCGTCTGCGTGCGGGCTTCCAGCACTGCCAAACGTTTATCAATCGCTTCAAGCACTTCCAGGGTACGATCCTGCTTTCCCTTGATGGCAAACACGACAAACGGCATGACCAGCCAGACCACCGCCAGAAAAAGACTGATGATACTCATCATCACCATGAAACCGCCAAATATTTCCATGTCATCTCCCGCAGAATATGCGCTTGGCTTGTATCACACTAGCGGCAAAAAGTTAAGGTTTTATTACTACATGAATAACGCCGCGAGGTTTGAGCCGAACTGCGGCGGATCGTTTCTCACTATCGCCGCTATGGCCGGATGCCGCTTGAATTCACTTTCAATAAAGTGCCGCACCTGCTTACGATCCCAGCCACCCGGATGCCGGAACGCCGTGTAGAGCGAAAGGTCTCCCTCGTAAAACGGTTTATGCCCGTATTCCGCAGCCTCGTCTCCGTACAGCGGCATATTGAACAGCGCCAGATTGAGAAAGTTGACCGCCTCGTGGTGCCGGGCAACAAATTCCAGAGTTCGGCGAGCCTCTAGCACCGTTTCCCCCGGCGTCCCGAACAACAGGTAGCAGTAGACCGCGATCCCGCACTCCTTGAGGTTATTCAGAACCTGTGAAGCCACCCCGAGGTCAATTCCTTTGCTCATCCGCTCCAGGACACCCTGGTCGCCGGACTCTAACCCCAGCTTAAGCATCACACACCCCGAACGTTTCAGGGCACGGCAAAAGTCGAGGTCGGCCAGATGTTCATCCAAACGGGCAAAACCGTACCAGGGGGTGCCGGGAGGCTTTTCCGCCAGGGCACGCAGCAGCACGGGACTGATGGCATTATCAAGTAGATGAATGAGAATCGGCGGCGTCTGTTCCGTCAGGGTGCGAAGGTCAGTCAGTACCCTGGATGACGGCACCGGGTGGTACGCGTTTCCCTCGGCACGCTCCGGGCAGAACGAGCAGCGGTTCCAGTAGCAGCCGCTGCCGCCGCTGTACGGGAGGATCAGGCCGGGCGAAAAATAATCGGCGAGCGGTAGACCCGTGTAATCAGGGGTGGCATGCCGCTCCGTCGCCTCTCGGCCGAAAAGTGCCAGCAGCGGCCCTTCTCCCGCCCCGGAGATCGTGTGATCCACCAATGAACCGAATGGGTTGCGCCAGCCGGGACGCTGCATCCAGGATGTTACCAACCCGCCGCCAAGGACTATTTTCACCGCCGGGAAATTCGCCCTGACATAGCCGATCAGGGCAAAGGTACAAAGCGCCTGACTGAGATAGTTGAGTGAAAAACCGACGGTTTCGACACCGGCAAGCAGATTGGGCAGACGTCCGCTGAAATAAGGGTAAAAGGGATTACGTTCCGGCTCACGGGCTGCTGCGAGCAGGTCATCTGCCCGCAGAGGTGAAGCAGTGCTGCTTTGGTAGTCGGCAAGCCCGATTGTTATGCCACTACCGGCGGCAGAAACGTTCAGGAGGTGGTTGAGATCACTGACGGCACGTTGGAAACGGTCGGGGCTCCGGTAGGTACGCATATCGCGCAGAGCAGCCAGGTTGTGTTCCACCCCTTTGAAGGCGCGGCGGGTCCAGGTGTCCGCCACTGTCGGTGGCTGTGCCAACAGCCAGAGCTGCCCTTCCAGGTTGGCGTCAAGCAGCCGGCAGGGGAGCCCATGGGCCTTCAGCGCACCGGCCAGACGCGCCACACCGGCCGGAGGTTCGCACGCCTTGGCAAGTGGTGGAAATATGAGGAGCATACCGGTTACTGATACTGGATATACAGCGGCTTCGGATTGAGCTTGAGTACTTCCTGCGGTTTCAGCAGCGGATCACCCTTTTTGGTATCGTTATGATAGAACAGCTTGAAACCGGTATACTGTACCGGTTCGGCGACAATGTAATCCTTGTACGAGTCGCGCTTCAGCCACGGAGCGCCCCAGCCGTCCATGTGCATAACTATCTGCACTTCCGGCCTCAGGACTATCTTTTTGGAATTCGTTACACCGTTGCGCGTAAACCGGTGCACGGTAAACACCTTGGGGGGAAGATTGTATTTTTTTACCAGATCTTTCAGATACCCTGAGGCGTAGTTGATGTCCGCCGCGTCATAGGTACCGATTTTTGTACCCGGTTTTTTACCGCTTTTTATCAGGTTGAATTCAGGGTCTATGCCCAGGTGCACATCAGGATTTTTCAGAATCCACTCAAAACGGGGCAGAACCGCACGGATATCATCATGCCCGGTCTGGATATCGATAAACATGACCGCGCCCGCTTCCTTTGCCCAGCCATAGACCTGGTTGACGACTTTGTCCGGCATGATCATGCGGTACTTGCCATCCTTGCCCGGAGCACCCTGTGCCACCACCGCGATCAGATGCAGTGCCGGCTGAACCGGGGTCGCCGGGTCTGCGGCCTGCCATCTGGCAACCTCACCCTTCAGGCGGCGCAGCATATCGTCCTTGGGAAATTCGCCGAGAGCACCCATCTTTTTGGAAAGTGGATTGCCGTAATAGGCAACGATACGTTTTGACGGCAGGAGCGAACCGGGGAGCGGTGCAGGACCGGCTACCGGCCACCCTTTCTGGCTAGCAAAATCAGGACTTTCACCGGCATTATATTTTATCTTGGGAGCTCCGGCTTTGCGGGCAGCACTGGTCTGTGCCGCGAATGCAGCGGCTTTTCTCGTCGCGGTAGTCGTTGCGGCAAATGCGGCATCAGCAGCGATCTTTAACTCTGCTTCCTTTTTTACCTTCGCCTGAAGCTCTGCGTTTTTGCTGTCATTGCACGCCACAAGAACAGGTGCAGCAAAAATCAACAATAGGGCCATACATACGTTACGATAAGATTTCAAAACAGGGTACTCCTTCATCTGATGTCATGGTTCATCTGTGAGAAAATCGTCAATGTCGATTACGTCTTTTACCTTGAGAATAAGTGCATCCGGCCACTCTCTTATGGAAAGCCTGGTCAGAATTTTCAGTTCCTCAAACGTGAGGTCAACGTCGTCCGGCAGCTTGTCGGCAAGTTCCCCCGCCCAGCGTGCTTCATGTGCTGACAAAGGTTCCTGCAGCAGCTCCCTGCTTGAATTTTTCATACCTATCCCCGTTACTCTGTTTCCAAGTGTACAGCGGTAAAAGTACAGGTAAAACCGCTTCCAGACAAGCCCTATTTTTCAGATAGTTGCCATCCGGAAACTCCGGATGAGCAACTGTTGGTTTCCGTAGCGGAAAGCAGATAGCATTTGACAAAAGCGCCTGAACTGTGTCACCAAACCAGTTGACCGGCCCGTGTTTCAGCGGGTAACAACACAAAATAGTATCAGTCGGAAAGCACGAATATCTGTATTTCCGATAACCAAGGAGAATCAGCCAATGTCCACATGTCCCTGCGGAAGCAGCAATCCCTATACCGAATGTTGCGAACCGATCATCTCAGGCAGCCAGTCCGCAAGTACTGCCGAACAGCTTATGCGGGCCCGTTATTCCGCCTACACACTGACAAAAATGGACTTCATCTTTGAGAGCACCCATCCGGACCACCGTCAGGACTACGACCATGCCGGTACAAAAGAATGGGCAGAGAGCGCAGAATGGCAGGGGCTGGAAATTATTGGCACCGTAAAGGGCGCGGCGGATGATGCAACCGGCGAAGTGGAGTTCATTGCCCGTTTCAAAGAAAAAGGGGTTGCCCGTGAGCACCACGAAGCGGGACAGTTCGAGCAAAAAGACGGGCGCTGGTATTTTGCTGAAGGGCACATGGTCCGTCAGAAACCGCTGACGACGATCAAAATCGGCAGAAACGATCCGTGTACCTGCGGAAGCGGGGCAAAATACAAAAAGTGCTGCGGGAAATAACATCGCAGGCACTGCTTAACCAAAAAAGGCGGCCTTTCGGTCGCCTTTTCACGTTTACCAGAAACGGTGGAACGGCTGTCCTACTCTTTATCTCCGACGTAGATCGTTGCAATGCCGAAGGTCAGCTCATGTAAATGGACATTACGAAACCCGGTTTCGGCGATCATCCGGGAAAAATCCTCCTGCGAAGGAAATTCAAGCACGGAGTCGGGCAGATACTTGTAGGCATTGTATCGGGAAAACAGCCCCCCGACGACCGGCAGCAGGCGCCGGAAGTAAAAATAATACAGTTGTCTGAACAGCCGGGAACGGGGCGTGGAGAACTCCAGGATGATCAACCGGCCGCCGGGACGCAGTACCCGCCACATTTCGGCCAGCCCCAGCTTCCTGTCCACAACGTTTCTGATGCCAAACGCGATGGTGACCGAGTCAAAGGTTTCGCTGGCAAACGGCAGATCTTCGCAGGGGGCGACCTTGAAATCAATCCTGCCGGCGTAAGGCGATGCCGCCACCTTCACCACTCCGAGATCAACCATTTCCTTGCAAAAATCAGCTCCGGTAATTTTAACCGAATCAGGCGTCCGGAGCGCAATTTCCAACGCCACATCACCGGTGCCGGTCGCCACATCAAGAACCCGGGAGCCTTCGTGGTAGTTAAGCAGGCTGACGGCCTTTGTGCGCCAGCGACGGTCGATACCAAAACTTAGCAGCCGGTTAAGAAAATCGTACCGGGGGGCAATGGCCCCGAACATCTGCTGGATTTTTTCACCCTTATCAGAAAGCCTGAACATTTGTTTCCACTACCTTTTAACAGATTTAAATGCTATAAAAACGATGCATCTATGTAGCACATTCTGTCGCCGATTAACCAGCAAAAACCAACTCATACCATGCCGGGAGCTTCCGTATCGTGACCCCTAACATTCGTATTCAGGATATTGCCGACATACTGATTATGACATTCCTGCTGTACCAGCTCTATTCCTGGTTCCGGGGGACGCGCGCAATTCAGGTGCTTCTGGGACTGGGCATTGTGACGCTGATCTTCTTTGCGACCCGTTTTCTGGATTTGTACATGACCAGCTGGGTTTTGCAGGAACTCGGCACCGTACTGATCGTCCTCATCATCGTCGTATTCCAGACTGAAATCCGCCAGACGTTGTACCGTTTCAGCCTCCTGCGCCACATGCTTGACACTCGTCAGGAAACGCAGCACGGCCAGTTTCAGGATATAGCCGAGACGCTGTTCCGCATGGCAAAGAACAGAACCGGGGCCCTGATTGTTTTCCAGGGTAACGAGTCACTGAACGACCTGTTGACGAACGGGGTCGTGATCAACAGTGAAATATCCCCGCAAATGCTGGAGTCGATCTTTTATGACGGTGCGCCGTTCCACGACGGAGCTGCACTCATCAATAACGGCAGGATTGAAAAGGCGGCCTGCCACCTGCCGCTTTCGGTCAGTCCGGATGTTCCGCAGCATCTTGGTACCCGGCACCGGGCGGCCCTCGGGCTGTCGGAACGGAGTGATGCGGTTGTCGTCACCATATCAGAGGAGCGGGGTGACATTTCCCTGATGTCCGGCGGGACAATCCGCCGCATGGATACCCCCAGTGAACTGATAAAAGCACTGGATGACCTGTTGAGAGGCGAAACGGAGAGGCCCCGTATAACGCTGCGGCACCGCCTGTTTTCAAATCTGCTCCCGAAAGCGTCACTGCTGCTGGGTGTCTGTATTTTCTGGGTACTGATAACGACCCGCCAGGGCCAGATCACAACGGTTACGGCACCAGTGCGGCTGCATACTGTTCCGGACAACGTGGTGCTGATCCGGACTGAACCGGAAGAGGTGACCGTCCAGATAAAAGCCATGTCCAGCCTTACTCCGCCGCCCTCAAAACTCGACTTGACCGCTGAAATCGATGCATCCAAAATTTCGGCGGGAGCCACCACCATACGGGTCAATCATGACGATATAGTCGCCCCGTCCGGCATGAGAATAACATCCGTATCCCCCTCCAGCATTCGAGTATCCGCTGAGCAGAAATTACGCAGAAGTGTGCCGATAAAAGTAGCACTCAAGGGCAAACTGCCAACCGGAGCATCATCTATAAATATCACCAGCGAGCCAAGTTCGGT
Organism: uncultured Geobacteraceae bacterium; assembly: GCA_903852495.1. Taxonomy (GTDB): domain Bacteria; phylum Desulfobacterota; class Desulfuromonadia; order Geobacterales; family Pseudopelobacteraceae; genus JACRCG01. The sequence continues at coordinate 39,514 of CAINRC010000055.1, read as the reverse complement.
GGAGATCGAGGGTCCGGCCAGCCAGGTTTCGCAGATACTATCCGTAGCGACAGAGAGTGTCGATGCCGCCCGACTGGAGAAGGGCAGGGACTACCTGATGCACCTGCGGTTACCGGACAAACAGGTATCAATACTGCGTGAAGCTCCGGTAACAATCAGATTTTCTCCGCGTAACAAACGGGGCAGATAGCCGGCTGGCGCGCATTTTGCTTAGCTGATACCCCGAACAGAGCAACTATGAATTGACTTTCTACACCGCCTGTTATATAAGGTAGTCCGTATTTGTCAGTAATAAAACAAAAGGAGGGAACATGGCCCATATTCGTATCGTTATTACGATCTGCCTCATACTCCTGGCGCTTCCTCAATTCGTCCTGGCTTCAAAGTCCCATGTTGTGCGTAAAAGTGAAACGTTGCAGTCAATAGCCAAAAAATATCACGTTTCCGTGAGCGAGCTCAAAACCGTAAACAACCTGACCTCTTCCCTTGTTACCAAGGGAACTCGCCTTATAGTGCCGTCACATGCCGACTCCCAGAATAAGAAGGCTACTGCCGCCCGCCAGGATACCTATAAAGTCGGCAAGGGTGATACCCTTCCGAAAATTGCAAAGAAAACCGGAATAAAAGTAGCTGAGCTGAAAAGCCTGAACGGCCTGAAGGGAAGCAAGGTCAAGCCTGGCCAGGTTCTGATGCTCGTGGCCACAGATGGCCCGGTCCGCTCTGCCGCATCCAACAGACTTCAGCTTATCAATAAAGATCTGCTGAATGAGAAGGAATTGACTGAGACTCTGGCCGAGTTGACCGACCTTGAGTCGGACACACCGGTAGACCTGGCTAAATCACTGGAAGCCAATCAGGCACTCACCAGTCTCAAAAAAAGCGCCTACAGCTTTCTTGGCGCCCGCTACCGTTTTGGCGGAAGCAGCCGCAGCGCACTTGACTGCTCAAGCTTCACACAGCAGGTTTTCCGTGAGCAGGACGTTAAGCTCCCCCGTACTGCACGGGAGCAGTTCTATGTCGGCAACGAAGTCATGCGCGGGGATCTGAAAAAAGGTGATCTGGTTTTCTTCCAGACCTACGCCCGTTTCCCCTCCCATGTGGGCATCTATCTGGGCAACCGTAAGATGATCCATGCCTCTTCACGCGAGCACCGCGTTGTTATTTCAACCATGGATACTCCCTACTACCTTTCGCGCTATCTTGGAGCGAGACGTATGCCGAACACCGCTTCTGAATCCATCAATTTCAGCGAGTTGCTGCTTGGTGTAGAGGAAGAAAGTGAAAACGAAATTTTATCCAACGACACGCTTGGTGTTTCACTTAACCTTGAAAAATAGATCCAGTAACGTATGCCGTACAACTGTATCCGGGTCACTCGACCCGGATTTTTTTTCGCCATGAAAATTCTGCTTGCCTATCAATCCGGATTACCGCACCGCAAAGATCCCTATGTAACGCTTCTGCCGACCGGCCTCTGCTACCTGCACGCCTGTCTGCGCGAAGCGGGGCACGACTCAATCCTGGCCAATTTTTCCGCCTGGCACACCTCAAAAATCAAGCAGGAATTACTGGCATTCAAACCGGAAGTTTTCGGCATTTCGCAATGGACACATAACAGGCACGCGTCTCTGGAACTTGCGGCGTTATGCCGCCGCACACTGCCGGAAAGCACCATAGTGTTTGGTGGCGGCCATGCAACCTTCTGCTATGAAGATATTCTGGGTGAGGGGTCACCGGTGGACGTTGTGGTACGGGGTGAGGGTGAACTGACGCTTTTGGAACTGGTAGCCCAAAGGGGGTCTAAAGCTGATTGGCACCGGATCGACGGAATTGCGTTTTTCCATAACGGCACGATCACCTGTACCCAACCCCGGAAGAATATTGAAGATCTTGATCGCCTGCCACTGCCAGCGCAGTACCTTGATTCATCAATAGGCCTTGATCTTGAATTGCAGCCTGAATTTATCGTCACCACCCGTGGCTGCCCTTCCACCTGCTACTTCTGCAGTTCACCCGATTTTTGGGGGAGGAAAGTGCGCTTCCGCTCGCCGGAGGCCATTGTTGACGAGATTCTGTACATTCGGGAAAAATACGGCCTGATTTATTTTTCAATCCGTGATGACACCTTTACGGCAGACCGGAAAAGAGTCCTGAAGTTTTGTTCGTTGCTCCAGGAGCGTAACGTCACTATTCTCTGGAACTGTCAATCACGGGTCACCGCTATTGACGAAGAGTTGGTTGTCGCCATGAAAAGGGCCGGCTGTGAATGTATTCAACTCGGCGTCGAATCGGGAGCGCCGGAGATTTTACGCCGGCTGGGGAAAAAAATAGCCCCGGACCAGATTGAACACGCTTCGGTGCTGATACGGGATGTCGGTATCAATCTGTCCGTCTACCTCATCAGCGATGTCCCAGGAGAAAGCAGTGATGACCTCGAAATGACTATCGGGCTTGTGCGCCGTATTAAACCTGATGACGGCTATGTATCACCGTTGGCCTATTACCCCGGCACACGACTGTATAAAGAAGCGTTGGCTGCAGGAATCACATCTTCAACTCTTTTTTCGGATTCACACCAGGACGCACTGTATGTGGCTTCCAGGCCTGGTGGATCATCCCCACTCCTGTTGAAAGAGCTGAAAAAGAACCAGCAGACTGACCCGGAACGATTCAATCGTCAAAAGGAGCGCCTTGGCTACTGTTACACTACCAATGTACTGGCCGGGGAGTGGTATCGCCAACAGGGAGAATACGACAAGGCGATACTGGAACTACAGGAGATTACGAATCTGCAACCGGATAACCCGTGGGGATGGTTACTGCTGGCCGACCTGTATTCCGAGATGGGTAAGATCAATAAAGGAAAGAAGTGCTATGCCAAGGTATTGAGTATTGTGCCGATGCACGGCCCGTCAAAAGCAGCACAAACGACATAAAAAAACGGGGCCATTTGCATGACCCCGTCTGTTGATACGTATAGTGGTTAATTATTTTACGATCCTGATACCTGGGATGAAGAGGATCTTTTCAAACGTTCTCTTCAGAGTTTTGCTCTGAAAGTTGACCATCGGCGGAGTTTCCGGGTATTCAATTTTGTCGCCTTTGGCAACCTTGATTTCCGGCAGAGCCAGCCAGGTTTTTTCACCTTTTTCATCTGCTGCTTCTACATACGTGTAACCACCGGAGTTCATGGTCTGGGTAACGGTCGCTTTTTTTCCTACCCCTGCAGTAATTTCCTGAGCTTTCATACCTGCATGCGGATCAGCACCCGGTGCGGCTGCTGGCATTCCCTGCTGCGGAGCTGCAGCCGGTGCCTCGGTTTTTGGCTTGTCTTTACATCCTGAAAGGGCGAGAGCGGTTATACTGATTATTACTAGTGCTGTTTTTTTCACCTGCTACCTCCTGAATTTTAGATTACGTATTCCTTTTACCATATTCTGTCTGACTATTCCTAGAGAAATATTCTAACGTTCAGGCATGCTCTGCGGGGCGTCAAACAGTCGCAGGAATATAGCTAGCTGCTTTTACTGCCGTGGCGTACCGGCTTGAGAAGGGTTCAGGGAATCGTACAATGCAATCTGCTCCGCTATTGAACGTTTCCGGCGACCGCACCCTCCGTTCCCCCTGCAAATTTTGCAACGATCATCAGAACACCACTGACAGCAGATGCAGTCTGGGCAGGGGTATTTTTGCGGTACTTTTTCGTGCACTAATACACGACATTCCGTTTGGCAGCGTTACCCTCAAGCAACTGCACAAAAGCCTTGCCACTGTCCGCATTAACCAGCAGATAGCGCGGCAGCTTCATTACCGAGTCTGATGCCGTCGCATGGCGGCGCTCGATAGTGAACGTTGCACCGTATCCCGCTTCCGCAGCTTTCCCGACAAGATAGTCATCGTAAATACCGAAGGGCCAGGCAAGCATATCAACCCTGGTCCCCAATTCTTTTTCCAGGCGGGCTTTCGATTTTTTCAGTTGAGTCATGACAAGGGTATCAAGAGCCTGCGGACTCAATTTTTTTCGTTCTTTCTTAAAATTAGGATGCCAATAGGTATGGGACTGAACGTCAAAGAGACCGGTTTTTGTCAGCGCCCGCATCTGATCCCAGGTCATGGCGTATTTTGCATTGGAGATTGTCGACGGGTAGGTAAAGATCGTCACCGGGTAACGATATTTTTTGATAATCGGGAGCATATCGCTATACACCGACTTGTGAGCGTCATCTTCCACAATTACGACGGACTTGGGTCCCGGTGCTGCTCCTTTTCCCCGGTAATAGTCAACGAGCTGGCGCAATGGAATCACTTTATACCCGTTATCATGCAGGTATTTCATATGTGATTCAAAAACTGGGGTCGTTATCGTCATCCCATCAGCGACGGTCGGACCGAACCGGTGGTACAGCAGAATAGGCACACGAAATGATTCGGCAGCATAGGCGGACAGCGGCAACAGAAAAACAACAACAGCTAAAAACAATCGAACAACAAAACGGCTCATTATAAATAATCCTTCCCGAATCAGCCCCGCACGATAAAAACCGAGCAGGGTGCATTACTGGCTACTTTGTGGGAGATACTTCCTTTAATGCGGCGCTGGAGAAATCCTTTGCCTGAACTGCCGATAACAATCACATCAACTTCTTCACTCCTGGCAAGAGCCATTATCTTGTCGGCAGGATCACCATACTCGACAACCATCTCCAGCGGGATGTCATGTTCAGACGCACATTTTTCCACTACATAAAATATCCGTTTGCGAAGTTCATCCCATTTTTCCGTTTCAGTCATGGGAACAACCGGCACAAAATCAGTGTAGGTTGCTGTCGGCACGTTGGGTAACACGAGCAGCGCATAAATTTTGCTTTTAAACTGACTCTGGTTGCCGGCGGCAAGGCGAACAGCTTCCTCGGCAGCTTTGTCCGACTGGGGAGAGCCATCGATTGCCACAAGAATTTTTTTACGCAGATTCAGCATAGTTTCCTCGTGCACACATTTATCAGGCAGATATGGCACCTGCTTTACATGGCTTGAATATAAATCAATTTTTCACCCTTGACAATTGTAAAACAATATTCTAGGATTTTACAAAATTGTTGCAAAATCTACGTATTTGGCTTATTTTTGAATAAATGTTTGCATTTTGATATGTTGCATCATACTTGAACTCACACTTACTCATAAAAAGGATTTCTCCCATGGCAAAAAAAGAAAAGTCAGAGTACCTCATACAAGCGGTGTCCCATGCCCTTGACCTTTTGGAACAATTTCATGGCGAAGTCGACGAACTCGGCGTTACTGAACTAAGTAAACGCCTGAAACTTCACAAAAATAATGTTTTCAGATTACTTGCGACACTCGAATCCCGCAGCTATATCGAGCAGAACAAAGTGACCGAGAACTATCGACTTGGCCTCAAAACCCTTGAACTCGGCCAGACATTCATCAAACAAATGGGTTTGCTGCGTCAGTCAAAGCCGGTGCTTGAAGCGTTGGTTGCGGACTGCAACGAAACAACGTACGTCTCCATTCTTAAAGATTTCAACATAGTCTATCTGGATGTGGTTGAAACGGCCATGACTGTCAGAGTTGTACCGAGAGTCGGTTCGCGGCTGCCGGCCTATTGCACAGCAGCCGGCAAGGTTCAGATTGCCTATATGAGCGATGAGGAGCTTGAAACATACCTCCCCTCAAAGGAATTAAAAAGCTACACCCCCAATACAATCACCGACCGTGATACCCTTAAAAAACAGCTGAAACTGATTGCTGAGCAGGGGTTTGCTTTTGACAACGAGGAACTGGACTCCGGCGTAAAATGCGTCAGCGCTCCGATTCGCGATTATACCCGCCGCATTATCGGCGCTGTCAGCATTTCCGGGCCGTCCATGCGCTTCTCTGACGAGCGTATCAAAAACGAACTGATCCCACTTGTACTGAAAGCCGGCGAAGAGATTTCCGCAAAACTCGGTTTCCAGAAATAACCGGCATCTCATAAACGTCACAAGGCGGCTTTCGAGCCGCCTTTTTTTTACCCCGATGAGCCGTCGGTCATCAACGGAGTTCACAAAAAATTCATCAGAGGACACAGTCATGCTGATTTACAAGGTTGTTGAAATAAGCAGCGTTACCGAAGAAACCATCGAGGAAACGCTCAACGCATGGAGTGCCAAAGGGTGGTCTTTTGATGGGCTGCAGTTCGCCATGCGCGAATCGAGCAAGCGTCCGGCCATGGCCTTTGCCCTTTTTACCCGGGAAACATCCTGCGGAGAGGGTATGCCATGACTCCAAATGAAACCCTCTACCTTGTTGACGGCTCCTCCTACATTTACCGCGCCTACTTTGCCATCCGCCACCTCACCTCACCCGGCGGACACCCGACCAATGCCATCTATGGATTCATCCAGATGCTGCTCAAACTGCTGAAAGATTACAACCCGCAGCATGTGGCCGTCGTTTTTGATGCCGGCCGGACAACATTCCGCACCGAAATGTACCCGGAATATAAAGCAAACCGCGCCGCCATGCCGGATGACCTGCGTGTCCAGATGGCCCCTATTCGCGAGGTAGTACGAGCCTTCAACATACCGACCCTGGAACTACAGGGATATGAAGCTGATGACATCATCGGCGCCCTGGCCGGGCGCTTTGCCGACCAGGGAGGCCGAGTTGTCGTGGTCACCGGTGACAAGGATTTGATGCAGATCGTGACTGACCGGGTCACGCTGCTGGACACCATGAAAGGGAAAGTGTCCGGAATTGCCGACGTCATCGAACGCTTTGGCGTCGGTCCTGAGTTGGTCATTGACATTCTGGGGCTTGCAGGAGATTCCTCCGACAATATCCCCGGCGTACCGGGTATCGGCGAAAAAACCGCAACCAAGCTGATTCTGGAGTTCGGTTCCCTCGACCAACTGCTGGCACGGTCAGACGAAGTCAAGGGTAAAAACGGTGAAAAACTGCGGGAATTCCGTGAGCAGGCGCTGCTGTCACGGCGCCTGGCAACGATTGAGTGTAATGTCCCGCTGGATGTCGACCTTGACGAGCTAACGGCACGGGATCCGGATCAGGAAACTCTGAATGAATTCTTCAAAAAATTCGGTTTCACCTCACTAATCAAGGAACTTACCGGGAAAGCGACCCTTTCCACCGAGAGCTATCACACGGTAAAAACGATAGCGCAGCTTGAAAGCCTTGCCGCAGCTTTAGAGAAGAGTGGTGAATTTGCCTTTGACCTCGAAACGACAAGCCTCGACCCGCGTCTGGCTGATATTGTCGGGCTGTCTTTCTCTTTTCGGGATCACGAAGCATATTACATCCCGATCGGTCATGTGACGGAGCGTAAACCGGCCATTCTCAAGGCGGTGCCACCCCCAACCGGTGACCGGCAAACCGGCTTCGACTTCAATCCGCCCCCCGCCCCCCCTGCCGGTATCTCCATTACGGACGCTCCGCTCTGCCTGGTGGAAGGACAGCTCCCCCGGCATACCGTTCTCGACCGTTTGCGCCCCCTGCTGGAGCGTCAGGATATGCGTAAAGTCGGCCAGAACATTAAATTTGATATGCAGGTTCTGGCCAATAACGGTATCAGTCTCGCCGGTATCTGGTTTGACACCATGCTGGCTTCCTATCTGCTTAATCCGTCCCGGCAGGGGCACGGACTGGATGCCCTGGCTCAGGAACATTTAAACCACCGCATGATCAGCTACAAAGAGGTGGTCGGCAGCGGCAGGGAGCAGAAAAACTTTGCCGAAGTGGAGCCAGAAGCCGCAGCAGGATATGCGGCAGAGGATGCTGACGCCACCTGGCTGCTGCGCAGGAAGTTTGAGCCCATGCTTGCGGCGGGAGGAGACGACAAGCTGTTCCACTCGGTTGAGATGCCGCTTGTGCCGATTCTGGCCGAAATGGAAAACCACGGCGTTCTTCTGGACAGCTCTCTGTTGAACAACCTGTCTGCCGATTTTGCGGGTCGGATGGGCATACTGGAGGAAGAGATATTTACTCTGGCGGGAGAACGGTTCAACCTCAACTCCCCCAAGCAGATGGGTGAGATTCTCTTCGGCCGCCTCGGGTTGCAAACCGGCAAGAAGACCAAGGGGAAAACCGGGTGGTCCACCGACAACGAGGTACTGACCGCTCTGGCCGAGGAGCATGAGATAGCCCGCCTGATAGTGGATTACCGGGGCATAGCCAAACTCAAATCCACCTACACGGACGCACTCCCCCGCCTTGTCAGCCCCCGTACCGGGAGGGTCCACACCTCCTATAATCAGACGGTTACCAACACCGGGCGCCTCTCGTCGTCAGATCCGAATCTGCAGAACATTCCGATTCGCAGCGAAGACGGACGCCGTATCCGGCACGCGTTTATCGCCCCCCCCGGTCATGTCATTCTCTCCGCCGACTATTCCCAGATAGAGCTGCGCGTGCTGGCTCACCTTTCCGGAGATCCGGTATTTTGCCACGCCTTCGCCAATGACGAGGACATCCATACTCGCACTGCCGCCGAGGTGTTCGGACTTTTTCCGGAAATGGTCACTCCGGAGATGCGCCGCCAGGCGAAAACCATCAATTTTGGCATTATCTACGGCCAGGGTGCCTTTTCCCTGGCAAAGCAGCTCGGCATTGCCCGTAAAACCGCCGAAGAGTTCATCAATACCTATAAAGAGCGGCACCATGGGGCCATCGCGTTTCTGGATTCCTGCATCAGGGAAGCGGAAGAACATGGCTGCGTCAGAACTATTCTCGGGCGGCGGCTGCCGATTCCGGACATCCAGAGCAGTAACGGCAATGTGCTGGCCTTTGCCCGGCGCAACGCCATTAACTATCCGATCCAGGGTTCTGCAGCCGATATCATCAAATGCGCCATGATCCAGGTTGATTCCCGTATCCGCTCCGAAAAGCGTAACAGTCGGCTGATTATGCAGGTACATGATGAACTTGTGTTGGAGGTTCCAGAGGAGGAATTGTCAGAGATGGTGCTGCTTGTGGAGCGGGAAATGGAACATGCTGTTGAAACGAGAGTTCCACTCAAGGTGGATATCAGCTACGGGGCTAACTGGAGTGAAGCGCATTAAGCCGGATCAGTTCCCGGCACCGTTGCCCGCCTCCTGCGGCGGTCCTTCTGCTTGCGCAGTTTTTCAATCCGCTTCATCTCCGGCGTGATTACACCGGTGGAGGCTTCGATGCGCTCAAGCAGTTCCCGCCGGGCCAGAAAACGGTTCACCGATTGACTCCGTTCCTGCATACAGCTGACCTGAATACCTGTTGGCCGGTGCTTCAACTGGACGCAGCTGGAGGTTTTATTAACATGCTGGCCGCCATTCCCGGAAGAACGGACGAAGCTTTCCTCAATGTCCCCCTCACGAACTCCCAGTTCAGCCATTTTTTGCCGCAGCCAGCGGTTTTTTTCTTCACTTACGGCAAAATCAGCCATGCAGAAGATCTCTCCAAATTCGTTATTTCTTCAACACAGAATTGAAACCCAGTTTTCGCCTTTATATCATATCCAGAACGATTTCACAGGCAATAGTACGCTACAATGAGGGGTGTTGCCTGATGAGCTCTGCTCTGATATGCTATGCGCAGCATCAGTAATATATCCGCACTATCAAGCAAGGGAGCAACGTGAAGGCACACCTTCTGCAACGCTGTTGGGTTACTTTTTCGGTGTACGTCATCGGAATTTACGCATCACTCCTGAACGGGTTTCTCATCAAAGGGAGCGGGCATATCCCGAAAAGCGGTCCGGTTATGATAGCTTCAAATCATATATCCGCCTATGACACCATTTTTCTCCCCTGGGCCGTCATCAGATACAATCCGCTCCAGATGCTTTGGGCGCCGGCCAAAGAAGAACTTTTTGAAAAGACATTCCAACGTATCATTTACTCTTCATGGGGCGCTTTCCCGGTGAGACGCAAACGGGACGTCAGGGCGGGACGCCTGTTAAATGACCTGCTCCTCGACCAGAAAGTCATGCTGTTCCCCGAAGGAACACGGCATAAGGACGGACAACTGGGCTCGGGTAACCGCGGCGTCGGCAAAATTATCTACGATACCCGCCCGGCAGTCATCCCAACAGCGTTAATCGGCTTGAACCGCTGGAAATTCCCCGGTTTTGGCCAGGAAGCTGCGGTGATTTTCGGTGCAGCTGTGGACTTCAGCGATCTGTTTCAGTTTGAAGACTGCAAGGAGACACACCTGCTGATAGTCGACCGGCTCATGCTGGCGATTGCCGCCCTGCTATCCGGGGAAAGGAGCGATTATGCCGGCTCCTGACCCACAGATTGTGGAAATATTCTGTGACGGCGCCTGCAGCGGCAATCCGGGCCCCGGCGGCTACGGGTCGATTTTGCGCTATGGCAGTATTGTCAAGGAACTTAACGGCGGCACCAAAGATACTACCAACAATCGCATGGAAATGACCGCCGCTATTGAGGCGCTTCGTCAGTTGACCCGTCCCTGCCGGGTATCGATTACCACCGACTCCCAGTATCTGGTTAAAGGCATGACAGAATGGATTGAAGGGTGGCAGCGCAAAGGATGGCGCAACAGTAAAAAGGAACCGGTGCTTAACAGAGACCTGTGGGAACTGCTGCTCGATCTGACTAAACCGCATACGGTGCAATGGCTCTGGGTCAAAGGACACGCCGGGCATCCAGAAAATGAACGATGCGACGAACTGGCACGGGAAGGAATTCCCGCTTAGACAAAAAAAGGCAGGGGCTGAAAGGGGTTATTTACTACCGACCGGCACCACGCCAATCAGGCTGAAGCCGTATTTAGGGTGCGTTACGGCGTGTGTATTCGGAAATTTTGAAAAAAGCCACCCTTGAAAAACCGGAGAACCGTTTTCGAAGATTTTTACCTTCGCCGCAGGATTTTCCGGTTCGTTGGAAGAGGTTGTGATCGTGGTGCCTTCCATGGTAAACGCAGGAAGAAATGCTTCCACAGTGATAGTCAGTGAAGATGAGGGAATCACGTAGGGCGCCCCGAGCGGAACGGAAAAAATACCTTCCTTCCCACGGGTTTTGTCGATCACGGCAATCCTGACAGCTTTCCAGCGTCGACCAACCTCGGGTGGCACAAGAACAGTTTTTTCCCTGACCGTCTGGTGGGAAGTACCCGGTTTGACCCTGATTTGCGGTTTTTCGCTCTGTTCCTGGCAGGCGGTCAGAACGCATGCCAAAAAAAGCAGATATATGGGTAACTGTGGAATTCTGATTGGGTTCAATTGAGTTATCCGATAAAAAAGTGGCGGAGAGAGAGGGATTCGAACCCTCGATACCGGTTTCCCAGTATACTCGCTTAGCAGGCGAGCGCCTTCGACCTACTCGGCCATCTCTCCGTGTGTTTGGCAACCTTCAGAACGGCGGGATGTGATACCTACCACGCGCCAAAAAATAAATCAAGACCAAAGAACCGCTCCATTACGTGATAATCAGGTTCCTGGGATATACATCACTGGCCCGGGTCACCCACACTTTACCCTTCAACCGCATCATTTCCCCTTTTTCAGATCGATGAGTATCAACTTGGCAACGGCTTTAAGCGTTTCAAAAACCCCTTCACCCGATGTGGCACACGCCTCAAATTCCGGTACATTTGCAGGATTCAGCTCACGGCGCAACTCTTCCACCGGCATGGCGCCGGGCACATCCCGTTTATTGTACTGAATGATATACGGCAGTTTATCCAGATCGTAGCCCTGCTCCTTAAGATTTATCCTCAGGTTTTCAAGCGATTCGGCATTCGCGTCCATCCGTTCCTCATGAGAGTCCGCGACAAACACCACGCCATCAACGCCCTTCAGTATCAGCTTTCTGGATGCATCATAAAAAACCTGACCGGGAACCGTATACAGGTGAAAACGGGTTTTAAAACCCCGGATTTCACCCAGTGAAAGGGGCATGAAATCAAAAAAAAGCGTGCGCTCGGTCTCTGTGGCGAGGCTTATCATCTTACCCCTGGCTTCCGGGGCGGTCTGTTGATAGATGAATTGAAGATTCGTCGTTTTACCGCACAGCCCGGGGCCGTAGTAGACTATTTTGCAATTTATTTCACGAGAAGCATAATTGATGAATGACATCGTCGGCGTTCCCATTCAATGGTTGTCAGGATTGAGATATTCCGCCCGGAGCGGAGGTAAAACAGTGTGCAGTCGCCTGCACGGCATCATTACCCGGTTTCAGCTAAAAAGATTATCGATGTCGTCGTCAGTAATTTCCGCAAAGGGAAAATCGGACGAATCACGCTTTATGCGTTCTTCCGATTTTTTCAGCAGTTTTTCAAAAATGCAGGAAAGTTCCTCCGATGATTTTTTAACCCGCAACCGCACGAGGCCAAGCGATGAACGGCTATCGAAGAGAACAACGAGAATAACCCTGCCGCAGACGATAGAAATATGGAGGTTATCCTTCTCCCCCTCGTGAAAAAGAATGGAGAACTCTTTTTCGCCAATCAGTTTGGCAAGACCGCCCGTCGCAGCGATATTTCCTGCAGTCAGTGAGGCGAGCGACGTTGTATCAAAACGCTCGGTTTCCCCCACGCCTGATATGAGCTGCCCGTTTTTATCAACAAGAAAAATGACCGTGGCGTTTGCTTCCTTCAGCAGACGTTCTAAAGCATCATTTACTTCCCGGGACTCCTGCTCATACATGACCAGCGTTGGATTGGACATGCCCTGTCTTTCTGCCTGTCGGCAACAGCGTCTCCACAACTTGTTAGTAACACGATAGATATGGTGCCTTATAGCAAACCCGATGCCCGCTTTCAAGCTTATTCGGTCCCCCTGCTACCGCTCTGCGAAGCAATCAGCTATTTGCTTTACAGAGCCGGCTGTGATACCGTGTCTCCCCAGTTTTCCAACTTCGACACACCACCAGAGAACTTTATCCATGGAGCTAAGCTTTTCTAAAAATAATGAATCAATTGACCGGATTATTGACCAGTTGATTGAGGAATCAGGCGGCATCCATCATCCTGCCGTGATCAGGGAGATGCTGCTGTCTACGCTCAAAATCGGTCAGGAGGTCGATTATCTGGCCGACCTGAAACTGATCAACCGTACACTGCTGGAAATGCGCTATACGGCAAAGGTTTTCGGCCCCTATCGGAACCGCAAGAAAGTCACAATATTCGGGTCGGCCCGCACTCCCGAATCAGATGAAATGTACCAGAAGTGCGTTCGGTTCAGCCACAGTCTTGCTGAAAACAACTACATGGTCATTACGGGAGGGGGACCTGGCATCATGCAGGCCGGGAATGAAGGGGCCGGCAGCGAAAATTCCTTTGCCGTAAATATCCGGCTCCCCTTCGAGCAAAAACCGAATCCGGTCATGTACCGCAATCCCCGGTTGGTAACCTACAAATACTTCTTTAACCGTAAGGTGGCCTTTGTCAAAGAGGCAGATGCGATTGTGGTTTTCCCCGGCGGCTTCGGCACGCTGGACGAAGCGATGGAAGTATTCACTCTGGTGCAGACCGGCAAAACATCGCCTAAGCCATTGATTCTGATGGACGATCAGGAGGGGTACTGGGAGCAGTTCTTTGATTTTATTAAAGAGAGCCTTCTGGTGAAGGGTTTTATCTCGGGGGAGGATTTTTCTCTCTTCACCATCACCAGAGACGAGCAGGAAGCACTGGATGTAATAAATACCTTCTACCGCGTGTACCATTCACTCCGATTCATTGAAAACCGTCTGGTGATACGCCTGCAGAAAGCGCTGTCAAATGAGCAGATTCTTACGCTGGCCAGGGAGTTTCCCGGACTTATCAAGGATGGGGACACAATCTGTTCCTGCGGAGCGTATCCGGAGGAGAGCGACGAACCTGATCTATTAGACCTGCCACGCATTTCACTGTTATTCGACCATCATCACTATGGGCTGCTGGTATCCTTCATTCACCGGATCAACTCTTTCGGCGGTACTAAGTGATGCAAAGCCATGAGTGGCGCCACCTGGCTGATTGACAATGCCGAACGCTTGACGATATAGTTCAAAAAACTCACGTAACCCGGGATATCATGCAGGACTTCAGATATTTGTCACAAAAAAAACCGGTTTCAGGATCTACTTTTTTCAAAGGCAGCCCCAAAAACAGGCGACTCAGTGAGAACGACGAGCCGGTTCGGTCCAGGTTACGCCCTCCCACGGGTAAACAACTGCAGCGACTGAAGCTGGCGCTGCTGTGCATTGCCGTTATTCTTGTTCTTGTACCTCTCTGTTTTTTGGCACTGCGTCAGGCGGCACCAACCGGAGCGCGTGTCCGGACCTGGATTGCATCATTTTCTCCGGCTCCGCCGAAACCGGCTGAAGCGACCAAACCACCTGTTCAGGTCAGTCGCTTCGAAGCTGCCAGAGATCTGCTCGGAAAAGCGGAGTTTGACGGTTCCCGCGTTACTGCCCGAACGCCTGAAGGGATGCAGCACGTTTATACTATTCAGGGGGACCTGCAGCGCAAGGTCTATGACTTTCTGGCAAAAAACAAGGTGCCGTACGGAGTGTTTGTTGCCATAGAACCGTCTTCGGGTCGTATCCTCGGCATGACCTCCTATTCAGCCATTGACCCGGCCTGGGCCGAACGTTCCGTGTACGGCCTGTATCCAATGGCCTCGCTGTTTAAAATCATCACCGCTTCCGCAGCACTGGAAAGCCATAAAATTACGCCGGAGTCGGTAATCGAGTTCCGTGGCGGTTCCTACTCCGAAAACCCGCGCTACTGGGATCTAAGTCCCCGGGGGAAAAACAATCGCATGGATGCCACACACGCCATGGGCAAATCCATCAATCCGGTGTACGGTCGAGTGGCCAGCGATATTGCCGGGAAAACGTCCGTAATGGCATCGGTTTCCCGCTTCGGGTTTAACCAGGAACTCTTTCCGGGGATACCTGCCAAGCAGAGCCAGGCGGGAGAGCCGGTCAGCAATCATGGTTTGAGACTGATGGGAGCGGGGCTTGATCATGACGTAAAAATTTCACCGCTGCATGCGGCGGTGATTATGTCGGCAATAGCCAATGGCGGAAAAATGATGGTGCCCGGCTTGACCAGCAGCATCATCGACTCCCGGGGGGTTGAAAAGGAAACCTTTACCCCCCGTGAACTGCGTCAGCTGGTCACGCCGGAGACATCGGCATCACTGACGAAAATGCTTTCCAGCACCGTCCTGACCGGCACCTCCCGCAAAGCGTTCCATGACCGCCGGGGCCGTCTTTTACTGGATGTGAAAATAGCAGCCAAAACAGGGTCTATCAACGGCACGGACCCTAAAGGACATTACTCCTGGTTTGCCGCCTTCGCACCGATACAGAATCCCCGTATCGCTCTGGTGGCACTGGTTATCAATCCTGATAAATGGAAGGTCAAGGCTTCCCAGGTCGGGGAGCAGGCACTGGCGGAATTTTTCAGACAGTAGGGGGCACGTCGGAGTAGGTCATGAGTTGCAGGTTGCCATCCAGCATTTCGCCATAGGTGAATTTTTCCATCCAGTCACCGAGGGACAGAAGAGTGAAGCCGGTTTCCGGAAGTTCTTCGCGGAGGGCGAGATGAAAATGGCCGGTGACCAGTCCTTCGCATCCCTGCTCCTGGAGGAAGCGTGAATAATCAAGCAGAATCCGCCGATAATCCCAACGGGCGGATTTCATATCGTACCCGGACTGACTCTGCTTCTGCAGTCGTTTTTTTATCGCTTCCGCCCATGACGGGGGGAAATGCATGATGCTGGTGGCCACCAATGGAGTACGCAGCAGATACCGCAACAAGCGGTAGCCCCGGTCCTCCCTGTTGATCTGGTCACCATGACAGAGGTACAACCGCTTTCCCTGGACAGATTCAATGACCGGCCGATCATGGATTTCGGCTTTCAGGCGCTTGGAAAAGATCGTACCCAGATGGAAGTCGTGATTGCCCTCAAAATAGACAAGTTTGCAACCACGTGCTACAAGACGTTCCAATGCATCAAGCACCGCGTCGTATTGCGTAAACGGATGTGACGGGAACCCCAGCCAGAAGTCGAACAGATCGCCCATAATATAGAGGGTGTCCAGCTCCCCCTCGAGCGTGTGCAGGAAACGAAGCAGCAACTGATAATTGGTGTCTTCCGGTGATACCAGATGGGCATCGGCTAAAAAAATGGTTCGCATGGCCCGGATTGTGCTTCGATCAACGGTAAAAAGTCAACAAGAAGAACGTAATTCCAATTCCAGTTCAATGATGATCTCAAGGCGGCGAGGAAATCGGCAACGCAGGCGTACAGATAGTTCGTTGAGGAGCCGATGACGAGCCAACGAAGAGAGGGCTTTGAAATGGAATTGGAATAAGGAGAAACCGATGGCAACGATTCACAGTGTCGAAATATTATGGGAAGACCTCATCGGCGCTTTTACCAGCGGGCAGCTCGATACCGCCTACTACCTTGACCGGTTAACCGGTGAAATATTTTCCGTCCCCTCCACTTCCGAAAACAGTGAAGTCCGGCAGCAGCTCAACAGCAACGGCGAACGCTTTCTGGAAATTCCCCCGTTTGATTACCGCAGCGAACGGCAGATAGTTGCTGAATTTGTTGCTGAAATAACTGATTCAGAATTGAGAAACCTTCTACAGAGTTTACTGACCGGCAAACGGCCGTTCGGAAAAGTCGAGGACATCCTCGCGTTCTACCCGCATGAAGAAGAGCGCTTTGCCCTGTTGAAAGACCAGTTTCTTTCCAGACGCCTTAAAAACTGGATGGAAGAAAACAACCTGATCACGGCCGACGCGGTCCTGCATGGTACCAAGCATATCTAGGAGCAATCATGGAGCACATTCACCACGCCCATACACCACGCAACGATTATGGCAGGTTCATTGCCACAATCCTGCTTTTCTGCCTGCTGGCCGGTGCCGGATACGCGCTGCAGCACACCATTTCCTGCTTCCTGCTTTCCTGGGTTATCGCCTACCTGCTGGACCCGCTCCTGGTAAGCGCAGAGCGGCGCGGCATGAAACGGCTCTACGCTCTGGGGCTACTGTACGTAGTACTGACCATTCTGACCGTCTTTTTCCTAACGTTCATTGTCCCGGCCCTTACCATCAGCTGGAACTCCTTTGTTCTCGACCTTCCCGCCTATATCCAGAAACTCAAGCAGATCGCTCTGGAATGGAAAACCCGTCTGCCGGACCGCTACGGTTCCGATGAAATCCAGTGGCTGATCGACAAAGCATCCGCCAATATCGACACCGCTGCCGAGAAGGCCGGATTCTGGGCATATAATTTCGGGACCAGGATATTTTTCAACCTTTTCAACATTGTACTTTCGCCGATTCTGGTTTTCTTCATGCTGTACTACAAACAGATCGTCATCGAAACCATCGTCTCCTGGCTCCCGGACGGCCGGCGCGGCCAGATTCTGGACATCGCCCATGAAGTGAACATCAGCATCGGCGGCTACCTGCGCGGTCAGGTCATGGTTTCCATCATTGTTGCACTGCTCGCCACCATCGCCCTTTTTGCCCTCGGCATCCCCCATCCTGTCTTCTGCGGTATTTTTGCCGGTGCGGCCTCGATCCTGCCGTTCATCGGCGTCATCATTGCCACACTGCCGGCACTTTTCTTCGCCTGGTTCAAATTCCAGTCCGCTGCCATGCTGGGGCAGACAACGCTTGCCTTCGCCCTGATCTATTTCTTCGAAGGGTATGTCATCAAGCCGCTGGTATTCAAGGAGTCCATGAACCTGAATCCGCTGGTGACCATCATCATGGTGATGGCGCTTGGTGAGACCCTCGGGTTCTGGGGTATTCTGCTGGCGCTGCCCATCGCCTCGGCCATAAAAATCACCTGGGGACATTTTGTGCGGGGCGATTTTAAATAAAAGGCCGGAATTCTTGAGCGTAGAAACCTTCGCCATAGTCGGGATGTCCTGCGCAAACTGCGCCGCCCGGATTGAAAAAGAGCTGGCCCGCCGGGAAGGGGTACAGAGTGCCGTGGTCAATTTTGCCATGGCAGAACTCACCGTAAGCTACGATCCCGCCATCAATTCCAGAGAACAACTCATAGCCTGTGTAGAAAACCTCGGCTACGGCGTGGTGCTTCCAGAGCCTGACGGAGAACTCACCTTTGGCGTACAGGGACTGCACTGTGCTTCCTGTGTCAACACCCTGGAAAAAAAGCTCCTCGAACATCCCTCCATAAGTACCGCCATCGTCAACCTCGCCGCAGAAACCGGCTTTGTCCGCTTTGACCCGTCACACCTGGGCAGCGCCGATATTTTCAGCATCGTTCATAGCGCCGGCTACACCCCTTTGGAGTTGCACGGAGCTGAAACGGCCCAGGACGACAGCCTGCTTTCCCAACGCAACTGGTTCATCTTCTCGCTGCTCGCCTCACTGCCGATCATGCTGACGATGGGGCGACATTCCAATCATGCCGCCATGCAGCTCAGCCTGATTCTGGCAACGGCGGTGCAGTTTTCCGCCGGCCTGACCTTCTACCGGGGGGCCTGGAGCGCGCTCAAGAACCGCAGCAGCAACATGGATGTGCTGGTGGCGCTGGGCACTTCCGCCGCGTATTTTTACTCGCTGGCCGCTTACCTTGGCCTGCTCGGGCCGCATCGGGAAGTATTCTTCGAAACCTCGGCGATGCTGATCGCCTTTATCCGCCTGGGAAAATACCTTGAAGCCCGTGCCCGGGGCAAAGCGGGTGAAGCGCTCAAAAAGTTGCTCCACCTGCAGGCCGACAAGGCACGCCTGATTACGGATGACGGTGAAAAGGAGGTGCCCGCCTCCATTATCCGGGTTGGCGACGTTGTTCTGGTGCGGGCGGGCGACATTATTCCGGTCGATGGCGAAGTGCTCGAAGGGGGCGGTGCCGTTAACGAAAGTATGGTTACCGGTGAATCGCTGCCGGTGCTGAAGAAACCGGGGGATCTTGTTTCCGGAGCAACGGTCAGCACCAATGGCGTTATGCGGATCCGGGCGACCCGCATCGGCGAGGCGACCCTGCTGGCACAGATCATCAAAATGGTGCGGGAGGCTCAGGGGGACAAGGCGCCGATCCAGAAGTTTGCCGACACCGTCTCCGCCTGGTTCGTACCGGCCGTCTTGCTGTTTTCGGCGCTAACATTTATCGTGTGGTATGCATTCCTTGCCAGCGACTTCCTGACCGCATTCCGCTTTGCCATCGCCGTACTCGTTATCGCCTGCCCCTGTGCCATGGGGTTGGCCACCCCCACCGCCATCATGGTCGGAAGCGGCATTGCCCTCGGACGCGGCATACTGGTGAAGAAGGGTTCGGCTCTGGAGACGATCTCCCGCCTGCACATCCTCCTCCTGGATAAAACCGGTACCCTCACCAGGGGGACACCGGAGATGACCGATCTTGTGCCGGTTTCCCGTAACGTTGACCCGGTCAGGCTGCTGGAATGTCTGGCCACCGCTGAAGCATATTCCACCCATCCCCTGGCTCAGGCTGCGGTGGCGGCAGCACGGGAAGCGGGGGTTGAACCGGGGGAAGCGGACGGTTTCGTTGAGCGGGGCGGTCTGGGGATTGTCTGCCACTATGAAGGGTTCCCGTTGGCCGTCGGCAATGAGCGGTTGATGGAAGAACTGGGGATCTCTCTGTCTCCGCTGGCTAAAAAGAGCGCCGAATTGACGGCGGCGGGCAAATCACTGGTCCACGTCGCAGCCGGGAACTCTCTGGTCGGTATCGCCGCGTTTGCCGACACCCTCAAGCCGGAATCGGCAGGGGCTGTTGCCGCACTGCGCCGCATGGGCATAACAACCTGCATGATTACCGGTGACCATACGGATGTTGCCGCCATTGTGGCGCGGCAGTCCGGAGTAGACTCGTTTGAAGCGGAAGTAACGCCGGGGCGCAAGCAGGAGATTGTGAGAGAGTACCAGGAGCGCGGCATGATCGTCGGCATGGTGGGTGACGGCATCAACGACGCCCCCGCCCTTGCCCGGGCAGATATCGGCATTGCCATTGGCGGGGGGACCGACGTTGCCAAGGAGACCGGTGACATTGTCCTGATACGCAGCGACCTGATGGATGCCGTACGGGCGATTGTCATCGGCCGGGGCACCCTGGCAAAAATAAAACAGAACCTTTTCTGGGCCCTCTTTTACAATATTCTCGGCATCCCGGTTGCGGCTGGCCTGTTGTACGGCCACGGCATATATCTCAAACCGGAGTACGCCGGTCTGGCAATGGCCTTTTCGTCCGTATCGGTCGTGCTGAACTCTCTTCTGCTGAAACGGATCGAAAAAACACTGTAAACCTGAAACCGGCATTTGAGACACCGAGACACAGAGAATACTATTTGAGATCCAACAAAAATTTCCTCTGTGTCTCGGTGTCTCAGTGTTTAACGACTAGATTACATTATCCCGGAGGATACATGACTTTACTCACCACCTGCAGAAACCTTCTCTCCCGCAGTATTGCCGCAACAACCGTTGTACTTCTTCTTGCCGGTAATTCCGTTGCAGTGGAGGGAGGAGCGAAAACGGCTGATACTCCTACCGTCGGGACCGGCGCCTCACAGCCGAACAGGATTAATGTCGAATACGTCAAGGGATACTTGAGTGACGCAGGAAAAATCGTCCTGTCACCGGCCAGTTGGGATAAAAGCGACTGGCTGAAAGCCGGCCTGGTCGTCGGTACCACAGCAGGACTGTTCTTGGTCGACAGAGAGGCCAGAAACCTCACCCAAAGAAACCAGGGTTCCCTGGGAGATGCCGGCGCCACCATCGGCAACGCCTTTGGCAACCCGCTCTATACCCTGCCGCCACTCGGCCTGCTCTACCTGTACGGTCACGTGTATGAAGATGGCAAAGCGCGCCGGGCCTCCCTGCTTGCCGTGGAAAGTCTTGCTCTGAGCGGCGCCTTCACCTGGACAGTCAAACTGGCGGATCACCGCCACCGCCCCTATTCCGGAGAATCGGCGTCAACATGGGATGGCCCTGGCTTTAAGACAGGGGACACCTCCTTCCCCTCCGGTCACACCACCGCTGCGTTTTCAGTTGCAGCCGTTCTTGCCGAAGAGTATGGCGATAATTCCTATGTCGCCCCCATTGCCTACGGACTAGCCACCCTGACCGGACTGGCCCGGGTCTACGACAACCAGCACTGGGCATCTGATGCCTTTTTAGGCGGGGCGATCGGCTATTTTGTCGGCAAAGCGGTAGTCAGATATCACGCAGCAGCCGGCAGCAGTGCACTGAAAGTTCTCCCCACCGTCAGTCAGCAGGGTTTCGGGATGCTCGCAGAATACCGCTTTTAATCAGGTCGCCAGACACAAAAAAAAGCACGCCGTCCATGACTGCGTGCTTTTTTTATCTCTATTCCGCTACGCTCTACCCCTCCGTCAGAACCCTATCCTCATAAATCGCTTCTATCTTGCGCCGGTGGCCAAGCTCCACATCGGCAAAATTCATCAGGATCTTCTGCAGCTTCGGATCGTCGGTCATGCCGGCAGCAGCTTTATAGAGCTGATAGGCATTTTCCTCGGTTTTAAGGGCGAAGGCCAGGATCTCGCTGTACGTCAGGTTGTCCCGGAACGGCACATCGGCCAGGTATTGGGCGATACTTGATTCCGGAAGCATACAGAGCTTATGGTTTTCAGCCTTATCCTCGTCGATTTTCACAAAGACATTCCTGTGGGCCGCCTCCTCCCCCGCAAGTTCCTCAAACATTTTTTTTGCCGCGATGCTGGTGGAAAGCTCCGCTGCCCGTTTATACAGCTTGTAGGCAGTGTCTTCACGTTCGATTGCAAAAGAAATAACGTCTTCAAGAGTAACAAATGTCATATCAAAAAACCTCCTGGAGCCGGGGATTCACCCCTGCAGATATTTAAGCACCTGATCCGGGTGCTGTTCGGCCTTGGCAACCTTGGCCCACTGTTTTTTCACTATGCCGTCCGGCCCGACGATCACGGTCGAACGGATGATACCGATTGTTTTTTTACCGCACATGACTTTTTCACCATAGGCGCCGTACGCCTGCATCATGGAACAGTCAGGGTCGGTGAGCAGAACGAAGGGGAGACTGTAATTGGCAATAAACTTGCCGTGAGCGGCAATACTGTCCTTGCTGACACCCAAAACCACAACCCCTCTGTCTGTGAACTCCGTATGATGATCCCGGAACCCGCACGCTTCCTTGGTGCAGCCGGGGGTGTTGTCCCTGGGGTAAAAATAAATAATAACCGTTTTCCCGGCATACTGCTTGAGGCTGTGCTGTTTTCCATCACTCCCGGCCAGCGAAAACTCAGGAGCAATTTTTCCTTCCAGTGACATGATCTACCCTCCTCATAATAAACAGGACTATTCGTGTCCACTTTAACATGGTCAGCTGAAACGTCAATACATAAAAAACTGCGCAATGAATTCAGTTGTTTTTTTGACCTGCGTCAAAGATTTCCCTGCCGGCAGGGAGTACTACGTTTCACACTGACTCATGCGGGTTACCTGATTACATACCCACTCACGCTTGCAACAGGACGATTGTTTGGTATCCTTGAAGGGACCATATAGCCACGGAGTGCACCTCTATAATTCAAGAGAACGACCACCACCGAAAGGAGAACAACCATGTTGAAAAAGAATCTTGCCCTTGCGGCAGCAGTCATCGGGGCCGCTGCCCTGCTGTCTATCCCCGCGCTGACCACGGCTGCCAAGGCGAGACCGGCAGCTAAAATTGCCAATGACGGCCGTGCAAAATGCTACGAGTGCCACGATGAGGTCAAGGCGCTCAAAGAGGGCTCAAAACATGCCAAACTGGCCTGCACGGTCTGCCATGACAAACTGGCTCCCCACATGGACGACCCGGAGAAAAACAAACCGGTCACGATCATTGACCAGTCCCTGTGCGGTAAATGCCACAAAAGCCAGTATGACAGCTTCTTCAAGGTGAATTACGACGGCGGTGCGCGGAAGGAAAAAGGCACCCCCACCGGTCGCTCGCCCATGCAGGACAAACTGCTGGCGCCCTACGGCTTTACCTTTGAACACAATGAACCGCGCGGTCATGCCTTCATGGTCATCGACCAGTTTGCCGTGGATCGTTTCCAGGGGGGACGCTTCCAGTTCAAGGATGGCTGGAAGGGGGTCGATAAAGTCGGAAAAACCTGGGACGTGCTGGAGGACAAGGGGAAGGAGTTCAAGCTGAAGGAATCAGCAATGGCCGGCAATCCGACCTGTATCCAGTGCAAAACCTCCGACCATATTCTGAAGTGGAAATTCATGGGGGACAAGGACCCCAAAGCCAAATGGGACCGCACCTCCAATGTTGTTGACGTGGCCAGGGAAACCAACAACCCGGTCGGCTGCATCCACTGCCACGACCCGCACGGCACCCAGCCCAGAGTCGTACGTGACGGCCTGATTCAGGCCATTGAGCGGGACCCGAAAAACAACATTTTCTCGAAAAACGGCACCACCGACCTGAAGGTCATCTCCTTCCGTGACGGTTTCCGCAAAATCGGCGTGATGACAAAAACCGATTCCCGCATGATGTGCGCCCAGTGCCACGTGGAATACAACTGCGGCGCCGGCACCCAGTGGAGCGACGGCAAAGCGGTAACCTATACCGACCAGCGCACCAACCACTTCCCGCTCAAGAATTCCCTGCAGCTGCTGAAACACTATAAAGACCTGGATTTCTTCGACTTCAAGCATGCCGTCACCGGTGCCCGTCTGATCAAGTTCCAGCATCCGGAAGCCGAGACCTATGCCGGCAGTGTTCACGACAAGGCCGGTGTTCAGTGCCACCAGTGCCACATGCCGAAGATGAAGGGGAAAGACGGCAAGATGTTCTCGACCCACGGCGTGGTCAAGCCGAAGCAGAATGTCAAGGCTGCCTGCCTCGGCTGCCACACGGACAGCACGGTGGAGAAAAAACAGTATGAAATGGACTCCATCATCAATTACACCAAAGGAAAAATGCGCAAAGCGGAATACTGGCTCGGCCAGCTGATCGACAGCTATGCCGCAGCCCAGCGCATGGGTGTCACGGAAAGCGTACTGGCCCAGGCCCGTGAAAAGCATGAGGAAGCCCACGTCCTCTGGGAATACTGGACCGCAGAAAACTCTGACGGATTCCATAATCCGGGGCTGGCCCGCGAAAGCCTGACCGGTTCAATTTCCGCCTCCAAAGCCGGCGTCAAGATCCTGAATGATGCCATGGCGGTAACGAAAAAGGATGCGGTGAAGAAATAAGCGTAATTTTCGATAGGTCGTCAGCAACACGAAGGGCCGGGGATTTCCCCCGGCCCTTCGTGCGTCTTCCAATGGTGCAGCTTTACCTCTCATGAACTCACCGCTGAAAATTATGTGAGAAATTGAGAAAATTTGTGAGTGGTAGCGAAGTAACTTATTTGATATGTACCTCCTCAATACATTTACTACCAATTTTTTTATTGAGGAGGACCCAATGCAACAATCAGCGTTCCGCATCAAATCAGTTCTATCAGCACTACTGCTATTTGCCACATTACTTTGTACCACCGGCCTGTCATTTTCCGCCGAGATTGATGACATCAAATCTGCCATCAAATCAAAAAAAGCCAAATGGACCGCTCACACCACATCGGTACATAAATTAGACCCCTCCACGCGAAAAAAACGGGTCGGATTGATGGCACCGACTGCTGCCCCCGCGCCCGCCGCAGCGGCAAGCACAACTTCAAAAACCCAGACTCTTCTCACCGCTCCGACTGGCGGTTTTGACTGGCGGAGCAACGGCGGCACCAACTACGTCGCCCCGGTCAAAGACCAGGGTAATTGCGGGAGCTGCTGGGCATTCGCCGCCACCGCTGCGCTGGAATCTTACACCCTCATCCACGGCAGTTACGACCTTGGCCTGAACCTGTCCGAGCAGATCATGCTTTCATGCAGCGGTGCCGGAAGCTGTAACGGCGGATACATTGACAAGGCGGCCAATTTCATCCAGAGCACGGGTCTCCCCCCGGAAAGATTCGACCCGTACACCGCCAAGGACAGCGCCTGCTCTGTTGCCGTCAGCGGGTGGACCAGCGCAACGGACAAAATCAATATGTGGAAATGGATCGGCTCCGGCCGTGCCGTTACACCTG
The DNA here is from genome assembly GCA_903852495.1 of uncultured Geobacteraceae bacterium. Classification (GTDB taxonomy): domain Bacteria; phylum Desulfobacterota; class Desulfuromonadia; order Geobacterales; family Pseudopelobacteraceae; genus JACRCG01. Next base: position 14,444 of record CAINRC010000055.1, on the reverse strand, counting down.
ATGTCGTAAAAAATGCGGTGTATACCTATGGGCCGATTGTGGCCGCAATGAATGTGTATGATGATTTCTTTGCCTACGGAAGCGGCGTCTACAGCCATACCACCGGCGCACTTGCAGGGGGACACGCCGTGCTCGTCGTGGGGTATGCCGATGATGCGTCCAGCCCCGGAGGCGGTTATTTTATCGTCAAAAACAGTTGGGGCACCGGTTGGGGCGAACCGTCCGCCTCTGATACCGGCGGATATTTCAGAATCGGCTACAGCGAACTGACAAGCCAGGTACAATTTGCTTCCTATGCCATAGCTTTCGACCCGTCAATTCCAACCTGCTCTTACGCCGTATCACCATCCAGCGGCACGGTAGCAAGTGCCGGCGGAACCGGTAAAATTTCCGTTACCACCGGCAGTTCATGCGCCTGGACAGCCAGCAGCTCGGTACCATGGATAACTATTGCGGCACCGACCGCAGGCAACGGCAACGGCACGGTCAAATACACCGTGGCAGCCAATAGTGATTCCAGCGCACGGAGCGGAAGCATTACCCTGCTGAACAGTGCCGCCACAGTTGTCGGCACCATCGCCCTGACACAACAGGCGAAACCGGCTGTTTACACCGTAAGCGGCACCGTACTCGCAGAAAGTGCCACCGGTGCAGCGCTTGCGGGCGCTACCGTCTCGATTGCCGGTAAAACTGCAACCACCGCCTCTAACGGCACCTTCTCCATCAGCGGTATTACGTCAGGTACGTACCAGCTTACCATCTCCGCGACAGGGTATGCCACCTATACAAACAGCCGGCTTGCCGTCAGCGGGGACCAGAGTGTCACCATTCCACTGACCGCCAAGCATACGTACACCGTGAGCGGCAAGATCCAGTCAAGCAAAGGCGCACCAATTGCCGGCGCCGGGGTTATTCTCTTGGGGAAAACGGCTTTCGCCGTCAAACGTGCCACCTCTGATGCAAACGGCGCCTTTTCAATCGGCGGCGTTGATGCCGGTACCTATGAGCTTGCCGTATCCTCACCCGGCTACCTCATCTACACAAACGGACGTTTTACCGTCAACGCAGACCGTTCAGAAACGATCACGCTGACTGTTGACACCCGTCCCAAGCGGCATTGAGGAACGGTGATTAATCATGTGTTCGGGAGTAAATAGCAGGAGAGACACTATGAACGTAGTACGATTGGTTATGTTGCTTTGTATAGTATTGGCGGTATCAATCCCGATCTGCGGCATTTCAAACCCAGGGGATACCGCACAGCCTTCGCCTGGCACTGTTCAGCAGGTATCTTTCAGAACAGTACAGGACGGCAGTAATGCCTCTCTCGGCAGTACTCAGCCTCACATAACAGTCATTCGTAACGCGGATGGATGGGAGAATTTTCTGAATACCCTGTATGCTAACCAGACGCCGAAATCAGCCTTGCCAATAATAGATTTCAGTAGGGACGTACTAGTTGCGGCTGTTGACAAAACCAGGCCATCCCTTGGCTACTCGCTCACCATCACCAAAATTGAGCCGTCCCCAACCGGTGTCACGGTTTACGTGTCCCAGGTTTCTCCGGGAAGAAACTGCATGAATGCGGCGGTCATGAGTCAGCCGTATCACTTCGTGGCGACCCCGGTTTTTTCAGGCGAAGCGGCCCTTATTCTCGTTCCGTCCATGCGTGATTGCAGGCCATGAGAGTTTAAAATTCAGCGAAATCTGTAGCTCAATAAAGGCGAGGAGAAGTACCCGGAGCAGTTGTACACGATTCAGTATTCCACATCACAAGGAGTTGAACATGGTCATCATTTTGGGTGTCGTTGCTTGTTTAGCTGTTGTAGGAACTGTTGTTGGAATTCAGTATTCGAATTACAAAAAATCGAATCAGGATAAGTGGCATTAACACCGTACCAACTATGGATGGAGATTGATCACCAGGGGAAGAGCCGCAGCGGTTCTTCCCCTTTCTGTTTGGTCTACTTCAAAGGATAGTCCGACATCCTGACAAAGCGGAAGCCACGTTTTTTTAACTCCGGAACCGCCGCCATGATCCCCTCCCCCGTGCCGGCTTCAGGGTGGTTCATGTGCAGCAGGGCGATATCGCCCGGCACCGCCTTCAGCAGCGCCCCCTTCACCTGGGCAGCGCTCCAGGTAGCCCCCGCATCCCCCAACAGCGTGAAACCGGCAGCCTCATGCCCCAGCCCTTGTGAGATCTGAACCGCAATTTCGTCATAATAGGCGGTGCCGGAGCGGTACAGCCTGGGGCGCACCCCGCTGATCGCCTCGATCTTGCGGGCGTTCAGTTCGATCTCATCCACCACCTCGCCAACATCCCGCGTCCCGGCAATGCCGTAAATGGAGCGTCCGCTGACCGAAGCGGGCTTGTGCAGTATCCCGTGATTGGCGATTTCAAAAAGCGGGTTGGCAGCCAACTGCTTGAACAGCGCCGGGTTGGCGTCAATCCAGCGGCCATTGATAAACAGGGTGGCCGGTATCTTCTCCCTGATCAGAAACTCCACCAGCCGGGCATCAACCCCCTTCCCTTTCGCACTGCCGCAGGCGTCAAGCGTCAGGGCCAGTACTTTGTCATCAGTGACCAGCCGTGTGCGGACTCCCGGAACATTTTCCCCCCACTGAGTCGGGGTTACACCGGCGTAGCGGGCACTGTTCTGCTGTTTCAGGGTTTCAATTGATGGCGGCGGCGATGCTGCAAAAACGGCTGATCCGGCGGATATGATAACGGCAAGAAGCGCTGTGACGGCCCTGTTCATAGAATATTTCTCCACTATAAATTCTGGAATTTGGAATGCAGCCATTCTTCTGCATATTGAGTTCGGATGCAATCGGAAACATTGAAGCTTGACATGAAAAATTATAGCGGTAGTCTGTGGCACCTCTGCACCGACTTTTCACCATCAACGTCAAGCAAAGTTTTTTCAGGAGCACTGCCGTGGCGCGACGCCTGCCGAAAATGCTGTATGCCGATCACAAAGGGAACATCTTCGATCACCCCGAACTCTGTATGGCCGGGATGAACGGCTCCCTGGCGACCCTGCCGGAAGATGTGGAACTGATTCCGCTCCCGGAGGACAGCAGACTCTTCACCATGCCGGCCATGCCCCCCATCGCCTGGGATCCGCGCAAGAAAGCGTTTATCACGGTAGATACCCTGCGGGAGGGGAAACGGGCCCAGCGTATCCAGGCGGTTTCCGCCTTCATGGCACCCGGCTATCTCCGTACCCTGCTGCCTGCGTGTGACTACAGCCACAAGAAAGAGCTGCTGCCGCTCTGGTCCTACACCGCCGTGGGGTGGGATGAGGACCGTGACTGTTTCGTCGTTGCCGCCACCAAAGTAGACAACAACAGCAACTGGAATCCGGTCAATTATGATGACCGCACCCTCGACCCGCTGGTCAGGGAGATGCTGAAGCAGATGCCGGATAACCGCCTGCTGGAACAGTTGTCCCGCTGCGCTGTGGATTATCATTGTTTTGCCGCCAAGAATCTGTTCTATCGCCGCTGGGAAGCGCCGCTGCCGACCTCGCCGATCTGTAACTCCGCCTGCCTCGGCTGCATCAGCCTGCAGGCTGCGGAGTGCTGCCCCTCCAACCACGACCGGATCAGCTTTGTTCCGACCCCGGAGGAGCTGTGTGAAATCGCTCTGCCGCATTTGCAACAGGCAGAACAGGCGATTGTCTCCTATGGTCAGGGATGTGAGGGGGACCCGATCCTGCAGGCGGACGTGATTGCCGAAGCGACGAAGAGGATGAAACGAGGAAGCTCCCGGGGCACGGTCAATTTCAACTCAAACGGCTCCATCCCCGAGCGGGTGCAACACCTCTGCGATGCCGGGATGGACTCTTTCCGCTTCTCCCTCAACTCCGTGCGTGAGGACACCTATAACCGCTATTACCGGCCGAAGGGGTACCGGTTCAGCGACGTGCTCCGTTCGGTGAAGATCGCCAAGGATGCCGACCGTTTCACCTCAATCAACTATCTGGTTTCACCCGGCGTATCCGATGCCCCGGAGGAGGTTGAGGCTCTGGTACATTTCGTCGCCGCAACGAATATTGATATGATCCAGATGCGCAACCTGTCCATCGACCCGGACTATTACAACCGGGAAATGGGGGTGCAGGGGCGGGGCATCGGTATGTACCGGATGCTGCAGCGCCTGAAAAAAGAGTTCCCGCGCCTGCAGTTCGGCTATTACAACAGAACGAAGGAAAATTTCTATCCAGAAGGTTTTGAATCCGGCTGGCCGATCAAAGAATAATTCCAATTCCAGATCACTCCACCCCATCAGGTCCACCCCCGGCAAAAATATTTCACATACCCCTTGATTTTTGAAAGGGCGCTGTTTATATTCCGTTTGTTAGCACTCAGACCGTTCGAGTGCTAATTTCAACAAAACCATCACACCACACAAGGATAGAAAGGAGAAGTACAGATGAATTTGAGACCACTTCAGGACCGCATCATCGTCAAGAGAGTAGAAGAAGAGACCAAAACCGCCGGGGGACTTTTCATTCCGGAAACCGCCAAAGAGAAGCCGCAGCGCGGTGAAATCGTGGCTGCCGGTAACGGCAAGAAAACCGAAGACGGCAAAGTGCTGCCGCTGGACGTTAAAGTCGGCGACATCGTTCTGTTCGGCAAATATGCCGGTACCGAAGTTAAAGTTGACGGCAACGACTACCTGATGATGCGTGAAGACGACATCCTGGCAGTTGTAGAATAATTTTGTTCCGGGGCGGATATTTCGCCTCGACTACTGCAGATTTACAAAACAGGCGATTACAAAGATCGCCGCACCATTTCAACTAATTCATACGGAGGAATACACAATGGCAGCAAAGATTATCAAATTTGACCAGGACGGCCGTAACGCTATCCTGAAAGGCGTAAACATCCTCGCCGACACCGTAAAAGTAACCCTCGGACCTAAAGGGCGCAACGTCGTTATCGACAAATCCTACGGTTCACCGCTGATCACAAAAGACGGCGTAACCGTTGCCAAAGAGATCGAACTGGAAGACAAGTTTGAAAACATGGGCGCACAGCTGGTCAAGGAAGTTGCTTCCAAAACTTCCGACGTTGCCGGCGACGGCACAACCACTGCTACTGTTCTGGCCCAGGCCATCTACAAGCAGGGTTCCAAACTGGTGGCCGCAGGTCACAACCCGATGGACCTGAAGCGCGGCATCGACAAAGCTGTTGAATGCATCGTTGCCGAACTGAAAAAGATCTCCAAGCCGATCAAGGATCACAAGGAAATCGCCCAGGTCGGCACCATTTCCGCCAACAACGACAAGACCATCGGCGATATCATCGCAGAAGCGATGGAAAAAGTCGGAAAAGAAGGCGTCATCACTGTTGAAGAAGCCAAGGCGATGGAAACCAGCCTGGAAACAGTTGAAGGTATGCAGTTCGACCGTGGCTATCTATCTCCCTACTTTGTCACCGATCCTGAGCGCATGGAAGCAACTCTCGAAAACGCCATGATCCTGATCCATGACAAAAAGATCTCCAACATGAAGGACCTGCTTCCGGTTCTGGAGCAGAGCGCCAAATCCGGCCGTCCTCTCCTGATCATCGCAGAAGATATCGAAGGCGAAGCGCTGGCAACTCTCGTTGTCAACAAACTGCGCGGCGTTCTGAATGTCTGTGCCGTTAAAGCTCCCGGCTTCGGCGATCGCCGCAAGGCAATGCTGGAAGACATCGCCATCCTGACCGGCGGCCAGGTTATCTCTGAAGAAGTCGGCTTCAAACTCGACCAGACCACCATCGATATGCTCGGCCAGGCCAAGCGTGTAACCATCGACAAAGACAACACCACCATCATCGATGGCAACGGTAACGAAGAAGCAATCCAGGGCCGTGTAAAAATGATCCGTGCCCAGGCGGAAGAAAGCTCCAGCGATTACGACAAGGAAAAACTCCAGGAGCGTCTGGCAAAACTGGTTGGCGGCGTTGCCGTTATCAAAGTCGGCGCAGCAACTGAAGTTGAAATGAAAGAGAAAAAAGCCCGCGTTGAAGATGCACTGCACGCAACCCGTGCTGCTGTTGACGAGGGCATCGTCCCCGGCGGCGGCGTAGCATATATCCGTTCACTTCCTGCTCTTGACAGCCTCAAGCTGGGCACCGAGCAGCAGTTCGGCGTCAATGTGATCAGGGCTTCCCTTGAATCACCAATTCGCCAGATCGCAGAAAATGCAGGGATCGATGCTTCGATCGTAGTTGACAAGGTCAAGAACGGCACTGATGCCTTTGGATACGACGCAGCCAATGATGAATATGTTGACATGATCAAGGCCGGCATCATCGATCCGACCAAAGTTTCCCGCAGCGCTCTGCAGAATGCTGCTTCAATCGCCGGCCTGATGCTGACGACCGAAGCGCTGATCGCAGAAAAGCCGAAAGAAGATGCGGGCGGCATGGCTGGCGGCGGAATGCCGGGCGGCATGGGCGGCATGGGTGGTATGGGCGGCGGAATGTACTAAGCTGCGCACCTCCCCTGTTGAAGCCAACAGAGGAAGCGGTTCATGAAAAGGCGGAAAAATTCGGTTTAGATGTATTTTCCGCCGACAATAAATGTTCCAACATAAAAGGGGTCAGCAATTTGCTGGCCCCTTTTCTACTTAACTGCCCCATTATCGTTCAATACCTAATAAGACAATCTGGTTGTAGTTCTAGTTATTTAAGCTGGCGTCCCAACGGCATTAAGTTGTTTGAAACCAAGTGCTTCAGAAAGGCAGATACTGGACCGTAGCACTGTCAAATACACGTCCCTGCGGCAGGTAGTCTATGAGAATAATTGCAGACTGCGGTGAAGCATAGGTGGCAACACGCTTCCCGTTCTGATTGACAACGCTTTCTGCGGCCGTGAAGTCCATCCCCGGTTCGGTTCCTGTGCGGTTGTTGACGACGAGAGGCAACCCCGTTTCGCGAGAACGGTCTTCCCATGCCCCGTTGGGCCCCATCTCGCCCGGATACCAGGCAGCACCTGAAACCAGGAACTCGGCACCCCGGGATTTCAGGATCGCTGCGTAATCCGGGGGGTAGGCATCCGCACACACCAGCATCCCCACGGACAAAGACCCCACCTGTACCGGCATCGGCGATCCACCCGGTGTCGACCAGCCTTCAAGTGGGCCGGGAATAACCACTATCTTGCGGTGCCGACCGATAACAAGGCCGTCACTTCCAATAACCACCAGACTGTTATGAAGTTTGCCTGTAACCGGATCCTTTTCGGGGGTCCCGATGAAGGCAGTCAGGCCAAGCGCCCTGACCAGAGAAGCGTAGGAGTTCATCCATGCGTCCGGTTGGGGCTGAATCCAGTCGGTTCCGATGACATCGGCGAACGCGTAGCCGGATACGGCCAACTCCGGAGTCAGGACCCAGTTTGCCCCCTTCTCGGCAGCCAATCTCGTACCCTGCTCGATGCGGAGGCGATTAACATCAACTTTACCTGGTTCCGGCGCAAAGTGGATCATGGCAATTTTGATTCGTGCAGGTTGTGCGTTGTCCGAAGCGCCGCAAGCCATGAGGCTGACGCAGCAAAACAAGAGCAGGAGCAGATGGCGAACGGTCTTTAACGATGTCAATATATTCCTGAACTTCACTTCGCATACACCGGCACAAACTCAAGCGGTACTGTGCTTTCAGCCGTATCGAGAAGTCTTTTTAAGTCGGGCCGGATGTTGGAGTATGTCTGGATAAGGTTAGCCGCTGCCTGTGAGTCCCCCTCACCTTCAATGGTAATCAGGACGATCAGCAGTTTGCGGATCGCTGCCGTCATTTTGGCTACATCCATGGTGAAACGGTTGGTGGCGGAATCATACACCAGAGCACCCTCATCTACGAATATGTTCCAGGCTGCGGACCGGATGACACCATAGGCGGAACCCATACCGAAACGGATCGAGCGAAGCGATTCCGCCATGAATCCCGCGTAATATGGGCCGAGCGGTGCGGTGATAATTCCCTTATCTATGAGGTATTGGAGGTTGTACAGCCCGCCGATATCAGCTTTCCCTTCTTCGATTGGCGAATAATATTGCCCCAACGCCTCACGAGGTGTCATGGTCTGGCCGTTTTTCACAACTTCGCGTGGCCCCAGAGTATGACAGACCTCGTGCATCAGTACCCAGGTGAAATAGGCCTCATGCTTGATCATCGCGGTTACTGCAGGATCGAGAATCACCTGGGCCAACGGTTCCAGAACCACCGTGCGACGGGTAATCAGATAATTCCCCATCATCACCTTTTTAGACCCTTTTTTTGCCCAAACTTTTGGGTCGTTGGGCAGGCTGAAGGCAACCGGTTCCATGATAGCCCGCCCCTGGCCGGAACGTCGGATATCATCCGCAAGGAGCAGCGGCATCATTGTTTTCGAGTCATATACCGGTTTATATTTCGGGTCAACCGGCAGGTTTTCCTGCAATGCCGGACCGGTAGATTTGTATTTTAAGAGTTGCTCAGCGGCGGCCTGGTCAACGATTAAGACATTGGCCTTGTAAAACGCTTTCTGCCCGTAAAGCTGGTCATCATAGGTTTCATGGGGGCCGATGCTGACATCTATGTTGGAGTCGAGATCAAGCCAGGCGAGATCGGCTTCAAAGTAATCGTCACTGCGCAGTGCCTGGGCCTGCAGCCGCAGATATTTTGTCAGGGTTGTGTTTTGAGAAAGCTCGGCAGCCTCGTAGAGCAGTAAAGCGGCAGGATCCACAAATGCCGCATATTCCTGATGGTACGGTATCGTCACCAGCTTATCGCCACTCCGTCGAACCACGGTGAAAGGATTGAGCAAAGCATCCTTTTCAGACGGATGGGCCGCGATATAGGCGTCCAACTCGCTTTTGGTCAGATCAGCCGGGTAGACATACCCTCCGGGGGGACGCTTCTCCGTGCCGGCAAAGGACGCAAAGTCCAGAAACCGGTCCCACCGTCCGTAGTTGGCGTCGAGCATGGAATAAGCCGCCTTTTCCAGCGGGGTAACAGCCGAAGCAAGACTGCGCCACAATTTTTCACCTTCCGGATCTACCTGCTGCCAGAAAGCAGCATCCATGTAAGCGGACGCCAGCACCATTTTCGCCAACACGGCTTTTTCCCATTCCTGCAGTTTGTCGTAGAGCGGACTCTGTGACATGTCTTTCGCCGGCAGTTTTGCGGCACGCACAATAATGTCAGGAGAATAAAAAGAGCCGCTGTCGTTGCTGCAGCCATTAGCCAGGAACAGCGCCATGATTGAGCCAGCCAACAACATTCTGTTCATAAATCACCTCTTGGTGGCATTAAATTTTTTAGTTCCGCGAGACAATAATCTGCCCTATTTGACCAAAGTACAACTGTTTAACACGCTGACCTCACGGGCAAATACCGGCAACGTCTTTGCCAAATTATGAGATGCTCTGGTGAAGGTTTAGTGTTGACAGGGGAATCTGTTTGATAGTTCGAGAAGCTCTTGGCAGAGTTCCGCTGATTTTACTGCAACAAAATCATTTTCCTTTCACTCCTGGTGAACTAGCCGTCAAATCGGTTAGAAATAAGCTTGAACATCCTGGTTCCAAGTATATACTTAGTTTGCCTAGGATCCATGCAGGCTGTGTGACTATGGCACGGGTTTGAATCCTTGGGGCTCCGTTCAGCTATGCCGTAGAAGTATTGAGGGAAACCTCGTCGAGGCGTACGGCAGCTCCAGTAACGCTGCAGTCAGACGAGGGCGGAGAGATTAACAATTCTGTTTTTACATGCGGACAGCACATAAAACTGTGTGCAGTCACCCTGTAAGAACTCGCAGTCACCCACAGTTACGAGATGACTGCTCTTATCGCTGTCCTTGAGGGTAAAAGGGATAATTCGGAGAAATACTTATGAGTAACTCACGACTTACATTGCAAGAATATGAAGCCCTTGTAGAACAATCCCCCATACTGGTCTGGAGAGCAGATACAGAAGCACTTTGTAACTACTTCAACCACCGCTGGCTTGCCTTCAGGGGGCGTACAATGGAGCAAGAGTATGGTAACGGATGGGCTGAAGGAGTTCATCCCGATGACTTAGATCGCTGTCTCAACATATATTCAAGTAACTTCAACGCACATAAAGCATTTGAGATGGAGTACCGCCTTATGCGCTATGATGGGGTGTACCGGTGGATATTTGATAGAGGTGTACCATTTAAGAACGATATTGGAGGCTTTGCTGGCTTTATCGGCAGTTGTATAGATGTTACAGATCGTGTTGATGCGCAAGAAGCACTACGTCTCAACTTGGAAAAAGAAATTAAAACACTCAGGGGCATCATTCCGATATGTGCCTATTGCAAAAAGATCAGAACCGATAAAGAGAGTTGGCAACAGCTTGAAACGTATATATCTAACCATTCAGATGCAATCTTCAGCCACGGGGCTTGTCCTACATGCTTTGAAGAGCAGATTAAAATCATAAAAGAGGCCTAAATAATAATTCCTGTAATGGGTTGAAGGTAGGTTTCCAATGGTAAAACAACCCGTACTGCTGATGATATTGCTTATGTCCATACTGCTGCTGTCTGGCTGTGGAAGTTCCGAGGCCCCCTCTGGCACCATTGTCACCAATCAGGTGATACTGGAGAAGGCAACCGGAAAATACCAGGAGATGAGGCATATTGTACTCAAAGGAACCAATCAGGATATTGGAGCGGCCATTGCCAAAATTTCAAGGGAGCAGTACCAGGCACAGTCAATTCCTTTCCCTACCATTCAGGATAAACTGAACAGAAACAGTTACATCCAGCAGTTTTTCCCATACCTGGCAGAGCGGCAGAGAGGAGTTGAATCCTACTACGGCTGGGGGAGCAGCGATCTTAATGACAGCAGTGCCCTCTGGTACGAGATCTTTCCGGTAAACTGCTCCGCAGTCTTTTTCCCGAAATCGGTCACCTCAACCGGGCGCTCCTTTATGGCTCGTGACATGGATTTTTATACGGTGGACATCAATCAGTTTATAGGCAGAAAAGAATCACCTTTGCTCAACAAGCTTTTTTCACGCAACTTTATCCTTGAAACATACCCGGAGAATGGCGGTTATGCCGCTATGGTGGTGGGCACCTTTGATCTGATGAACGGAGCGTACGACGGTTTCAACGAGCAGGGGCTGGTAATCAGCGGCCTGGTGGATCAGTCACTCACTAGCACGAAAGGTGGGGTAGTGCTGGACTTGACGAAACTCTCCGTTCAGAGCGGTTTGAATTATGTACAGATGGTACGCCTGCTCCTTGAGAATGCTGCAACCATAGATGAGGTGGACGATCTTCTGACTGATCTGACGGTCTATTTCCCCTTGGACGGAATTCATTTCCTGATTGGCGACCGTAGCGGTAATTCGGCCATTCTTGAATTTTATATTCCTATCCCTGGCGATCCTGCATCGAAGATGACCTACACCCTTATCCGTCAACCGTCCACTACTCCGGCTATTATGACCAATCATTCCATGCGCCTTTACCCGGATCCGAGCCAATATCAAGATAAATATAAGAAAACAGAATCTTACAACACATTTTACCGATACATGAGGCTGTATGAGTATCTGCAGGCATCTGCCTTTATTAAATATACTCTTGATGACGGGCTGTATGCCATGAGTCTGGTGTACGGCTATGCTGATGACGCCTCGGAGGGCGCTGCAGCTCCATTCCCGGTACGCACCATCTGGTCGGTGGCAATGGATATTGATGATCTCAGTATGAAGATAAAATTCTACACTGCCGATAACACTGTCCAGAAACAACCGATCCTGACCGATGCCTATACATTCAAACTCAGGAGATGAACGAGGCTTCGGGTTGTTGCAGCACTTCACCTTTATTGATTTTCCACTGTTATTTCAGCTATTTCAGAAAGAGGGGCCAATAATTTGCTGGCCCCTCTTTTACGTATTTCTCCAAGATTATTAGAATGATTGACCAGTTTTGCAGGAATGATATAACCATCGTGACGGTAACGTACAACGTTGAGTTAGTGAATCAAGTGCTTGTGAGGCGATAAGGAAGGACATCAGATGACAAAATCAGATTTGATACGCGTTGCTGTTTTTGAAGGTAAACATATCCGTAAAATCATGCATGAAGACGAATGGTGGTTTTCTGTAATTGATATCGTGGAGGTGCTTACCGGCAGCAATATCCCTAAACGATATTGGAGCGACCTCAAGCGTAAACTGGCTAAAGAAGGATATTCCGAGTTGTACGATAAAATCGTACAACTGAAATTTGCTGCGGCTGATGGCAAAAAATACTCTACTGACTGCGCCAACACAGAAACCATGTTCCGCATTATCCAGTCAATTCCATCACCAAAGGTTGAACCGTTGAAACAGTGGCTGGCCCGGGTAGGTTACGAACGGTTGGAAGAGATCGAAAACCCGGAACTTTCCATGGAGCGGATGCAGGCGCTATATGAGAAAAAAGGGTATCCAAAAGAGTGGATCGACAAGCGGATGCGCGGCATTGCAGTTCGGCAGGATTTGACCGACGAGTGGAAAAACCGTGGTGCCAAGAACAGCCTGGAATATGCGCTGTTGACCAATGAGATTATGCAGGGTGCGTTTGGCCTGAAAGTTGATGAATACAAGCAGGTTAAAGGGTTGGCGCGGGAGAATCTGCGCGACCATATGACTGACATTGAGCTGATTCTGACCATGCTCGGCGAGGCAACCACCACCAAACTGCATCGGGACCGTGACTCACAGGGGATTGAACCGCTGAAGAAGGATGCTCAGGAAGGTGGCGCGGTTGCCGGCAGTACTCGTCGGGATATTGAAAAGCGGTCGGGCAAGCCGGTGGTGACGGGTGAAAATTTCAAGAAGTTCGATGGGAAGGGAAAGAAGGAAATATCGTAAAGTCTCCGTTTCTTGATCTTGGTGGAATGGTGCAAGAGGGTTGTTGTGACGGATCGGGAGTGACAGGTGGAATGTTCTAAGGGCGGAAGACTTCGGGATATTGTAGCATTTCACCCCGATTAATTTTCCGCAGATATTCCAACTGTTTCAAAAAGAGGGGCCGGCAATTTGCCGGTCCCTTTTCTATTTATTTCCCCAACATTAGAATGATTGACCAGTATTGCAGGAGTGCTATAACCATCGTGCCGGAAACAGTTCCCCCGAGCGTGAAAAAATGGACGATATCGCCCAACTTATAAAAGGCTGCTTGTGCGACGACAACAATAGTTGGAATCTCCTTCTATCGTCATGCACTTCTATTACCTCAAGCCTTCACCGCCACCGCTACACATCGCTTTCCCCCGAAGACACTGAAAATATCATCTCAAATGTTTATACCAAGCTTTTCGACGGCGGTCTGAGAAGCTTTTCCGGCACGACCAAGTATGAACTCCTGAGTTTTATTAAGACCATTACCAGGAACGAGACGATCTCTTACCTGCGTGCCAATCTGAAAAGGCAAAAAGACACCTCCATTGATCAAGAGTTTGAAAGCGACAATGATTTCTCTCTTCACGATCTCCTTGAAGATAACACCCTCCGTCCTGACACCATCGCTGAAATCAACGACCTATACAGGAAAGCTATGGGGAAACTCTCCATTCGGGATAAACAGATCCTGCTCTATAAGATCGAGGGATACATGGACAGGGAAATATCTGAACTGCTCGGCATACCCATGGGCACTGTGGCTGTTAGTTATAACCGGATTAAAGAGTTACTGCGTGAAGCATTGATACTTTCAATTTTAATCATTTTGCTCGAAAGAAATCTGACAATGGCTGCGTCATTATGAATATGGACATCGAATCAAAAATAAAAGATGCCTTGAAGGACATCGACAGCTTCAAGACTGCCGACTGCCTGGATGTCAACACTATCGGGCAATATGTAGAGAAGAAGCTCACAGAACCGCAGCTGAAAGCGGCAGAAAGCCACCTGCACACCTGCCTGTTTTGCTTGAAACAGCTTAACGACATGACGGAAATTCTTTACGGGCAGAAGCATCTCAAAAATGTCAAACAGTCCAAAGTAGCTTCTGCTGTTTCATTTTTTCAGCGGTTAAAAGAGTTAATCACGTTCACTCCGCAACAGTGGCGATTCTCAGCAGTCGGTTTAGCCGCTGCATGGATGGTGTTTATAGTTAGTTCCGTCGTCCTGCATTATGGTGAAGTGCGGCACGGCGCTCCAAAGCTCAACCCTAACAGCATAGTCAAAATTAGCGCCATGGGTGCTTCGGGTAAGGTTCTGCGTGAGCAGAGGGGTATGATTGTAAGCTCTGATGGTTATATAGAGGGCAACCTGACGCCACTGGCTGGAGCAACAAAGATAATAGTAACCCTCAAAGATGGCAGAACTCGTGAAATCGATAAAATCTGGGGAGATGATGAGTCTAACCTGGCTGTAATGAAGATTGCTGACAACGATTTGCAAGGGATTCCGCTTGCTGACATTGCAAGTATGAAAATAGG
>CAINRC010000054.1 GCA_903852495.1 uncultured Geobacteraceae bacterium | reverse complement strand
TAACCAGAGTCAAAATCCGAGATAAAAATCCAAATGGTAGCAGAGCAGACGCGGTTTAGTTCAACAACAGTTTATGCGGTGGTTCCGCTGACGCTACACACCGCATAAACTCTTAATTCGTTATACTTGCTGGGCACACCATACTGATTGCACGTAAACGAGTCAAGTATTTCTATAGATAGAGTAGCGCAGCGGCCGCACCTTTGTTCCCCAGGTACGGCGCATTGACTAAATACGAAAATGGTGGTAGGCCAGAAGTCATGAACAGTCGCTTGCAACAACTGGCACAACGTATCCCGATCTGTAACTGGCTGTCCCACTACCGGCTGGCCTGGCTCGGGCCGGATATGGTTTCCGGGGTCACCCTCGCGGCATACGCCATACCGGTGGCCATGGCCTATGCCACGCTGGCCGGTCTCCCCCCCCAGGCGGGGCTTTACTGCTATATCTTCAGTGGTTTCGCCTACGCACTGTTCGCCTCATCCCGCCATCTGTCCGTCGGCCCGACCGCCGCCATTTCCGTCATGGTTGCCAGCGTAGTCGGTTCAATGTCGGCAGGCGATCCGGCACGGTATGCCGCCATTGCCGCAATCACCGCCGGCATGGTGGCGATATTCTGCCTTCTCGCCTGGCTCCTGCGCCTCAGCTCTTTTGTCAACTTCATCTCCGAGTCAATCCTGCTCGGCTTCAAAGCCGGAGCGGCACTAAGCATCATCTCCATGCAGCTGCCCAAACTGCTTGGCATAAAAGGCGGTGGTGACAGTTTTCTGGAAAGAGTGCCCATCATCCTTCAGCAGGCGGGCGGTGCCAACCTGACGGTGATAGCCCTTGGACTTTCTTCAATCATGCTGCTCGTTGCCGGAGGCAGGCTGCTGCCGGGCAGACCGGTGGCACTGGCGGTAGTCATCGCCGCAACCGGCCTCGTTTCCCTGCTCGGACTGGCCGAAAACGGCGTCAACGTCGTAGGATATATTCCGCCCGGTCTTCCCCGCCTTGGCCTCCCCTCCTTTCGTATCGACCAGGTTGAAGGACTGCTCGAACTGTCTTTTGCCTGCTTTCTCCTTTCCTATGTGGAAAGCATTGCCGCCGCTCGAACATTTGCCCTGAAACATCACTATCCGGTCGATCCCCGCCAGGAGCTTCTCAGCCTGGGCGCGGCCAACCTTATGGCATCCCTCGGCCAAGGCTATCCGGTTGCCGGTGGACTATCACAATCCGCCGTCAACGAAAAAGCCGGGGCACGAACCCCCCTGTCGCTGATCTTCGCCTCGATAACACTGGTGATGGTGCTTTTCTTCATGACCGGAATGCTGCGCAACCTGCCGGCTACCGTGCTGGCCGCCATCATTCTGGTGGCGGTTTCCGGTTTTATCAACATTGACGATTTCCGGAGACTTAGACATGTCAGCCGGCTTGAATTCAGGGTTGCGCTGGTCGCATTCGGCGGGGTGCTGATGTTCGGGATTCTGAAGGGGGTCGCGGTATCGGCAATCGCCTCGATCCTCTTCCTGCTCCGGATGATGGCCAAACCACACGTTGCCATCCTCGGCCGGATTCCGGGCAGCTCCCGCTTCAGCGACGCAGAGCGTCACACCAGCAACCAACGGTTCCCCGGACTCCTGCTGTTCCGTATTGAGGCACCGCTGCTTTACTTCAATGTCGAAGCCGTCACTGCCGCTGTAACCGAGGCGATTCGCCGGGAAAGCGTGCCGGTCCGGCTGGTCGTGTGCGACCTTTCCACCTCTCCCTATATTGATGCGGCCGGTGCCGGTATGCTGGAGCAGATTGAGGAGGATTTGAAACGGGAAGGAATTCAGTTCAGAGTTGCAGAAGCTCATGCAGAGGTACGGGAAATACTGCGGGCAACCGGCATTAGTGAGTCACTGGGCGGGGTCAGCAGACATACGGCACTTGCCGAAATTGTTGAAGATTTTGAGCGGGAAACCGCAACACCATCACCCCTCCCGTAATAATGGGAGGAGTGGCAGGAGTCAGTTCAGACTCCCAGTTCACGCAATACAATACTCGTCTCTGCCTGACCGTCCAGCCAGGCCGATAACTCATCCACGATTTCCATTTCGTCAATTTCATTTCTTCGCGGCCATATTCCCAGCACCGGTGCGCCGCACAGCGAACCTATCTGGTGCGCTGCCCCCTGCTCCGCCAGACCGGGCTGTTCGGGCATACCGTTCACTATGACACCCGCCACCTGCAGCCCCATCTGCTGCGCGGCAAAACAGGTCAGAACCGTATGGTTGATTGTCCCGAGTCCCGGTCGGGCCACAACCAGCAGCGGCAGACCTAACTCACGCGCCAGATCCGCAACCAGCAGGCCACCGGACAACGGCACCATCAAGCCCCCCGCACCTTCCACAATCACATACTCGTGTAACGCAGCCAAACGGTCAAAGGACGCCTTGATGGCCGAAAAATCAATCCGGACACCGTCATGTCTGGCCGCATCAGCCGGGGCAATCGCCTCGCGGAGACGATACGGAGCGACATCTTCGGAACAGGAAACGCCGGCTGCCTGACAGAGCAGCAGAGCATCATCGGAGATCAGTTCGCCATCCTCCTCACGACAGCCACTGGTAACCGGCTTCATCACACCGACCGAGACGCCGTTCATTCTGAGCAGTCGGGCCAGCGTTGCCGCAACAATCGACTTCCCGACACCGGTATCGGTGCCGGTTATAAAAATACCACGGGGCGCCATCAGCTCTCCCCGCCGCAGCATGTTTCAACCGTAAGCTCAAGATCCTTCATCAGCTGACGGTCAAGTTCCGGGGGACGGCCCGGGGTCGTCAGATAATTACCGGTCATGGTTCCGTCAGCACCGGCAAGGAACATCCAGGACTGGAGCTCCCGCAGGTTTTTTTCCCGTCCACCGCACACCGCAAGCCGGGTACCAGGCAGCAAAAACCGATACACGGCGATAATGGTCAAACATTCCAGCGGGGTGAGATTGTCTGCCGCTTCAAGACGTGTCCCGGCCACAGGGTTCAGAAAATTGAGCGGGATCGAATCGACTGCCAACTCACGCAGGGTCAGCGCCATCTCGACCCGCTGGGCAAACGATTCACCCAGACCGAAAATCCCGCCGCAGCAAACCCGCAAGCCAACCGACTTGGCAGCACGAATTGTGGCCACATCATCCTCATAATCATGGGTTGTGCAGATCCGGGGGAAAAAGCTGCGGGACGTCTCAAGGTTATGGTGATAGGTTTCCATGCCGGCATCCTTCAGGCGCAGCGCGGTTTCCACATCAAGCATACCGAGTGAGCATGAGGGGGAAATTCCGGTTTCGGACTTTATGCGCCCGACCGCCCTGCAGACCCGATCAAGCTCCTCCCCCTTATTGATGCGGGTACCGCTGGTAACTATGCCATAGCAGCCGGCACCATTCTGCTCCGCCAGCGCCGCACACCGCACAATCTCATCCTCATCAACCAGCGGATACACATCGACACCGGTATCATGATGGGCAGACTGGGCACAGAACGCACAATTTTCGGCACACTTGCCGGACTTGGCGTTGATGATCGAACAAAGGTGCACGGCGGAACCAAGAAAATGATCGCGGATCCGCGCCGCCTCGGCAAACAGCAGATATCTGTCGGAGCCGGTTGCCCCGGCAAGTTTCAACGCTTCTTCGGCCCCAAGAATTTCTCCCGCCAAAACCTTGTCGGCCGTTTCGCGGATATAATTACGTAGTGTCATTGTCCTACCTCCGGTCGCTTCGATAACACAGCAGAAGAGCCATTGTCAACCAGGGACAGCAGGATGGGTTTACAATGGTTTTTTCTCTTATCTATAAAACTGTTACTAACGCCTTTAAAATCCCCCCGCCCCTTGCGGGCATAGGCGCTAACTTAAGCAAAAATGCTCTTGATTTTCTCCCTCCCTTTCAAGGGGAGAGTCGGGGTGGGGATGGGATAAATTTTGTTATTTCGATAAGTTACAAAAAACTACCCCATCCCCATCCTAGCCTTCCCCTTGAAAGGGAAGGGACTAAAAACTTAAAGTTAGCGCTTATGCCTCTTGCGGGAGGGGATGCTTTCTATTCTGGTAATATCATTAGACGTAAACCGAATAAGATGATAGCTTGCGCATCAACAGGGTGCTAAGCGGATTCCATGCACACCTTTTTCATGGAGATTTACGTGTCACGCAAGATAGTTACACCCCCCAATACGCCGCACTTATCCGACACCGCCTGGTACGTCCTCACTATTCTTCTGTTCATAGTTCTGGTTTCAATTTCCGGGTATGCCACGGTACGGCTGCAAAAACGCTTTCTGCTTGAAGACAAGTCAAAGGAACTCGCCACAATTGCCGACATGAAGGTCTCCGAGTTGGTTGAATGGCGTAAGGAACGTATTGCCGAAGGGGTATCCATCCGTTCCAACGCCATGATGGCGCACCGCATCAATGACTACATAGCCGGCATCGATAAAGCCGCTGTCCGCCAGGAATTTCTTCTCTGGATGTCACAATGGATCGACCTGGGTGAATACCGGAGCGGCTCGCTTATTACTCCGGAGGGTTCCGTAATCGTCTCCGTTCCGGCAGAATCAGGGCCACCGGCACAGCACCATTTTGAGTATGTAGCCGAAGCTGTCCGGGAACAGGAATTATTCCTTTCGGAGTTTCATCGTGATACGGCCGACACCTTTATTCACATCGATCTTGTCATACCGATACTGTCATCTAAAGACGGACAGTCCCGCTGTATTGCCGTGCTGATAATGGACATTGACCCGGCCAAGCGCCTGTACCCGATCATCAAATCCTGGCCTACCACCAGTGCCACGGCTGAAACCCTCCTCGTAAAGCGGGAGGGGGATTCCGTACTTTTCCTGAACGAACTTCGCCATCGGCCAAAGACAGTAGAACCCCTGCAGCGTCCACTCAGCGACCAGAACATGCCGGCGGCCAGAGCTGCTCTTGGCCAGGAAGGGATCTTTGAGGGGCTTGACTATCGCAATAGGCAGGTCCTCAGTGCGACCAGGGTCATTCCGGGGACACAGTGGGGTATGGTCGCCAAAACCGACATGAGCGAGGTGCTGTCACCTCTTTCAAAAAACATCTGGGTGGTGATTCTTTCCGGTGGTGGTATCATAACGGCCGTGATTCTTGGCGTCTTCCTCTGGGGGCTCCGCAAAAAAACCGAATCTCTCCGCAAAATTGTTGAAATAGAGCAAAAGCATAATCTTGAGCTGAGGCGGTCGGAAGAATTTCTCACGCAATCGCGCGACTACCACCTGAAATTACTGGAAATGTTTCCATCACTCATCTGGCGGGCCGGCACCGATGCCCGGTGCAACTATTTTAACCAGACATGGCTCGCGTTCACCGGACGGACACTTGAGCAGGAACTTGGGGATGGGTGGCTTGACGGTGTTCACCCGGATGACCGGGAAGAGTGCGCTGCCATCTACTTGGAAGCGTTTAATGCCCGGAATTCGTTCGTGATGGACTATCGTCTCCGCTTCAATGATGGCAGCTACCACTGGATAAATGACCACGGCCGTCCCTACTACGATCAGAACGGGGCTTTTGCCGGGTTTATCGGCAGTTGTTACGACATTAATGCCCAGAAAAATGCCGAGACGGAGTTGCATACCATTCAGACACAACTGGAGCAGCAGATTCTCGAGAGGACACAAGCCCTTTCTAAAAGCAACTCTCTACTGAAGCTTGAAATTTTAGAGCGGCAACAACTGGAGCAGCAATTGCTCGGCGCCAAACGGCTTGAAGCGATCGGCCAGATAGCCGGCGGCGTCGCCCATGAAGTGCGGAACCCGCTGAACGCTATCCTGACCATAACCGAAGCCCTGTTCCGGGAGGATGGCATCGCCGACAACCCGGAATTCCAGCCGTTCATTCTGCACATTAGGACACAGGTTAACCGCCTCGTGCATCTGATGAATGACCTCCTCGATCTGGGCAGAGCCATACCGGCAACCAGCCTTCAGCCTATACCACTGAATGCCATATGCCGTGAAACAATTGAACTCTGGAAATCATCCGTGCATACAATAAACTGGCAGGCCATTCTGACCTGTGATGACAGTCAGGATGGGATTTTGGTGCTGGCTGACGGCCTCAAATTACAACAGATATTTTTCAATCTGCTGGAAAACGCCGGCCAACACACCCCCAGTGGCGGGGTAATCAAATTTACAGTTATATGCAGCGGGGCTAACCTGACTGACGGCCCGGCGGTCATACAGGTTATCGACCAGGGGACCGGAATTCCTGACAACAAGCTCGCACACGTTTTTGATCCTTTTTATACCGATCGCAAAGGGGGGACCGGCCTCGGTCTGGCCCTGGTGAAACATTTTACTGAAAACATGGGTGGTACTGTACGGATATGGAATAACACCCCGCCACCGGGGTGTACCGTTGAGATCCGCATACCGCTCTACCGGAAGGAGTCTGAATGAAGCCAAATGTTCTGTTGATCGAAGACAACGCAGCAACCCGTTTCGGTTTTGTGCGGTATTTTGCAAAGGACGGCTACGATGTCTGTGAGGCATCAAACCTTGCCGAAGCGGCCATCGCCATGACCACCCGTCGCTTTGACATCGTAATACTCGACATTAACCTCCCGGACGGCAACGGAATTGACTTCATCGAAACGGTAAAAGCAAATGACCCGTTCATTCCGATCATCATCATAACCGGCGAAGGCGATATCCCCCTGGCGGTCGAAGCGATGAAGCGCGGTGCTGACAACTTCCTGACCAAACCGGTTGACAATGCGGCTCTTGCCGAATTCATGCGGAAAACACTTGAAATCGGCGATATGAAACAGCGGCAGTCCTCCCGGAAACGTCTCGAAAAAACGGATGCTTTTTTTATTGGCGAGACGAGTGCCATGCGGGAGATTCATGATTTGGCCAAGGCGGCAGGAAACGGTGACATACCGGTGCTCATCACCGGGGAAACCGGCACCGGAAAAGGGATGCTTGCCAAGTGGATTCACCAGCAGGGAGCGCGGGCGGCAAACGAATGTGTCGAAGTGAACTGTTCCGGCCTGCGGGGCGAAATGCTTTCGCGGGAGATCTTCGGTAACGTCCGTGGCGCTTTCACCTCTGCCGATCAGGATCGCAAAGGACTGCTGGACATAGCCAACCGGGGCACGCTGTTTCTGGATGAAATCGGCGACATGGGGTTAGATGTTCAGGCCCAGTTTCTCAAAGTGCTGGAAGACAAAAGTTACCGCCGGCTTGGTGATGTAAAACTGCTCCGGAGTGATTTTCGGCTTATCTGTGCGACCCACCACGATCTGGATTCCCTGCTAAACTCCGGCAAGTTCCGTCAGGACCTCATGTATCGTATAAACATGATGACACTCCACATCCCACCACTCAGGGAACGCATGGAAGACTTACCGGCGCTGGTCAGCCATCTGCTCCGGGCGCTTGGATCAGATATCTCGGTTCTCAGCGACGACATCATGAAACTGCTGTGCGACTATTCCTGGCCCGGCAACATCCGCGAACTGAAAAATGTTCTGGAGCGAGCCCTTCTCCTCACCCCGCGAGGTACGATCATTCGCCAGGCACTCTTTGCCAACCTGGCCGTCGCCCGTCCGCCGCTTCAACAAAAAAATCGCGGAACGGTGCAGGAAGTCGAAGAAGCCCATATACGTGATGTGCTTGAAAAACATGGCGGTAATATTGAACTTGCGGCAAAGAACCTCCATATTTCCCGGGCCACATTGTATCGGCGTCTTAAACGGATGAACTTTTTAGCGGACTGAAATACCCCCGGTTTTTTCAATCTCACTTTGAGACGTTTTCTCATTCAGAGACGAAACATCGACCGCTGATAGTTTTTTAATATCTTGTTTTTATTATGTTTACTTGTTTCAGTCATGACGGCACGTTTTTTGTATTCTACAGTCACAATGAATTTTAAACTGGTGCCACATACTCCCCCCCTGAACACAGGAAACCGCGCTGAGCGTCGTGTTTTGTTCGTTGATGACGAACCGGCTATAGTTTTTGCCTACAGCAGACTGCTGGGTGGCGAGCGTTTTCAGCATGACGTGTGTGAAACTATTGAAGATGCCACTAATCACCTGAAAACAAAAAAATATTTTGCCGTAGTGTCCGATGTGCGCTTCTCCGGATCCGGCAATGAAGACGGCCTGTTTTTTGTGTCCGAAGTAAAAAAAGTTCAACCCGATGCGAAGGTGATTCTTGTAACCGGCTACGGCAGCAAGGATCTTGAAATGTGCGCCCGCCTGCTAGGCGCATCACATTATTTTGAAAAACCGATACGACCATTTCTGATTCTCTCGCTCCTGAGGGAACTGCACCATGCGGCCCTGGAACAGGACAGCACCAGCGCATTCCGTATTTAAAACAGAACGGCACAGAGATACAGAGAACTATTAGCTTAGTCTTAAGCATTGGTCTGCCGCCTATCCCTTCTCCCTGAGGGAGAAGGTGGCCGAAGGTCGGTTGAGGGGGCATCGATGCTGCATAATCCAGCACTTCCCCCTCACCCCGCCCTCTCCCTCAGGGAGAGGGGATTATGAGTGGGAGATTTGTTCTATTCAGGTAGTTTAAAGTTTTTCTCTGTATCTGCGGCCTCTGTATTTAACCGCTTCACCGACCAATATCAAACGAGGGAGTTCTGATGAAAACAGCATCACCAACAAAACTGAGTGCACAACTTTTCGCTAACATCACCACCTTTGTCGCGCTGCTGCTCACCAGCACAACGCTGTACGCCGCCGACCCCGCTGCAATGACTGAAGCGCAGAAGACCCTGTATGCCATCGGACTTTCCGTTGAACAATCCCTGGCCGTTTTTGAACTGACCCCGGAGGAATTTCATTACGTCAGAATGGGCTTGACGGACGCCCATGGCGGCAAAAAGTCCGATTTGAATCTGACCGCCTATACCGGCAAAATTCAGGAGTTGGCAAAAGCCCGCCGCAAAGCGTCTGGTGACAGACAGATCGGCGCCGGCAAGGAATTTTTAGAGAAGGCGGCACAGGAAAAAGGGGCGGTCAAAACAGCATCCGGCATGGTCTACACATCGCTGGTCGAAGGAAAGGGTGATTCCCCCAAGGCAACTGATGTCGTAAAAGTAAATTATCGCGGGACCCTGATCAACGGCAGAGAGTTTGACAGCTCATTCAAACGCAACAAACCGATTGAGTTCAAGCTGGATAACGTCATCAAGTGCTGGACCGAAGGGGTACAGAAGATGAAACCGGGCGGCAAGGCAAAATTTGTCTGCCCATCGACATTGGCATACGGCGAGAACGGTGCCGGCGAAAGCATCCTGCCAGGCGCTACCCTGGCATTTGAGGTTGAACTGCTGGAGTTCAAAGCGGCTCCGGTCGTCAAACCGGAAACCGCCGCACCAGCAAAACCGGCTGAGCCAGTAAAATAATAAGCTCTTGCACTGGAGTTCTTTTTTGAAAAGCACACTTTTAGCTCGTATAGCAGTTTTCATGGTAATCGCGCTCATCGTAGTAGCCCTGCCTGCCGGTTCCGCCCGGGCGGAAGCAAAAAAATATAAACGAACCGTAGAAAAAGTAACTGTCCCGGATGTGTACCTGATAAATCAGGACGGGAAAAAAGTGCACCTTGAGACCCTGTTGAAGGGCGATTCGCCGGTAGTAGTTGATTTTATCTACGGCACCTGCACCACCATCTGCCCGGTCCTTTCGGCAGGATACCTCAATCTGCAGGGGAAACTTGAAGCCAAGGGGCAGGCGGTTCGCCTGGTATCCATAACCATTGACCCTGAAAATGACACCCCCAAAGTATTGAAGGAATACCTGAAACGCTACCGCGCCAAACCGGGGTGGGATTTCCTGACCGGAAGCAGAGCTGATATCAACACGGTTATGAAAGCATTTAATGCCTATATTCCGGACAAAATGTCCCACTACCCTCTCAATCTGATCCGTTCCCCCAAAGACGGCAGCTGGGTCCGTCTGTTCGGCATCATGAGTTCCAAGGAATTTCTGGAAGAGTACCAGAGCGTGGCACTAGTTCGATGAACCGGAAACGGCTCACAGCGCTCCCGCTGCAACTGCTTCTTGTCTGCCTGACCATGGTGCTTTCTCTGAGCATCACTGGATTCGCCGCCACATCACCCCCCGTATCTGATACTGCAAAAACCGAGAGGCTCCGCTTGGGAGAACGGATGTACCGGGACGGAATACTCCCTTCCGGTGCCTCCATGCCTGCCTTTATCCGGGGGGATGTGGAGGTTGACAGCAGTGCCTTCTCCTGCTCCAGCTGTCATCTCCGGGGCGGACTCGGTTCCTACGAAGGGGGCGTCGTCACGCCGCCAACCACCGGCAACAAACTGTACCAATCCTATCGCCGCCCCCCCTCTCTGGATGACACCCATGACCGGAGCGGCCGCTTCATCTACGCCAAAACCGTTGTGGAGCGCCCCCCGTACACACGGAACACCCTGGCAACAGCACTCCGCTTCGGCACCGACCCGGCCGGTCAGGTTTTTAATGACGTCATGCCCCGCTACCCGCTGTCAGACTCTGACATGGCGATCATGATCGAATATCTTGAGAGCCTATCCGAACAGCCTTCACCCGGCGCCAGCAAAAGTGAATTCAGATTTGCCACCATCATTACCGAAGATGTCAGCAAGGAAGAACGCCAGGAGATGCTCCTGCCGCTGCAGAACTTCATTGACCACACCAATCAGCAAATGAATATGTACAATGATTTCATAAAGTTCGGCTATTCTCCCACCATAGAAATGAAATACGCCTTTCATCGCGCCTCGCTGGATATCTGGGAACTGAAAGGCCCCCCTGAAACCTGGCAGAACCAGCTTGCCGCCTACGCAGATGCACAGCCGGTTTTTGCCGTACTGGGGGGGATATCAAATGGGGACTGGCGTCCCATCCACGATTTTTGTGAAGCACGGCGTCTCCCCTGTCTCTACCCCATAACCGATTTCCCGGTCATCTCTGAAACCGGATGGTACACCTACTATTTCAACAAGGGGTATGCCCAGGAAGGGGAAGCAACAGCGCGCTATCTCAATCGACTTGCAACGGTTACCGCCGGCACACCAATCCTCCAGATTGTTCAGGATTCTCCCGCAGGAAAGGCATTAGCAGCCGGTTTTGATACGGCATGGAAAGAACTGGGCCGCCCTGCGGTGACCACCATGATCCTTCCGGCAGACACCCTCCGTAACAGCAAAAAAATGGCAAAGATTCTGACAAAGCGCCCTCCGGGAGTGCTCCTCCTCTGGGCTGATGCCGCCCTGCTGCCGCTTCTGCCAGAGCTGACCGCCCGTCTTGCCGCACCGGGGATGGCTTTCGTTTCCTCCAGCTACCTTGGCGACAAAACCGCAACCATTTTAGAAAATGTGCGCAAAAAAGTGTTCATTACCTTTCCCTACCGCCTGACACCGTTTGTCGGCTCAAAGGATGGCGGTTTCGACGCAAAGGTTCCGATCTTGGCAACAGCAAAAGATTTCGGTGACCGCAGGATTGTTTCGCGCAGCACCACCATGCTGAAACAGGCAACAACACGCGGGTTGAATCTGCTGTACGACAACCTGTACCGTGATCATCTGCTGGACATCATGAGTATGCAGATGGACCTGACCGTGCGCGATTACGAACGCTTCAGCTTCGGCCCCGGCCAGCGCTACATTTCAAAAGGGTGCTACATCATCCAATTAGGACCAGGAAAAGAACCCGCCCTGCTGCCGCGCAGTGAATGGGTAATTCAATAAAAACCTCATCCCTCATCCCTCATCCCTCATCCCTCATCCCTCATCCCTCATCCCTCATCCCTCACCCCTCATCCCTCCGGCACACAATACAACCTTCTTTACATCCGATGCCCACGCCGGAAACGCAAACCCCGCGCTGTTCCTTCCTTAAAAACAGAAGTTTTACCCGCTTTTTCGCGACCAAGAGT
>CAINRC010000053.1 GCA_903852495.1 uncultured Geobacteraceae bacterium | reverse complement strand
TACTCAGCCTGACCTTTGCCAGCCAATACCTTGGTGATGGCAGCTGTCAGAGTAGTCTTGCCGTGGTCAACGTGACCGATTGTGCCGATGTTTACATGAGTTTTATTACGTTCGAACTTTGCCTTCGCCATGAGAAAGGCCCTCCTGAGTAATTGAGCTGTTATTTTTACTGCTTGAACATAATGTGTAATTTAATAAGTGGAGCCCACATCCGGACTCGAACCGGAGACCTCTTCCTTACCAAGGAAGTGCTCTACCTCCTGAGCTATGTGGGCACGTATTACTGGAGCGGGAAACGGGACTCGAACCCGCGACCCTCAGCTTGGAAGGCTGACGCTCTAGCCAACTGAGCTATTCCCGCACTACCAGACGAAGACTTTTGGAAAACATGGTGACTGTAACTTACCAGTATAATGACTATTCGTCTCCTGGGGTCGCCGCAAGCATCTGTTTCCCGATGATTGTATGGTGGAGGGAGGAGGATTCGAACCTCCGAAGTCGCTGACGACAGATTTACAGTCTGTTCCCTTTGGCCGCTCGGGAATCCCTCCAGGGATGATCTTGTGCTATATTACGTGCTGCAAAAATTATGTGGAGCCCCGTATCCGAATCGAACGGATCACCTGCTGATTACAAGTCAGCTGCTCTACCAGTATGAGCTAACGGGGCAAGTGCTTTTCTGTAGCGAAAGAAAACGGAACTTGTGTATTTAAAGAAAAAGCCCGGGGAAGTCAAGCACTAATTGCAAAATAAAAGATGCGCCCATTTTCTGACGCATCTTTTTATACTGCTTTCATGTGCTGTGGAGCGGCTAGGCAGCCATAAGCGGCAAAAGAGCCTGTTTTGTTTTTCGTAAAGCGCCCTCTTCGATCTGTCTGACCCGCTCACGTGATATTGAAAAATGGCTGGCAATCTCCTGAAGGGTTAACGGTTCATCCGCCGTAATCCGTTTCTCTATGATGTAGCGCTCTTTTTCATTCAGCTGGCTGACGACCTCAGCAACTTTCTGCTGCAGATTCTGGCTTTCCTGGAAATCGGCAAGCAGTTCTTCCTGATTGAGACGGTCATCAGCAAGGGAATCCAGCGCGTTTGAGCCGTCTCCGCCGGGGATTTCGGCGTTGAGTGAACAATCCCCCTGCATCCGCTGCTCCATTTCAAGAAATTCCTGCTCTGAAACGTGCAGAGACTGTGCGGCGCTTGGCCCATCTTCATTCTCTTCACCATTTGCCCCCACAAGCGCACTTTTTGCCTGGCGAAGTTTGAAAAAAAGCTTCCGCTGCGCCTGGGTTGTACCAATTTTGAGGAGACTCCAAGATGAGATAATATGGTTCTGGATGTAGGCCTTGATCCACCAGACCGCATAGGAAATCAGGCGGACACCCTTATATGGATTGAATTTTCTGACCGCCATCATCAGGCCGATATTGCCTTCCTGAATAAGATCAAGCATTTTCAGGCCATAGTGGCGGAATTCGTACGCGACCTTAACCACGAATCTCAAATTGGATGTGATAAGGGTGTGTGCCGCTGTCAACTGCTTGTCCTCATAAAACGAAACCGCATAGGAGTGCTCTTCCTCCTCGCTCAACAGCGGGAACTTGCGGATTTCATTCATATACAATCGAAGGCTGTCTGCTACAACAGGCAACTGAGCTACCATGATGCTTCACCTCTTCCGCGTTACTTTTAGCACTCTACCTGAGTGACTGCTAAAATATACCAAGTCATCTCTAAAAAATCAAGAGGTTGTTTGAAATGAGATGTGTACGGCGGTGTAATAATAAAATCAGACATTTGCGCGGGCTGAAACCATTTTTCTTGTAATCTGGCCGCTGTACGCTATAAATTCACATCATGAAAAAACAGACGATCATACGAGTGTTGCTGCTGACACTGTTCATAACAGCAATCAGCATGCTCCATTACCTGACGCCACTGCACCTCCACTACCTGCATGACATCTTCCAGCGGTTGTACTATCTGCCGATTATTCTCTCCGCAATCTGGTTTGGCCTGCGCGGAGGTTTGGCCTGCTCCCTCGCCGTCAGCATTGTTTACGCCCCGCATATCCTGTTTCAATGGGGTGGCCATATGACCCTCGAACTGGAAAAATACCTTGAAATAGTACTGTATAATGTAGTTGGCGGCGTGACCGGCCTTTTGGCGCAGCGGGAGAGGGAGCGGAGCGTAGAGCTTCAAAAAACCGCTGACGGGCTTGAGATATCGTACAAAAAACTTCAGGAACAGTCAGAACAGATACTGACCATCGAAGAGAATCTGCGCCGCGCTGAAAAGCTGTCCACCCTGGGGGAAATGGCGGCGGTTCTTGCCCATGAAATCCGTAACCCACTTGGTTCCATTCGTGGTACGGCCGAGATTCTCCGGGACGATTATAAACCTGGTGACCCGAAGTATGAATTTATAGATATCCAGATCAGGGAAACGGAACGCCTGAACCGGGTGGTGGAGGACTTTTTGCGTATGGCCCGGCCGTTGCCGACTGAAATGGTTCGCTGTCGCATCCAATCCGAACTGGAAACGGTCGTTCAGTTGGTCGCCAACGATGCCCGGGAGCGGCGGGTTTCTCTCACCCTCGAATCTTCCGCTGTTGACACGGTTGTGAAGGGTGACAGCGACAAATTGCGCCAGGCCTTTCTCAATATCGTCATAAATTCACTACAGGCCACATCCGAAGATGGTCGTCTGACCATAACCACCTCATTGAGCAGGACGGAAGATGCCGTCGGAATGTGCGAAATCAGATTTTGCGACACCGGCACGGGGATTGATGCTGCAACCATGCCGAAAATATTTGAACCATTCTATACCACCAAGTCAGATGGAACCGGTCTCGGGCTTGCCATTACCCGAAAGATTATTGAGGGTCATGGCGGCACTCTGCATGTTGAAAGTGCCGTAGGACAGGGCACCACTATAGTGGTCAAGCTGCCGGTACTACAGGAACGGTGATACCTATGACATCTAAAATACTGGTAATAGATGACGATGCGTCCCTGCGGCGCGTTCTGGAGTACAACCTTCAGGAAGCGGGCTACCAGGTGCTGACTGCAGCAAGCGGTGAAGAGGGGCTCGTGTTGTTTGCCGAAGAGGCCCCCGGTCTGGTGATCACCGACATGAAGATGCCCGGTATGGATGGTATGCAGGTGCTGAAGGCGGTGAAAGAGCGAGCACCGGATGCGCTGGTGATCATAATTACCGCGTTCGGCACGGTTGATCTGGCTGTGGAAGCCATGAAATTCGGGGCGTACGATTACATAACCAAACCGTTCAACAGGGATGAACTGCGGCTGATTGTTGCCAAGGCGCTGCAGTTCAGGGGGATGGCCGCCGAGAACGTGCGGTTGCGGGATGAATTATCTGACAAGGCGGATTATCGTACCATTGTCGGCTCATCAAAAGTCATGGAGCGGGTGTTCGAAATTGTCCGCAAGGTGGCAGATACCGATGCGTCGGTATTGATCACCGGAGAATCGGGGACCGGCAAGGAACTGGTGGCCCGCTCACTCCACCGCCGCAGCAGCCGGCGCGATGCACCCTTCATTGCCGTTAACTGTGCGGCAATTCCCCGTGATCTTCTGGAAAGTGAACTGTTTGGCCATGTGCGCGGAGCATTTACCGGTGCCATAAAGGACAAGCCGGGCAAGTTTCAGCTGGCGGACGGGGGAACCCTTTTCCTGGATGAAGTGGGCGAGTTGCCGCTGGAGCTGCAGCCCAAGCTGCTGCGGGCACTGCAGGAGCGTGTTGTTGAACCGGTTGGCGGATCAAAACCGCACAAGCTTGATGTGCGGGTAGTGGCCGCCACCAATCTGGATGTGGAAAAAGCGCTGGCATCATCCTCGCTGCGAGAAGACCTGTACTATCGTCTGGCGGTTATTCCGATTCACCTGCCGCCGCTGCGGGAGCGGCGTGACGACATCGCCCTGTTGCTCCGCTACTTCTGCGGTAAACACGGTGTTGACAAGGTGCAGTTTGAAAGCGGCGCTATGGCAGCCCTTACCTCCTACCGGTGGCCGGGCAACGTCCGCGAGCTGGAAAATCTGGTGGAACGCCTGCTGATCATGCGTGTTTCCGACACTATTACCCGTGACGATCTGCCGGATAAAATACGCGCCGGTATCGCGGGTTCCGGAGCGGCAGCACACTCCGCTGGCGTGATCAATCTGCCGGAAGAAGGCTATTCGCTGGAGCAGCTGGAACGGGAGGTGGTTGTGGAATCTCTCGCACGCAACGGCTGGAACCAGACCGCCGCCGCAAAATTCCTGCGTATCCCACGACACACCCTTATCTACCGGATGGAAAAATACGGGATAGTACCCCCGTAACCGGTTGGACTCCCCCGTAATCCCTCTTCCCGGAGGCTCTTTCTTGTCTTTTGCCGTAATCATCGGTATTATGCACGCCACGCCGCCCCGGTTGTTACCTGACCACTCTATAAATGGCACGGTTCGTAACGGCTTCGCGTTATTCCCGTCTGCATTCAAGATGGCTGTAAAACCCGTATTGTTGTGCCGGACGATGTCCGCCACGGATTGGGCGCGGCACCGCCGAGCCCCTACGCTTTGATGCCATCTTGAATTCAGACTGGAATTAGTACATTTTCAAAAGGTTTTGACATGCCTGTCCGCTATTTCCCCCATCGCACCCTTATCCAGAAAATGATCATCAGCTTCCTGATCAGCGGTGTTTTCATGCTGGCCGCCTTGATGTATTCAATCGTCAGCCTGAGCTCCATGCACCGGATGCAGGTGAACATTGCCCGTAATGACCTGGCTGCGGCCACAACAACCATTTCGTTGCATGAAGTCATGCTGACGCAGGAACGGCTTGCCGGAAGATATCTGATTCTGAAACAGCCAGAATTCCGTGAGCTGTACGAGAAAAACACGGTCAAATTTCTGGAAGGGATGGCGTCTCTCCGACAAATGGGTCAGGGGAACTCCTTTACGGCACTGACAACCGAATATGCCCGGTATGCTGATCTGGCGGGAAGGCTGTTTGCCGGGCAGGAGGTCACACCCGACGTCATGCGCCAGGCCGCTGATTCGGTAAAAAAGGCCTTCGAGGAGTTGAGGGCGGAGCAGAAACGCTCCCTTGACCTCAAGCTGAAACGATCTGCCAGTCAGGAGGCGCGAACCGTCTTCATAGCGACCGTGCTGGCGGTCGGCGGAGTTGCCACCGCCGTTGTGATCTCCTTTCTGATGATTTATACCTTTGCGCTTTCCATCGGCAAGCTCCAGCGGGCGACCCACCGAATAGCCGCCGGCGATTTTGACCATGATCCCGGCATCCCGGCCGGAGATGAAATCGGCACTCTGGCCCAGGATTTTTTACGCATGGCGGAACGGCTGAAGGAGCTGGAACAGATCAGTCTCGATGCCAGTCCCCTGACGCGCCTGCCGGGCAATATCGCCATAGAGCGCTCTCTAAACCGGCGACTGCGGGAGAAGGCGTCCTTTGTCATGTGCTATCTGGATCTGGATAATTTCAAGTCCTATAACGATCGCTATGGCTATATCAAGGCGAGTGAACTCATCAAGGAAACCGCCCGGCTGATCCACGATGCCGTCATGCGGATTAACGACCAGGACGCTTTTGTCGGGCATATCGGCGGCGATGATTTTGTTGCCATTATCAGTGCCGACAAGACCGATGCCGCCTGCCGGATGATTATCAACGATTTTGACGCCATGGTTCCGGCGTACTACTCTGCTGAAGATCAGGCCGCCGGTGCCATCAACGGGATAGATCGCTACGGTGTGCCGAGGAAATTTCCGCTGGTTTCAATCTCTATTGCCGCCCTGGCATGCCAACCGGGGGACTATGCCACGGCGGCTGAAATTGCCACCGCAGCGGCCGGAGTTAAAGACCACGTCAAAGGGACAACCGGCAGCAACTTTATTGTCGTACGGGGGGCGGGACTGCATGAAACTTGAGCGATTGCTATTCACCGGGGTTTTGGTTCTGTCGCTGATGACGGCAGGATGTGCGGGGCACAACGGCGGGATGTCCCGCTACTTCTCCTTTTCCCAGCAGGAACGTGATCTCGGGGCGGCGCTTAACCAGCTTCATTCCGGGAACGAACAGCAGGCGTACGACCTGCTGAACAAAATCGTTGATGCCGAACCGGTGTCCGGTGTGACCGATGAGGCGCTATTCCGCCTGGCGCTGCTCAACCTGAAGGATGATAGCAATAAGAGCCTCCTGCGGGCACAGTCCCTGCTGGATCGCCTGTCAGAAAAATATCCCGCCAGCCTTTGGACCCGGCAGTCTGCCCAGCTCCACGCCTATCTGCGCAGACGGCAGCGTGAACAGAAGAGCCAGAAAGAACTCAGCCGCGACAACCGGGAACTGCGCCAGAACCTTGAGCGGCTGAAACAGCTTGATCTCGAACTGGAACAGCGCATCAAGCGCTGATGTCTGGGCGGCCCCACGACTGAAGAATATCCTTCCTCCGCTGTGGAATATTCCACATCAAACCCCTCCTCGTACATAACACCTCAGTAATATCAATGTGTTGTATATTGGCACGGTATCTGCTCATTGGTGTGTAACTAATCAACCACCAAAGGAGATACGTACCGATGAATAAACTGGTCTTACTCGCAGCGGTCATTGCTGCACTTTCACTCCCGCTTTCCGTACACGCCGTGGATCACAGCACTCATGCATCAACCGCTGCCCATGAAGAGGTTGTCGATGGTGTCAAAGCCACATTCAAAGTGCAGACCATGGCCGCTGCCATGAAGGCAATGGGTATGGAAATGCCCAAAGGGGTTGCGGAAACCCACCACATTTCAGTCTCATTCAAGGATGTCAAGAGCGGCGAGGGTCTGACCGAAGGAACCGTCGCGATCAAGGTGCAGAATCCGGACAAGAGCGTGCAGACGAAGGATCTGGTGGGGATGCACGGTCATTTTGGTGCCGATTTTGTTCTTTCAAAAAGTGGCAAATATGGTGTCATGTGCAAGTTTCTGCTGAAGGACGGCAGAAGCCGCCAAGCCAAATTCTGGTACACGGTACAGTAACGATGGGTACCAGGAATTGCACTATTGTCCTGATCATAGTTGCGGTGACGTTTCTGCTGCTTCTGGGATTCAGGGTCAGTTTCGAATCACACGCCGGTTCAGGGTGCTGTAGCGGCTGCAGCCCACTCAAACAAAGTAAATTATAGGAGAGATGTACATGGTAGCAAAACGAATAGCATCTGGTGTAGTGGGGGTTGCAATGCTGGCGGTTTTCCTTGGTAGTGCGGTCACGCTGCACGCCTTCTCCCTGGGAAAATACGAAAAAGTAAAGGCGAACAACGGCACCATCACGCTGCCGGTGGCAAAAATGGCTGACGGCAAGGCACGCTTTTATAAATTTGAAGATGGCGGCAAAGAGATCGCCTT
The DNA here is from genome assembly GCA_903852495.1 of uncultured Geobacteraceae bacterium. GTDB lineage: Bacteria > Desulfobacterota > Desulfuromonadia > Geobacterales > Pseudopelobacteraceae > JACRCG01. Next base: position 9,318 of record CAINRC010000053.1, on the reverse strand, counting down.
CTTTGTTGTCAAGGCTTCAGACGGCACTGTCCGGACCGCCTTTGATGCCTGTGATTCCTGCTATCGATCAAAAAAAGGGTATGAACAGCTGGGTGATAAGATGAACTGCAATAACTGCAACCAGAAGTTCTCCATCAACCGTCTCGGCCCGAACGCCAGCGGCGGCTGCAACCCCGGGTATCTGCCGCACCAGCAGAACGGCGGCACCATTTCGATCAAGGCGAGCGACCTGAAGGGCGGCGTGGGATACTTCTGATGAAACTGCACACCATCTCCCTCAACAACCTGAAGCGCCGCAAAGCCAAAATGGCCTTTCTGACGATCGGCCTGACCGTCGGAATCGCCACTATTGTCACGCTCGTCACCCTGACCCGTTCAATGTCCAGCGACATTGAACGGAAGATGGATGAATTCGGCGCCAATATCCTGATTACCCCCCGGAGTAACGGGCTCTCCATGAATTATGGCGGCATCAGCCTGGGGGGCGTCACCTTCGATCAACGCGAAATCCGGGAAGATGATCTGCTGAAGATCAAGACCATTGCCAACGGCAAAAATATTTCGGCCGTTGCGCCAAAGGTGCTGGGGAGCGTCACGGTGGGAAGTCACGATGTTCTGCTGGTCGGCGTCGATTTTGCCAGCGAATTGAAGATGAAGCAGTGGTGGAAAATTTTTGGTGATGCGCCGAAGGGCGACCGGGAGGTGCTGCTGGGGAGTGACGCTTCCCGGGTGCTCAACGCCGGGGTTGGTGACAGCATATCCATAAAGGGTGAGTCGTTCAAGGTCTCCGGAGTCCTCGATCAGACCGGGTCGCAGGATGACGCCCTCGTGTTTGCCAACCTGTCCAAGGCCCAGAAACTCCTGGGAAAAGAGGGGAAGATAAGCCTGGCCGAGGTGGCGGCACTCTGCTCCGGCTGCCCGATCGGTGACATGGTCACCCAGATTGCCGAAAAACTCCCCGATGCACGGGTATCGGCCATTCAGCAGGTGGTGGAGGGGCGACTGAAGGCGCTGGATCAGTTCAAGCGTTTTTCCTACGCCATGGCCGGGGTAGTTGTGTTTATCGGCTCATTGATTGTATTTGTCACCATGATGGGGAGTGTCAACGAGCGGACGGTGGAAATCGGCGTGTTCCGCGCCATCGGTTTCCGCAGGAGTCACATCATGCGGATTATTCTGCTGGAGGCGGCTCTGGTCAGCCTGCTGGCCGGAATAGCGGGGTATGGCATCGGCATGGGGGGCGCCAGGCTGGCACTGCCGTTCATGGCGGAAAGCAGGAATGCCCATCTGGTTTGGGACGTGACCGTGGCTTTCGGGTCGGTGGGACTGGCGGTAACGCTCGGCCTATTGGCAAGTCTGTACCCGGCACTGCACGCCAGTAAAATGGATCCGACAGAGGCGCTTCGGGCGCTGTAACCACGTTCTCCATAACTGAATTATTTCGAGGATATATGTCACTCATTACCATAACGGACCTGGAAAAACACTATACCAGCGGCTCTGATATCGTCGAGGCGCTGCGCGGTATTAATATCAGCATTGAAGCGGGTGAATTCATCACCATAATGGGGCAGTCCGGTTCAGGGAAGAGCACGCTCCTTTCGGTGCTGGGGGGTATGAATCACCCGACTGCGGGAGATGTGGAGATGGCCGGCGTTCATCTGTATCGGTTGCCGGGTGAAAAACTGGCCGATTTCCGGGCCCAGAAACTGGGGTTTGTGTTTCAGTCATTCCACCTGATCCCCTATCTGACCGCTCTTGAAAATGTCATGCTGCCGCTGGCGATCGTCTCCATGAGTTCCGCAGCAAAGAAAACAGCGGCCCGTGAGGCCCTTGGCCTTGTCGGCCTCGGCACCAAGCTCGATCGGCTGCCAAACCAGCTTTCGGGCGGCGAACAGGAACGGGTTGCCATCGCCCGTGCCATCGTCAACAACCCGCAGATTCTGCTTGCCGATGAGCCGACCGGCAACCTTGATTCAAAAACCAGCGCAGAGGTTATGAATCTTCTTTGCCAGCTTAACGCCGCCGGGCAGACGGTGGTTATGGTCACGCATAATCCGGAGAACGGTGCCTATGCGAATCGGACCATCCACCTGAAAGACGGAAGGGTGGAAATGCGGAATTAATACATGAATCCCATCGGTGTGCAGGTAACCGGTGCAATCTGTGATAGACTGTCGCTACGCGGTGATGCCCGTGATTCTGGAGTTCCCATGAAAAACATATATATATTTTCGCTACTGCTGCTGTTTTCTCTCCCTCCTGCCATGGCAAGGGGTGCGGAGTCAATGCTGCCGGCCGAACAGTTGCAGAATCTTGTCGCTGTTGCGGTCGCCAACAACCCTGAACTGAAATCCTCCCAGGCCCGTTGGCGGATGTTTGCCAGCAAAGCCGGCCAGGCCGGCACTCTGGAAGATCCGATGTTCATGTTCAAGCTGCAGAATCTGGTGGCCCGGCAGCCGTTTTCTTTTGGCGGTACCGACCCGCAGACGGCAAAGGTCATCGGCATCACCCAGCAGCTCCCCTTTTGGGGGAAGCGGGCCATCAGGCAGGAGGTGGCCAACTATGAAGCAGAATCATACAAATGGGCGATTGAAGAGCGCACCCTTGAGCTGACCCGCATGGTCAAAGAGACCTGCTATCAGCTGTGGGCCGTGGACAAGTCCGCTGAAATAATTGATAAAAATCTGAAAATACTGGCCGATTTTGTCGCTATTGCGGAGTCGAAATATTCCGTAGGGCAGGGGGTGCAGCAGGATATCTACAAGGCCGGCCTGGAAAAATCCAAGATGCTGGACCTGCAGATATCCATCCGGCAGCAGCGGGAAAGTCTGGCGGCAAACCTCAATTACCTCCTGTATCGTCCCGGCACAACCGCCGTCGGCCCAATCGCTGATTTTGCCCTGCCGCCCGTTTCTCTTCCGGCTGAGCAGCTGAACGGCATCGCCCTTGAAAAGCGCCCCCAGATTAAAAGCCTGGCCAGTCTGGCCAGCAAGGGGGAAGCGTCACATCGTCTGGCGCAAAAAGAGAACTATCCCGATTTCAATCTGTCCCTTGAATATATGTTCCGCCAGTCGGTGTCCAATGAGACGACCAACGATCCGGGCTATAATATGTTCTCCCTCGGGGTGACCTTCAACCTGCCGTTTCAGCAGGAGCGCCGCAGGGCAATGCAGGCTGAAGCCATGTCAGAAACAAACATGACGACAGAGGAGTTGAACGCCCTGAAAAACGGCATCTCGTTTACCATCAGAGACACTCTTGCCCGCCTGGACCGCCTGAAAAAACTGGTGGAACTTTACCAGGGGGGCATTATCCCCCAGGCCGAGCAATCACTGGAGTCAGCCGTTATCAGCTACCGCGTCAACAAGGTTGATTTTCTGACCCTGCTGGACGGGCGGCTTAACCTGTTCAATTACGAACGGGACCTGTACCAGTCCCAGGCCGAATACATGATGAAACTGGCGCAGCTTGAGGCGGCAATCGGAACCGACCTCACTGTGGCAGCACCGGCCTCCGAGCCGTCACACCAGCACTAACAGTATCCATTCAAGAGGTATGGCCATGGCCCTGAACAAGAAGATAGTATTTCCGTCGGCACTCCTGATACTTGTCGTTTTGGTCGGAGGAGGCTGGCTGTACAAAAACGGCTGGCTCAAAGATGACGGTGATGGTCATTCCAAGCTGGAACACGCAGCCAAGACCCTTTACACCTGTTCCATGCACCCGTTCATCATCAAGGACAAGCCGGGAACCTGCCCGATCTGCGGCATGGAACTGATCAAGAAAATTGATACGACCGCCCAGTCGGCGACTCCGCAAGCAAAGCAGCAGGGGGATATGCCGGGCCAGGTAACCCTTTCCCCAGCCCAGCGGATTATGGCCAATGTGGCCACGCTGGAGGTGAAACAGGCTGCCCTCAATAAAGAAATCAATGCCGTGGGGATCGTCCAGTATGACCAGTCCCGTCAAGCCAAGGTAACCGCCTGGATCGCCGGCCGGATCGACCAGCTTAATGTCAGCACCGTCGGAGCGTATATCAGCAGGGACAAGCCGGTGGCCGAAATATACTCACCCGATCTGGTGGCCACCCAGCAGGAATACCTACTGGCGGTGAGGAGTCGTGAACAGTTGAAGGGGTCACCGATCCCCTCGATTTCCCAGAACGGGGAAGGGTTGGTGCAGTCCGCCAAACAACGCCTCATGCTGTTCGGGGTGAAAGAAAGCCAGATCGCCGAACTGGAGAAGGCTGGTAAGCCGAATATCCGCATACCGATCTACACGCCGCAATCCGGGGTTGTCATTGAAAAGATGGTGCAGAAGGGTCAGTACGTCAATGTGGGCGAGGTGCTGTTCAATGTGGCCGATATCTCCTCAGTCTGGGTGGAGATTGAGGTGTATGAAAACGAATTCTCCAACATCAGGGTCGGCCAGCAGGTAGAAATACAATCCCAGTCCTATCCGGGCAAGCCGTTCATGGGGAAGGTGGCGTTTATCTATCCGTTCCTCGATCCCAAAACCAGAACGGTCAAAGTACGGGTTGAAATGCCGAATCCGGGCATGAAACTCAAACCGGACATGTTTGTCAAAGCGCTCATCAAGGTGCCGCTCGGCAAAACCATTGTCGTTCCGGTAACGGCGGTTATGGACAGCGGCAAGCGCCAGACCGTCTGGGTGGAAACCTCTCCCGGAATGTTTGAACCGCGTGACGTCCGGCTTGGCCAGCAGACCGATGACAAAGTTCAGGTTCTTTCCGGGCTTGCAGCGGGAGACAAGGTTGCCGTATCCGGAGCGTATCTGATCGACTCCGAATCACAGCTGAAAGGCGGCGGCGCCGTTGACCACAGCGGGCATACGGGGGGAAAAGCGGACGTCAAGGGGCAGCCCCCTGCACCGACCCCGCCGGCTCCCGGCAAAAAAGCGATCACTATGGATGATATGAAGATGTAATCACAGCAGCACTGTCTCTGCACCTCAACGGTACACTGGATCTACTATCATGATCGAAAAAATTATCGAATACTCCGCCCGTAACCGCGTTATCGTCCTGATGATGTTCGCCCTGATCATCGCCTGGGGGGGGTGGTCGGTGTACAAAACACCGGTGGATGCCATTCCGGACCTGTCTGACAACCAGGTGATTGTGTTTACCGAGTACCCCGGTCGTTCACCGCAGGTTGTGGAGGATCAGGTTACCTATCCGCTGGCAACCAATCTGCAGGGGCTGCCGCAGGTGCGTGCCGTACGGGCCTCTTCCGCGTTCGGCTTTTCCATGATTTACGTCATCTTTGAAGACAAGGCCGACATTTACTGGGCCCGGACCCGGGTACTGGAACGGCTCAATTACGCCGCTTCGCTCCTCCCCGCCGGCGTGACCCCGACTCTCGGTCCTGACGGCACCGGTGTGGGGCATGTGTTCTGGTACACCATCGAGGGAAAAGGGTATGACCTGGAGCAGCTGCGTACCCTGCAGGACTGGTTCATTCGCTATCAGCTGAATACCGTTCAGGGGGTGGCCGAGGTTGCTTCCATCGGCGGTCTGGTACGGGAATACCAGATCGACCTGGATCCGGCCAAACTGTTCGCCTACAACATCAAGGTTGCCAAAGTCATGGACGCAGTCAAGGCTTCCAACAAGGATGTGGGGGGGCGGCTGATCGAGCAGGCTGATGCCGAATACCTTATCCGTGGCCGGGGCTACGTCACATCGAAAGCGGATCTGGAGAATATCGTCGTGGGAGCCGATATGCGCGGCACGCCGATTTATGTAAAAAATCTCGGAACCGTGCAGACCGGCGGCGCCATCCGGCGCGGCCTGCTGGATATAAACGGTGAAGGTGAAGCGGTGGGCGGCATCGTGGTCATGCGCTACGGCGAGAACGCCAAGGATGTTATCGACCGGGTCAAGACCAAGATCACGGAACTGGAAAAAGGGCTCCCCCCCGGTGTGAAGATCAAGGTTTCCTACGACCGTTCCGACCTGATCATGCGGGCGGTGGATACGCTGAAGAAAAATCTGCTGGAAGAATCGGTTGTTGTGTCGCTGGTGATTCTGATCTTCCTGCTGCACTTCCAGAGTGCACTGGTGATCGTGCTGACTCTACCGATCTCGGTGCTGATCGCCTTCATCACCATGAAACTGATGGGGGTTACCTCCAATATCATGTCGCTGGGGGGAATCGCCATCGCCATCGGTGTCCTCGTGGATGCCGGTGTTATCATGGTGGAGAACTGCTACCGCCACCTTTCCGAAATGCCGCCGGAGGAGCGGGACGGCAGACGTCTCGAGGTGGTCATCGCCTCGGCCAAGCAGGTCGGGCGGGCGATCTTTTTCTCCCTGGCGATCATCGTTCTCTCCTTCGTGCCGGTGTTCATGCTGGAAGGGCAGGAGGGAAAGCTGTTCCATCCGCTCGCCTTTACCAAGACCTTTTCCATGATGGGTTCGGCACTGATCGCCATCACGCTGGTGCCGGTGCTGATGTATTTTTTCATGCGCGGCAAAATGCCGCCGGAGAGCGCCAACCCGGTATCAACGTTTTTCATACGGCTGTATTCACCGGTGATCCGCTGGGTACTGGTCTGGAAAAAGACGGTCATCGCCCTCAACCTCGTGGCGTTGGCGGTTGCCGTGCCGATGTTCATGGGGCTCGGTTCCGAGTTCATGCCGCCGCTGGATGAAGGGTCGCTGCTCTACATGCCGGTCACGCTGCCCAATATTTCCATCACCGAGGCCAAGCGGATCATTCAGGTGCAGGACGCCATCATCAAAAGTGTGCCGGAGGTGGAGCACGTACTGGGCAAGGTCGGCCGGGCCGAAACCTCCACCGATCCGGCACCGGTCTCCATGTTTGAAAGTATCATCATCCTCAAACCGAAAAACTCCTGGCGCCCCGGGGTCAAAAAAGCCGACATAGTGGCCGAACTGGACACCAAGCTCCAGCAGATCGGGGTGCGCAACGGCTGGACCCAGCCGATCATCAACCGGATCAATATGCTCTCCACCGGCGTGCGGACCGACCTGGGGGTCAAGATCTTCGGCAGTGACCTCAACGTGCTGAAGGATCTGGCGATTCAGGCCGAAGCGATCCTCAAGCCGATTAACGGCGCGGCCGATGTGGTTGCCGAACGGGTGACCGGCGGCAGTTACCTCGATATCGATATCGACCGCGAGGCGGCGGCCCGTTACGGCGTAAGTGTCGGCGATATCCAGTCCGTTATTGAAACGGCGCTGGGGGGGGAGATGCTCACCACAGCCGTTGACGGGAGAAACCGATTTCCGATTCGTCTCCGCTACCAGCGCGATTACCGCGACAATATCCCCGCCATCCGCCGTATTCTGGTGGGGAGTGCGGAGGGTGCCCAGGTACCGCTCTCTCTGGTGACAAAGCTTAAAATATCCACCGGTGCCCCGGAGATTAACAGCGAGGGGGGGCTGCTGCGCTCTCTTGTCTTCCTGAATGTTCGTGGCCGCGACATGGGGGGCTTTGTCACCGAAGCTAAACAGACGCTGGAAAAACAGCTCAAGCTGCCCCCCGGATACTATGTGGCGTGGTCCGGACAGTGGGAGAATCAGGTCCGTGCTAAAGCGCGTCTGCAGCTGCTGATACCGCTCGGGATGGTCATCATTTTCATACTGTTTTACTTCACCTTCCATTCGGCGCTGGAGGCGAGCATGGTCATGCTCTCGGTCCCTTTTGCTCTGGTTGGGGGGGTGTATCTGGTGTCGGCCCTGGGGTATAACCTGTCGGTGGCGGTGTGGGTCGGCTTTATCGCCCTGTACGGTATCGCCGTGGAGACCGGGGTGGTGATGGTGATCTACCTGCACGAGGCTCTGGATAAAAAGCTGAAAGACGGTCCCTGCACGGAGCAGGACATCTACGACGCCACGTTTGAAGGGGCGGTATTGCGCCTGCGTCCCAAGCTGATGACCGTTGCCGTTGCCCTGCTGGGGCTGATTCCGATCATGTGGTCAACCGGCACCGGAGCGGACGTCATGAAGCCGATCGCCGCGCCGATGATCGGCGGGATGATCTCCTCAGCGGTGCATGTGCTGATTATGACGCCGGTGATTTTTGTGCTGATGAAAAAAAGGGATTTGAAAAAGGGGCGGTTGAAATATTCGGGGATGAAACACTGACAGTGGACTGACGGCGTGCTTGCTTCTGGTGGTGAAGATAAGGGTCGTATTCAACTCCGTAATGTTTTGGAGGTGGAATGCGACCCTTTTTATTGATCCAGGCGCTACCCGGTGATGTCAAAACAGGCTTGGGGCTGGAAACTCGCTTTTTCTCTGAATCTTCACTTTCAGGGGCGCCCCGCTAGTGCCTTTCACTCCCATTCCCCGGAATCGTTGACGTGCCGCGACAAATCGTATATACAATAAACATGGTCTACGAATGGGATGAAAATAAGCGACTGAAAAATTTTGAAAAACACGGATACGACCTTGCTGACGGTCAGCTTGTTTTTGAGTCACCAGGTAAGATTACGGTTGAAAGTCACCGGCCGCATGAGCACCGGTGGTTAGATATTGCCGAAGTTAACGGCGAAGTGGTAGTACTTTCTCTCACCTACACGTTACGTGGAGATGTCGTTCGCTGTATCTCACTACGGAAAGCCAGTCGCAGGGAAAGGAGTCTATATTATGGCTAAAATAGTCAGACGCACCCCAAATGAAATAAAGGAGATGCGTTCCAGAGGTGAAATAATGACCGATACGGAACGAGTCAGCAACTTTTCCGAAGAGACTGTAGAGCGCATGGCTATGGACGACCCGGACAATTTTCTTAAAACAGATGAGGATTGGGCACGGGCTATCATTCATCGTCCCGGAACCCGTGGCCCGCAAAAAGCCCCAACCAAAAAATCAATTGCTATCCGGCTATCCCAAGATGTGGTGGAAAATTTCAAATCTTCCGGAACTGGGTGGCAGTCTCGAATTGATGATGCATTGAGAACGTATTTAAAAGAACATCCGCTGAAGCATGCCTAGCAGAATTGGTATGGGGCGGGCCTAACTGCCTGTGTTTTTTGGAAATGTATCGAGATGAGACAGGGGCCTTTTGCTTTCAGAGTACTAGGAGTCTGTCGGACTTGAAATCTTGACTGAATTGACCCTCCCTTCAATTTTCCACCATCTGGAGAACTCGAACGGTCAATACCTTCCGTTTTGCCAATTAAAGTGTCCTTGTTCTGTTTCAGCACACTTTTGGATGCCTGTTTTTAAAATTTCAGGGTTGTTTTAACTGTTTATTAAGCAATTGTTAATGCATGCATCCTTTTTATGTTGTACGCCATGCAGGCAAGGTTCCATTCGCC
>CAINRC010000052.1 GCA_903852495.1 uncultured Geobacteraceae bacterium | reverse complement strand
ATCTTTTTCAATGTTTCCCGAACCCGCTTTTCTGCTTTCAAAATCAGAGTGCGATGGCTCCCCTCACCCTGCCCCTCAACGGGTCGCCGCTGGACGTAACTGCCATCGGGTTGCATATCCCAGGCAGAGCGCTGATCAGCAAGATGCGTATCAAATATCACCCCCAACTCTTTAGCTAACTCCGGCGGTTCTACCGGGCAGAGAATTTCAACACGGGCCTCCAGATTACGCTTCATTGCGTCGGCAGAGGCGATAAAATATTCGTCGGCACCGCTATTGCGGAAATAGTAAATCCGGGCATGCTCGAGAAATCTGCCAACCACACTGACGACTCTGATATTCTCGGAAAGTCCCGGGATGCCAGGCCGCAGACGGCAGGTATCACGGACAATTAAATCAACCGTTACACCGGCCATGGAAGCCCGGTATAACGCCCGCACCACATCACCATCTTCCAGTGCGTTTATCTTGAAGCGGATGAGTCCTTCTCCGCCAGCACGGTGAATATTGATCTCATGTTCTATTTTGTCAAGTAAAGTCTTTTTCAGCATGCGAGGTGCCAGGGCAAGACGTGAATATTTTCGTTTGAGCAGGAACCCGGTGGTAAGAAAATTGAACAGCTCGGTGACATCCTCCGCAATCACCTGATCGCAGGTAAGCAGCCCCACATCGGAGTACAGGCGGGCCGTATCAGCATGATAATTTCCTGTGCCGATGTGCAGATAGCGCCGCAGCCCGTTATAATCCTGCCGTACCACCATGATAACCTTGCAGTGGGTTTTCAGACCGACAACACCATAGGTAACGTGAACCCCCGCTTCCTCCATCCTCTCCGCCAGACTGATATTAGCCGCCTCGTCAAAACGGGCCTTCAGTTCAACCACCACAGCAACCTGTTTGCCGTTATGGGCGGCAAGAATCAGGGCATCGATAATGCGGCTCTGTCGGGATGTGCGATAAAGCGTCATCTTGATCCCGCGAACTTTGGGATCGGTCGCCGCCTCGCGCAGAAAACGCTCCACCGATGTGGAGAACGATTCATACGGGTGCTGCAGGAGAATGGCGCCGGAATCACGGATAATATGGAAAATATTGCGCTGCATCTGGAGTTGGGGATGATCAACCGGGTGATGCGGTGGGTCATGCAGGCGGGGGAAATCGAGCTGCGTCAGTTCAAAAAGATCGCGCTGCGCGAGGAGCCCGGGAACTTCAAAAACATCTGTCGCCTCATCCAACTCCAGCTCCGCCGCCAGGCGGCCGCGATGTACCGGGTCCATACCGCTGCCGATCTCCAACCGCACAATCGGGGCGAATTTGCGTTCTTTCAGCTCCGATTCGATCATCTCCATCAGATCGTCGGCTTCTTCTTCATCCTTTTCCGTATTAGCGTTCCTCGTCACCCGGAACAGCTCGCAAGAAACAACCTCCATGCCAGGGAAGAGCATGTCCAGATTGTTCATCATGACCTCTTCCAGCCGGATGAAATGCTCCCCCTTGCCGATCCGGATAAAGCGGGGAGTCCCGGCGTTGACCGGCACCTTGATCCGCACCAGAGAGCTCTGCCGCCCTTTGGCATAGCGCAGCGATACCAATAGATTCAGCGACAGGTTTGAAATAAAGGGGAACGGGTGGGCGGGATCGATCGATTGCGGCGTCAGAAGCGGGAAAATATTCGAGTAATAGAACTCCCTCAGCAGCTTCTTTTCCTTCGGGGTCAACTCGTCGTAGTACTCAATGCGGATATTTTTTTCTTCCAGCAGGGCGCAAATTGCACCGAAGGCCTGTTCCTTGCGGGCTTCAATATCCCGTATTTCAGCATAACATTCTGTCACCTGCTGACGCGCCGTGCGTCCATCAAGCGACAATTCGCGCATACCGGCCCCGATCTGCTGCTTCAGGCCGCCGATACGCTTCATAAAAAATTCATCCAGATTGCCGCTCACAATGGCAATGAATTTGAGCCGTTCCAGCAGCGGCGTCCGCTCATCCTCCGCTTCATGCAGCACGCGGCGATTGAACGACAGCCAGGTCAACTCCCGGTTCAAATACCATTCGCTGTCGTACAGATCAAAATCCGGTGGGGCCGACAGCGGTTCCGGAAGCGGCATGATACTTTCCACCAGCTTCACGGTTTTTTCTTTTTTCACTTTCGGCAGTTTGGCCACAACGGTACTGTCCGCCCCGCGCTTTGCTTTTTTTGGTGCCTGTTTTTTACTGGACTGGCTCACTTTCACACGCCCTCCTGAAACTCAAGACAAATTAACGTATGGGCGGGATTGTATCGTATATATCTGATTTTGCAACATGATTGATCGTCTACACTAGCGTTTTACAACCCGGCACTGCATCACGGTTTGCATCCCCCCCTTCAACCATGGTACATCATAGGGCATGAAACGACTCAACCCACCACAGCAACGCGCCGTCAATACGATCGAAGGAGCCCTGCTGATCCTTGCCGGCGCGGGATCCGGCAAAACGCAGGTGATTACCACCCGCATCGTTCACCTCCTGAAAGAGAAGCGGATTCCGGCCGAAAACATCCTGGCGGTAACGTTCACCAACAAGGCCGCCCGGGAAATGAACGAACGGGTTGGCGGCATGGCCGGCCGCCTGGCTACCGGCATCGTCATATCCACCTTCCATTCGCTCGGTGTCCGCATCCTCCGCCGAGATATCCGGGCGCTCGGCTTCAAGCCCAATTTTTCCATTTACTCCACCTCCGATCAGGCTGGCGTTATACGCCAGGCCGTTCGTGAACGGGACATCGATCCGAAAAAAATCGATCCGGACCGGATTCTCTGGAAGATATCCGCCCTGAAAAACCGCCTGATCGGGCCGAAGGAGTTTGCTCCGGACCGGCATGACCCGCTTGAGGTTGCCACGGCGGCGGTCTATCCCCGCTATCAGGAACTGCTGAAGGGGTTCAACGCTATTGATTTTGACGACATCATCATGCTCGCCGTGCGACTGCTGCAAACCACCCCGGCCATTCTCAGCCACTGGCAGGAACACTTCCGCTACATCATGGTGGATGAATACCAGGATACTAACGCATCACAATACCTGCTGATTTCGCTGCTGGCCCAAAAACATGGCAACATCTGCGTCGTCGGCGACGATGACCAGTCCATCTACGGCTGGCGGGGCGCCGAAGTGCAGAACATCCTCAACTTTGCCCAGGATCACCCCGGCTGCGTAACCATCAAACTGGAACAGAACTACCGCTCCACCGGTGCCATTCTTGATGCCGCCAACAGTGTCATCAAGAACAATCAGCTGCGCACGGACAAGGCGCTCTGGACAGCCGGCGGCAAGGGGCGGGAGATTGATCTGATTGTGGCGGAAAGTGAAGAGGATGAGGCGAACCGGGTTGTGGAGCAGATCATGCTGGAGCAGTACCGCGAAAAACTGCGCTGGTCTGATCTGGCCATCCTTTATCGCTCCAACGCCCAGAGCCGCGCTTTTGAAGAGAAGCTGCGCCTGGAGCGCATCCCCTATGTGGTGATCGGAGGGCAGCAGTTTTATGAACGGAAAGAGGTCAAGGATGCCATCGCCTACCTCAAGGTTATCGACAATCCGAGTGATGAGGCATCACTGCTCCGCATCATCAATTTTCCCCGCCGGGGAATCGGCGACACGACACTGATCAAACTGAACCAGTGGTCCATGAATCATAACGTGCCGCTGTATCAAACCATGGAGCGGGCGGGGGAAATCGGGGACATTTCCGCATCATGCCGGAAAACGGTGCTGGGGTTTCACGCCATGATGAAGGAGGTTATGGCCGGCTTCACCAATCACAACATGGGGGCGCAGGTCAACACCCTGTTCAACCGGCTGCGTATCGAAGACGAACTGTACCGGACCCTGAATGACGCACCCCAGGCGCGCAAACGGATTGAAAACATTGAGCAGGTGGTCAACTCGCTCGCCGCCTATGAAGCACAGAATCCCCGGGGGACGCTATCGGCGTTCCTTGAACGGATATCACTCATGGATGAAGACAAACCGGCAGAGGACGGCAAAGAGCAGGGAACCAACGCCGTCACGCTGATGTCGCTGCATTCCAGCAAAGGGCTTGAGTTCAGTCACGTCTGGCTGGTCGGGATGGAGGAAAACCTGCTGCCGCATAAACGCTCCATCGAAGAGGACCCGACCGTGGCCGAAGAGCGGCGCCTTTGTTACGTCGGCATCACCCGGGCCAGAAAGTATCTCACCATCTCCCGCTGCCAGACCCGCCGCAAGTACGGAGCGGTGGAGGGGCGCCTGCCGAGCCGGTTTCTGGCCGAGATTCCGGAGCATCTGTTGAATGGCGTTACGACCGGCGGTGGGGATACCTCCGCAGAACCGAAAGATATGGCTGCGGATTTTTTTGCGCGGATGTTGGCGGAGTAGGGTTCAACTTCTGGAATCCGCATTTCCTCTTCACTGATGTAAAGATATTGTTATTTTTAAATCTGATTAGTGCTGATTTCCCGCCTCATTATATCTCCCTCCCCCTTGAAGGGAGAGGAACTTGAACAGCGGGAGATCAGTGATAATCAGATTTCCAGGAGACCCGCATGGCCTCACCGAACGATACCGCTGCTTACGTTACCAGTTTGATGACACTGGACAAATCGTCCCTGCCGGCAGACGGCGGCACGCGCTTCAACCGACTTATTTTCGCCCGCAGCCCCTACCTGCTGCAGCATGCCGAAAACCCGGTCCAGTGGTACGAGTGGGGCACGGCGGCGTTCGACGCGGCCCGCAGGGAGAGCCTGCCGATCCTGCTCTCCATCGGCTACGCCACCTGCCACTGGTGCCATGTCATGGCCCATGAATCCTTCGAGGATGATGAAGTTGCCGCCCTGTTGAACCGCCATTTCATCTGCATCAAGGTCGATCGGGAGGAGCGCCCGGACATCGACGATTTTCACATGGCCGTAGCGCAGACGCTCACCGGAAGCGGCGGCTGGCCGCTGAACATCTTCATGACCCCGGACAAACGTCCGTTCATGGCCATAACCTATCTCCCCAAACGGGGACGGAACGGCATGAGCGGCCTGATGGAGCTGCTGGCCAATATCGCCACACTCTGGCGGCAGCGTCCGGACATGATTGAAAAAAACTGCCAGGGAATTATGGAAGCTCTGGCGGATGCCCGGCAGCATCGGGAGGAGGCGGTTGCCCCGGATGTGGCCGCCGCTTCCCGGAAGGCGCTGGAACAGCTCCGGAAAATCCATGATCAGGAGAACGGCGGGTTCGGTTCCGCCCCGAAATTCCCCATGCCGATGTACCTGAGCTGGCTGCTCGGCCAGGGGGGGACGAACCGGTCGGAGGCGGCGGAGATGGCGCTGCGAACCCTGCGGAAGATGCGGGGGGGCGGCATCTGGGACCACCTTGGCGGCGGGCTGCACCGCTATTCCGTTGACAGCCGATGGCTGGCGCCGCATTTCGAGAAAATGCTCTACGACCAGGCCATGCTGGCCCGGGTGGCGACCGAGGCGTATCTACGCACCGGAGACCGCTATTTCCGCACCATAACGGACGATATTTTCACCTTTGCCGGCCGGGAACTGCAAACAGCGGACGGTGCCTTTTGTTCTGCGCTGGACGCCGATTCGGAAGGGGTTGAAGGCAAATTTTACCTGTGGGACAAGGATGAAATTGACGGCTGCCTCGGCCCGGACTCCGATCTGTTCTGCCGCTTCCATGGCGTGACCGGTCGGGGTAATTTTGAAGGGCACAACATCCTTGTCGCCCCGGCTAAACTGAAAGAGTTTTGCAACCGCGAGCGGGTGGACCCCGTCAGTACGGGAGAGTTGCTGGAGCGGTGCCGCATGAAGCTGCTGGAGCGACGGGAAGGACGTATCCGCCCGCTCAGGGATGACAAGATCATCACCTCCTGGAACGGACTGATGATCGGGGCGCTCGCCACCGCAGGGATTGTCTGCGGCGAGCAGAAGTACGTGACCAGCGCCGCCCGGGCGGCGCACTTTATCCTTGGTGCCCTCCGCCGCGCCGATGGCAGGCTGCTGCGCAGTTACCTGAACGGAGCTTCGGAGGTACCCGGTTTTCTGGAGGATTACGCGTTTTTGACCGGCGGGTTGCTGGATCTGTATGAGGCAACTCTTGACGATCTATGGCTTGCGGAAGCACGGCAGCTGGCGGAGGAGCTGCTCCGCCTGTTCCGTGATCCGGACTCCGGTGAGTTCACTCTGACCGGACACGATGCGGAGCAGATGCCGGCCAGGGTCTCCTCCGACCACGACGGTGTCACACCGTCGGCTCTCGGCCGCACCGCCCATGTTCTGTACCGGTTGGCATGGATTGACGACCGGCCGGAGCTGCTTGATGCAGCACGCAGGGCGCTGGAGGGCGTCATCGCCGAGCTTTCGCACAACCCGCTGGGACATCTGGGTGCCCTGCAAACCCTGGCACTGCTGGAAGCGGAGCCGACCATCGCCACGTTTGCCGGAGCCACCGACACAGCTGAAGCGTTCAAGCTCAACGCAGCCCTGCGCAGTCACACCATCACCGCTCTGATTATCCGCTGTGAAAAACGTGCTGCTCCCCTTGCCCTCTCCCTGTGTGTGCCGGGCAGCTGTTACCCCGCCGTAGCCACCCCCGGTGAACTGGACGGGCTGCTCCGACAGAGTGGCGGGTCGGAGTGACGGGTGCAAGATTCTGCGGAATTGTGATTTGCCAGCGGCTTATCCGGTATGCTATAGCATCAGGTATTAATTCACCACATCATCAGGAGCTTATACACTTATGTTGACCGGAAAACAGAAACGACACCTGCGGGCCCTTGGGCACAAACTAAAACCGCTTATCCAGATCGGCAAGAAAGAGATTGAAGAGGCGCTGGTTGCTGAAACCAACGTGTCCCTTGACCATCACGAACTGATCAAGGTGAAGCTCCTTGAAAGCTGCATGCTGGACAAGCATGAAGCGTCAGAAACCCTGGCCGAAGCGTGTCAGGCCGATGTCGCCCAGATCTTGGGTAAAACGTTCCTCCTCTACCGCGCGGCAACACCACCCGTGATTGTTCTCCCCAAAGCGGATGCACCGTTGAAATCAAATCCGGCATGACCATTCGGGCCGTTTTTTTTGACCTTGACGGCACTCTGGTGGATTCACTGCCGGATCTGACCGATGCGGCCAATCACATGAGAGAGACGTTCTCCCGACCACCACTGACACTGGCTGAAGTACGCCTGAAAGTCGGTAAAGGGGCTCGTAATCTGGTACAGCAGGCGCTTCCCGGCGCGACAGAGGACGATATTGACCGCGCGCTCTCCCTGTTTCTGGACTTCAACCGGGAGCATATCGCCGACAAAAGCCGGTTGTATCCCGGGATTCCGGAACTACTCCACGAGCTTGCCGCCCGCGACATCAAGATGGCGGTGATTACCAACAAGAATGAAGACCTGAGCGCGCTTATCCTGCAGGTACTCGGACTCTCCCCGCTTGTTGCCGCCATAGCCGGTGGCGACACCTTCCCCGAAAGAAAGCCGTCCCCCCTCCCCTTACTAAAAATCGCGGCACTGCTTGGAGTGGCTCCGGCGGAATGTCTCATGGTCGGCGACAGTATCAACGACTTTGCAGCGGCCAGACAGGCCGGCATCGCTTCCATCGGCTGTGCCTGGGGGTATGGCAGCGCGGAAGAACTGGGTGAGGCAGATATTCCGGCCGGAACGCCGGATGAGTTACTCGCAGCAATTACCGCTGTTTCGGGAAACGTACCGTGAACGGATGGAACGGCATCATACTCAGGGTTGACCTGACGACCGGAACCGCTCTGCGTGAAGAGCTTCCCCCCACGATTCTGGAGGAATATCTCGGCGGGCGTGGTCTGGGTATCCGCCTGATGCGTGACACATATCAGCTTGACCCGTTCGATCCCCTCATGCCCCTGATCTTCGCCGGCGGCCCGTTATGCGGTACACCGGCACCAACGTCCGCCCGTATTTCCGTTGTATCCCGTTCGCCGCTGACCGGCACAATTTACGACTGCTCCGCCGGGGGGCGTTTTGCCTGGCGACTGAAAGCGGCCGGGGTAGACGCGCTCTTCATTACCGGAAAAAGTCCCCGGCCGGTCGTTCTGGCCATTACCGCCGACAGCGTGGAACTGCTGGATGCAGGGCTGCTCTGGGGGAGTGACATCCCGACGACCGTAGCGGCGCTCAAGGAGCGGGGAAGTGTGGCCGCTATCGGTCCGGCCGGTGAAAACGGCGTCCTGTTCGCAAATATCATGATGGGTGAAGGGAATTCGGTCGGTCGCGGCGGACTTGGCGCAGTTATGGGGAGCAAAAACCTCAAGGCGGTGACCGTACAGGGGCAGGGTACAACCGCCATCGCCGACCCGGTGCTGTTTGAAACGGCCCGGCAGAACATCATGCGTCTGTTCAAGGCGTCTCCGGTTATCTTCGGGCCCCTGGGCATTGCAGAATTCGGCACTCCGGTTCTGGTCGACCTGATGGCCCAGCGGCGCATGGCCCCGACCGAGAATTTCCGCAAAACCTTTTTCGAGCATTCCGCCAACTATTCCGGGCCGACCATCAAGGATGCCTGCGGCGCAAAGAAGGACGGCTGCTACGGCTGCCCGATCCAATGCAAGAAATCATCAGCAGCGGGCAAAGCTCTTCCGGAATATGAAACTGTTTCCCATTTCGGCGCCCTGAACAATGTGGCTTCGCTACGTGCCATTATCGCAGCAAATGACCTTTGCAATGAACTGGGCATGGATACGATTACTGCCGCTGCCACCCTGTCGGCCTGGGGGGAAATCAAGGGGAGCTTTCCGGCTGCCGATGAGATTTCGGGGCTGCTGGTGGACATCGCCCTGCGCCGGGGTGACGGCGAACTGCTGGCACTCGGCTCCCGCCGCCTGGCGGAAACTCTGGGACACCCGGAACTGTCCATGAGTGTAAAATCTCTGGAACTGCCGGCATACGACCCGCGTGGAGCCTACGGCATGGCGCTGGCCTACTGCACCAGCAACCGGGGCGGCTGTCACCTGCGTGCCTACCCGATCTCTCACGAAATCCTGCGCAAGCCGGTGCCGACCGACCGTTTTTCCTTTTCCGGCAAGGCCCGGATCATCAACATTGCCGAAGACACCAACGCCGCCGTCGATTCGCTGGTGGCCTGCAAGTTCGCCTTCTTCGGTGCCAGTCTGGAAGAATATGCCGAACTGCTGACCGCGATCACCGGCACGGCATATTCGCCGCAGCGCCTGAAGGAGATCGGCCGGCGGATCGTGTTGACCGAGCGTTTTTACAACTGCGCCAATGGTTTTGCGCGGAGTGACGATATCCTGCCGGAACGGTTTTTCAGCGAAGCGGGAAGCAGCGGCGATGGTATCGATATTCACCCCATCGACCGGGTGCGCTTTGAGGAAGAGTTGGATAAGTACTACCGTATCCGCGGGTTGAACGGTAATGGCCGCTTTGACGACGGTGCTTTTCTGGAAAAGCAACCGTGAAGCTGTTCGGGTGGATCAAAAAGAGTGCTCCCCCGCCAGCCAATGCAAGGGGCAACAAGGAAACCGGCACCCTGGGCGAGGAGGTGGCGACACAGTTTCTGACCTCCCACGGCTACCGGATTCTGGAGCGGAACTTCCGCTGCAAGGGGGGGGAAGTGGACATTATCGCCCGCGACCCGGAGGATACGAGCCTGGTCTTTGTGGAGGTAAAAGCGCGGCGGGATCTGTCATACGGGGTGCCGCAACTGGCGGTAAATCCGTTCAAGCAGCGCCAGATTTCCAAGGCGGCGCTGACCTGGCTCGGCAAGAATCGTCTGCATGACCATAACGCACGGTTTGACGTAATTGCCATTCTGCTGCATACTGAACGCCCGCATAGCATTGAGCACATCAGAAACGCCTTTGACCTGGCCTATTAAAAGGAGTCGCCATGGATTTCACTGTTGTTCTGGCCCAAATAAAACCGAAGCTTGGCTGCGTTGTCGAAAATCTGGCCTCTGTTGAAGAACGGATCGCAGCAGCGAGGGAAGCCGGAGCCGACCTGATTGTGTTCCCCGAACTGGCACTGTCCGGCTATTTTCTCAAAGATCTTGTGCCTGATGTGGCACTGCGGGTCGATTCCGCCGAAATTCAGCGACTGGTGGAGCTTTCCGGGGGCATTTCCATTGCCATCGGTTTTGTGGAAGAGACCGATGACTACCATTTTTTCAACTCGGCTCTGTACCTTGAGGACGGCGCGATCCGCCACCTGCACCGCAAAGTGTATCTGCCGACCTACGGCCTGTTTGACGAGCAGCGCTATCTGGCGCGCGGCGAAGCGTTTCGGGCGTTCGATACCAGGTTCGGGCGGTTTGGCATGCTGATCTGCGAAGATATGTGGCACCTTTCGGCTTCCTATATTCTTGCCATGGACGGCGCCACCACACTGATCTGCCTTTCCAGCAGCCCCGCACGGGGTATTGAGGGCGATTCACTCGGCTCGGCGGCGGCCTGGCAGAAACTGGTGTCCACAACGGCCATGTTTCTCAACTGCCGGGTGCTGTACAGCAATAGGGTCGGTTTTGAAGACGGTGTCAATTTCTGGGGGGGATCGGAATACATTGCGCCGTCGGGTGAATCAATGGTACGCGGCTTACTGCTGGAGGAGGATTCCGTCACCGCCAGAGTCCATGAAGGGGCTCTCCGGCGTGAGCGCATTTTTTCACCGATGATGCGCGACGAGAACCTGTTCGTGACAATGCAGGAACTGCAGCGCATCGCGCAGGAAAGGGGGCGGTGATGTCGGAATTACTCGCTAATACGGAATTATTGAGAAAGATCCTCGTCGGTTTTGTTCGGGAAGAGGTTCGCAAGGTCGGCATCAGCAAGGTTGTATTGGGGCTATCGGGCGGCATTGATTCGGCGCTGGTGGCGTTTATCGCCGCAGAAGCGCTCGACCCGGAAAATGTCCACGCCATCTGCATGCCCTACAGAACCAGTAATCCGGAGAGCGAAAAGCATGCCCGTCTGGTGGCTGAGGCGTGTGGCATCAGATTTTCCGTGGTGCCGATCACCACCATGGTGGACGCCTATTTCGAGAAGTTCCCCGATGCAGATAATATGCGACGCGGCAACAAAATGGCCCGCGAACGGATGACAATTCTTTTTGACCACTCGGCCCTGCTGCGCGCGCTCGTTCTCGGCACCAGCAACAAAACGGAACTGCTGCTGGGATATGGCACTCTCTACGGCGACATGGCTTCGGCCCTTAACCCGATCGGGGATATCTACAAAAGCCAGGTATGGCAGCTCTCCGCTGCCATGGGTGTTCCCCGTGAAGTTATTGAAAAGCAGCCCTCCGCAGATCTTTGGGCCGGCCAGACGGACGAGGAAGAGCTCGGTTTTTCGTACCGTCAGGTTGATAAGCTTTTGTTCCGCATGGTGGATAAGCGTTTGACGCGGCAGGAATTGGCGGCAGAGGGCTTCGACGGAGAGTTTGTTGAATCAATCCACGCAAAGATCCAGAATTCCCATTTCAAGCGGCGTCTGCCGGTTATTGCAAAGGTATCGAACCGCACCATTGACCGCGATTTCAGGTATGCACGGGACTGGGGAAAATGAGGAACAACACCAACAGCACGCTCGTCTACTCATCTGAAACGGGACGGGTAAAATCCGGAACAGCCGGGAACAAACCGGCCTCCCCCCCATCTGACGGCATCGTGCGACTACGGCGGGAAGTCAAAGGGCGCGGCGGCGGCACCGTTATTGTGATCAGCGGCATCCCCCGTTCTGCGCCGGAGATCAAGGAACTGGCGGGAATTCTCAAGAAAAAGTGCGGTTGCGGCGGTACGGTAAAGGATGGTGTCATCGAAATCCAGGGGGACCACCGTGACGCGTTGTCAACCGAATTACACGCGCGCGGCTTTACGGTAAAACTGGCGGGCGGCTGACAGAACGGGATGTATACCGCACGTAACTCAATAATTTCTTGACCTCCCCATGATAATCACCTATCTTCATGAATCTTTTTAGCCCGGAAAACAGTGACCATGATCAATCGCTTCATGGATCAAGACAGTTGCGAGAGTGGCGGAATTGGCAGACGCACCAGACTTAGGATCTGGCACCGTAAGGTATAGGAGTTCAAGTCTCCTCTCTCGCACCATCCAAATTTCCCGATGTTTGTTCCAATGTTCTTCACATGCAAACATTATATTTCACCATAGAAGAGGATAGCTACCATGCAGGTTCACGTCGAAGACATCAGTCCGGTTCAGAAAAAAATTACGATCGAAATCCCCGCTGAACGAGTAAATGAAGAGATCGAAAAAGCGTATTCGGCTATCCAGAAGAAAGCCAAGCTCCAGGGATTCCGTCCCGGCAAAGCGCCAATGCAGCTCATCAAACGGACCTACAGCGACGCCATGCGTGATGATGTCATGCGCCGCTTATATCAGCAGACCCTTTACCAGGCGATGGATGAGCACAAGGTCGAGCCGCTTGATTCCCCTGTTATTGAGAGCGACATCCTTGAAGCGGGCGTGCCGTTTAAATACAGCGCCCTTTTTGAGGTCATGCCGCAGATACTGCTGAACGAATACACCGGCCTGACAGCTCTGAAAGAAACCTATATTGCCAAGCCGGAAAATGTTGAAAACGAACTGAAACGGATGCAGGAAAATATGGCACAGCTGATTCCGCTTGTTGAAGACGCAGCGGTTGAAAACGGTCACACTGTTTCTGTTGATTACACGATTACGGTGGAGGGTTCGCCGGAAGAAAACAGCGGCGCTCAGACCGCAGAGGTTGAGGTCGGTGCCAACCGCCTGATCCCCGGCTTTGAAGAACAGTTGATCGGACTGAAAGCGGGAGAATCAAAGGAGTTTACTCTTGAACTTCCTGCCGGGAGCGACAATGCGGAGCCTGCCGGGAAGAAGGGCTTGTTTTCGGTTACCGTAAAGGAAGTAAAACGTAAAGAGCTCCCGGAACTGGACGACGATTTTGCCCAGCAGTTCGGTGAATATACCACCATGGATGAGCTGCGCGCCAAAATGGTTGAATACCATGATAAAAACGAAAAAGACCGCATTGACAATGAGTTCAAGGAGCGCGTGATACAGGCTCTGATCAAAAAGAATCCGCTTGATGTTCCAGAATCAATGGTAAAACGTCAGCTGGACCATATGTTTGAAAATCTTAAAAACCGCCTGAAGAGTCAGCAGATGTCGCTGGAAATGATGGGACTTGATGCAGAAGGTTTCCGTGCACGCTTCCGCGACGACGCTATTGACAAAGTCAAGGGCGGCCTGTTGTTGATGGCGCTGGTGGAAAAAGAGAACGTAACTGTTTCGGACGATGACCTGTCGGCACACTATGAAAAAATTGCTGCCGGAAATGCCGAAATGCTTGACCGCATCAAGGAATATTACACAACTAACCCGAAAGCCAAGAATGCCATCACATCAGAAATAAAAGAGGACAAAGCGATCTCTCTTCTGATTGGTAGCGCCATTATCACCGAAGTTACTGCAGAGCAGCTAAAAGCCGCCTGAGGAGAAACACCATGTATATCCCAATGGTCGTAGAGCAGAGCGGCAGGGGTGAACGGGCATATGATATCTATTCTCGTCTGCTTAAAGAACGCATTATTTTTCTTGGCGGCGCGATTGACGATACGGTAGCAAACCTCATCATTGCACAGCTGCTGTTTCTTGAAGCCGAAGATCCTGATAAAGACATTCACCTGTATATCAACTCGCCCGGAGGCGTTGTAACCGCAGGCATGGCAATTTTTGACACCATGCGCTACATCAAGGCACCGGTATCGACTATCTGTGTCGGACAGGCGGCATCAATGGGTGCGGTTCTGCTCTCAGCCGGTGAAAAAGGTAAACGTTACAGTCTCGTTCATTCAAGAATCATGATTCATCAACCCCTGGGCGGTTTTCAGGGGCAGGCAACCGATATCAGCATCCATGCAAAAGAGATTCTGCGCATGAAAGATGAGCTAAACGGGATTCTTGCAGATCTGTCAGGGCAGCAAAAAGAGAAGGTTGAAGCGGATACAGAGCGTGATTTTTTCATGTCTGCCGAAGATGCAAAAGAATACGGGTTGATTGACGCCATTTTCACCCGTAAACCGCTCACTGGAGACACACTATGAGTCGTCGTGATGCAGCACAGGAACACCTTACCTGCTCTTTTTGCGGGAAAAACCAGGATGACGTAAAAAAACTTATTGCCGGGCCAGCCGTTTTTATCTGCGACGAATGCATAGAACTGTGCAATGACATTATTGCAGAAGAGATGAAGCTGGAGGAAACAACCGGGCCGGACATGAAGAAACTGCCCAAACCACGCGAGATCAAGGACATCCTTGATGAGTATGTGATCGGGCAGGAGGTCGCTAAAAAAGTCCTCTCCGTCGCGGTCTACAACCATTACAAACGGATTGAATCCGGCGGTAAGCCGGGTGATGTTGAAATGCAGAAAAGTAATATTCTGCTGCTCGGGCCAACTGGTTCAGGCAAAACACTCCTCGCCCAGACATTGGCCAGAATTCTTAAAGTGCCATTTGCCATGGCGGATGCAACCAACCTCACCGAGGCTGGCTACGTCGGCGAAGACGTTGAAAACATCATTCTTACACTGCTACAGGCAGCGGACTATGATGTGGAACGGGCCCAAAAGGGGATCGTCTACATTGATGAGATTGACAAGATTGCCCGCAAGTCTGACTCACCGTCGATCACCCGCGATGTTTCCGGTGAGGGGGTTCAGCAGGCTCTGCTCAAAATTATTGAGGGCACCATTGCCAGCATACCGCCGAAAGGTGGCAGAAAGCACCCACAACAGGAATTTATGAAAGTTGATACCACGAATATCCTCTTTATTTGTGGTGGCGCTTTTGCCGGCCTGGAAACAGTTATTCAGCAGCGGATCGGGAAGAAATCACTCGGATTTGGCGCTGACATAAAGAAGCGCGATGAAAAGAAACTGGGTGAACTTCTGAAGAGTTTGACACCAGAGGATCTTCTTAAATACGGGTACATTCCTGAGTTCATTGGCCGTCTCCCCATGCTCGCCACGCTGACCGAACTGGATGAGGAAGCGCTGGTTCAGATTTTGAAAGAGCCGAGAAATTCACTGGTGAAGCAGTATCAGAAACTTTTCGATCTTGAAAAAGTACGTCTGCGCTTTACTGACGGGTCACTGGTAGCAATTGCCAAGGAAGCGCTGAAACGTAACACCGGAGCTCGCGGACTGCGCGCGATTCTGGAAAATTCAATGCTTGATATAATGTACGAAGTGCCGTCTCAGCTGAATGTCCAGGAAGTTGTGATCAGTGAGGATGTCATCTACCACAGGGAGAAGCCGATAATTGTGTATGATCAGGAAATGAAAGAAGCTGCCTGATATCATCTGGATTTCAGTGTCTTTGGTTGACGCTATTCTGCTTAACCGGCTCTAAATATTCCTCCAATGACAAAAAACACGCTCAACAGCCCATAATATGCGTGTTTGCACGAAAAAAAACTTGACACAATTTGAACACTTCTGTTAGTAAATGAGTCGCTTTGTTTGTTTAATAAAAAAACTGGAGGTGTAACGTGACAAAAGCAGAATTGATTAGTTCAGTAGCAGAGCAAGCTGGCCTTAAGAAAGTAGACGCAGAAAAAGCCGTTTCCGCATTTATTGCCAGCGTAACTGCAGCACTGAAAAGCGGTGACAAGCTCAGCCTCGTCGGTTTCGGTACATTCTCAACTGCTAAACGTGCTGCCCGCAAAGGTCAGAATCCTCAGACCGGTAAGAAAATTGACATCCCTGCTGCAACCGTACCTAAGTTCAAGCCGGGTAAAACTCTGAAAGAAGCTGTAAACGTAGCTCCTAAGAAGAAAAAATAGTTCTTTGTAAAACTGTTGAGGGGTTGTAGCTCAGTTGGTTAGAGTGCCAGCCTGTCACGCTGGAAGTCGCGGGTTCGAGCCCCGTCAACCCCGCCATATTAGGGCGAATAGCTCAGCTGGGAGAGCGCCA
Organism: uncultured Geobacteraceae bacterium; assembly: GCA_903852495.1. GTDB lineage: Bacteria > Desulfobacterota > Desulfuromonadia > Geobacterales > Pseudopelobacteraceae > JACRCG01. The sequence goes on along the minus strand of CAINRC010000052.1, from coordinate 3,403 downwards.
GCCTTACAAGCTGGATGTCACAGGTTCGATCCCTGTTTCGCCCACCATTTAAAAAAGCCTGCCATTTGTGGTCAGGCTTTTTTATTTTTCAACGAGTGTGCGTGTTGGCGCACCTCCATAACCAATTGTGGGGTGTTTATGGTACTTGTCACCGGTGCCAATGGCTTTATCGGCAGGAAGCTTGTTCAGGCCCTTCTGTCAAAGGGGGTTCCCGTACGCTGTATGGTGAGAAATCCGGACTCCGCCCAATTACCATCCGGAGCAGAGGTCGTTGCTGCTGATCTGTTGAAGCCGGAAACACTGCCCGCTGCCTTGGCATATGTAGATACCGCTTACTATCTTGTTCACTCCATGGCTGGTGGTCGGTCCGGATTTGAGCGCCGCGACCGGGATGCGGCCAATAATTTTGTTGCAGCGGCTGAAAAAGCCGGGGTCAGAAGGGTTATTTATCTCGGGGGATTGGGGGAAACCGGAGAAGGACTTTCGGAGCATCTCCGCAGTCGTCTTGAAGTTGCAGAAATTCTCAGGGGGGGATCCTTTGCCACCACGTTTCTGAGAGCCGCTGTTATCATTGGAGCGGGGGGAGCATCGTTCGAACTGGTGCGCAGCCTGGTTAAGCGTCTACCGGTCATGATCACTCCACGCTGGGTAAACACCCGCTCCCAACCTATTGCGGCTGAAGACGTGATCTCGTATCTGGTGGAGTGTCTCGGTGATGAACGGACTGCCGGAAGAACCTTCGACATCGGCGGCCCGGATATAATCTCATACAAGGATATGATGCTCCGCTTTGCAGCCCTTCAGGGTAAACACCTCTTTATTATCCCGGTGCCTCTGCTTACCCCACGGCTTTCCTCTTACTGGGTTGCCCTGTTCAGCCCGGTCCCCCCATCGGTCTCAATGCCTCTTATAGAGGGGCTTGCAAATGAAGTCGTCTGCAGAGAAGACAGCATCCGCACCTTGATTCCCATCAGTCTGACGCCCTATGACGAAGCTATTCAGCAGGCGCTTAAAGAAGATGCCGGTAATTGACCCTGCAAACTCCCTACCCCAGTTTCAACTCATCCAGAGACAACCGGTAACCCGGCAAGAGCTTTTCAAGAAAGTAGATCACCTCGGGCAGCGTACTTGCGGACAACTGTTCAAAATGCTCTGCCTCTGCCCGGCGAAACTCGTGATTGCCACTTTTCCCCTCTTCGATGCATTTCGTCAATGCGGCAATCTTGTCGGCAGCTTTCACCAGTTTGACGTACTCTTCCTCATCATCAAAAAAGAACAACGGCTCATACACACTGGACAGTTCAGGCGGCAGCATTGCAAGGAGTTTCCGGCGCGCCTTATCCTCAAGTTGATGGAACGACTGCTTGAAATCAGGATTGAAATGTTTAACCGGAGTCGGCATATCTCCGGTGAAAATTTCGCTGGCATCATGAAATATCCCGTATAGCGCAGCGCGGGAAGCATCTAGCTTGCCCTCAAAATAGGTATTGCGGATCATTGCCAGCGCATGTGCGATCACAGCAACATCAAGACTGTGTTCCTGAATGTTTTCCGGCACGGTGTTGCGCATCAGCCCCCAGCGACTGATGTAGCGCATACGCGAGAGGAAAGCGAAAAAATCGTACTGATTGTTTTTGTCAGCTTCTTCCATTGTTACACTCTTTCGTACGGCTCAAATAACCGTTTATATTCGTCCAGCGCAAATCGATCTGTCATGCCGGCAATGTAATCGCAGACCACCCTCTGAAGCCCGAAGCGTTCTAGACGCAACTGATATTTCGGTGGGAGCAGGTTTGGATAGTGCAGGTACGTTTCAAACAGGCGGGTAATAAATATCTCAGATTTTACCCGCATTTTATCAACCTTGTAATGGCGATACAAATTTTGAAACAGGAAGTGTTTGAGCGCCAGATTCCGCTCGGTTATATCATCAGCAAAATGAACCACGACACGGTTCTGACGCCGAAGATCAGCAAGCGACGTTATGCCCAGTTTTTCAATATTGGCTGATGCAGTGGAGCAAATGTCGTTAATCAGCAAACCAATCAATGCACTGATTGTCTGGTAAACAAGACGTTTGTCATCAATAGTTGGGTATTTCCTACGCACTCCGTCACAGACCTCGCGCCACAGATCTACCCGTTCCAGCATTTCCAGTGTTATGTAGCCGGATTTCAGACCGTCATCGATGTCATGGTTATTGTATGCGATTTCGTCGGCATAGTTAATTATCTGCCCCTCAATTGAAGGGACGGTGCCCGGAAGAAATTCTGCCATAATTTCGCTGGCGGCATCATACGGAGTTGAATGTTTTATTATTCCTTCGCGCACTTCCCAGGTCAGATTCAGGCCGTTAAACCCCGGGTATCGCTCCTCAAGTTCTTCAACGACTCGGAACGACTGCATATTATGTTCAAAACCGCCATAACCCTGCATCAGTTTATTCAGTACGGTCTCACCGGTATGGCCAAACGGAGTGTGCCCCAGATCATGGGATAACGCCAGTGCTTCGGTTAATTCTTCATTCAGCCGGAGTTTGCGGGCGATGGCCCTTCCTATCTGTGCAACCTCAAGTGAGTGGGTCAAGCGGGTACGATAATAATCTCCCTCATGGTTTACAAAAACCTGGGTTTTGTATTCAAGCCGCCGGAACGCAGCACAATGTATAATACGATCCCTGTCACGCTCAAAAGCCGGACGATTGTCACGATGTTCTTCCGGGTGTTTTCTACCGCGTGAAGCCGCGCTGGTACAAGCATATCCCGCCAGGTCGTTTCGCTCAGTTGATTCATTCATCATCTGTTCCCCGCTATGATATAGACACTACCGCTGCTCAAAGATTGGACCCGCGAGCCTTCTTTGAGTTATGTTTCTTCTTGCCGCTCCCTTTTTTACTGGTCGTCCCTGCGATCCGTAAGACATCCGGCAACTGCATCTTCCAGAGGCCTTCCTGAAACGTCAGTTTGAATTCGCGGGTAGCCGAGGAAGGGGATCCGGCAGTACCCTCTAACCCTATTTTGGCATAAGCCGTAGCTTCCAGGCCATTTTCATCCACGACTTTAAAGTTTTGCATCTTTTGCCAACAACAGGCGGGACGAGTTGATGATCCACGCATTTTTTTCACAAATGATTCGCGAGTGGTGGTGCCTCGGGACGCCAACTGTTCAAATAGTTGTTCATATTGTCCCGCTCGCCAGGTATCGAGTGTGTCAGACATAGACTTTTCAATGAGGGCGTCCGCTTCAGAAGCACTCCCTACTCCGGCACCGACCAGCAACAACAGCGTTGCAAAAGACATTGCAAACCAAGACCTGATGCCCTCGCACAAAGGTCAAAGTTAACATAAGTATCTAATATTATTTAGTTATATGTGATTTTTTTCTTGATTCGCTGCTTGTTCTGT